>CAZJNA010000048.1:0-23066 GCA_964547325.1 uncultured Opitutaceae bacterium | reverse complement strand
GGCCGCTTTTTGCGCGCCCCTCGCTCAAGAACCGTTCGAAAAGAAGCTTTCCGCCCACAGGATCCACAGCCGTGATGCCGAGCGCGTAGCACACGGCGCTATTGGCCGCACTCCCCCGTCCCTGGACCAGGATCCCCCTCTGCCGGGCGAAGGTGCAGAGGTCCCAGACGATCAAAAAGTATCCGGAAAACTCCAATCGGATAATGAGCTCGAGTTCCTTCTCCAGTTGCTTTCGCACATCCCCACACACGCTGCCGTAGCGCTGCTGCGCCCCAAAATAGGTCATCTTGGTGAGGAATGAGCCCTGCGTCTCGCCTGCGGGAACGGCGTAGTCGGGAAACCGGTAGTCCAGGTCCGCCAGGGTGAACTCCATCCGCTCGGCGAGCTGTTTCGTGTTTGCTATGGCTTCCGGCAGGTCCGCAAACAAAGCGATCATTTCCTGGGGCGACTTCAAATGCCGCTCGCAGTTGCGCGAGAGAAGCCGGCCGGCGCGATCGAGTGTGGTGTGCTCGCGGAGGCAGGTGAACACGTCTGCCACGTTCCGATGCAAGGGAGCGGCGTAGCTGACGCCGTTCGTGGCGAGGAGCGGCAGTCCTTTCGCGCGAGCCCAATCAACCAAAAATTCATTGGCATTCTCCTCGCCGGGCACGAGGTGCCTCTGCACTTCGACAAATAGGCGATCGCAGCCGAAGGCTTCAAGCAGTCGTTCGCCTGCGTCGTCCGCCGCCTGGCTGCCGCGAACATTCCAGGCGCGCCGTATTGGTCCCTCCTCGTCACCGGTCAGAGCAAATAAGCCCGTCGTATCCTCGGCCAATTCCCGCCATTTGACCCGGCCTTCGCCCTTTCTCGCGCGCAGGTGCGCGGTCGTGAGGAGCCGGCAGAGCCGGCGATAGCCGGTGCGCGTAGCGACCAGGACCGGCACGACCGTCTCGTCCTCCATGACGACCTCGCAACCAACCAGCGGGCGGATCTTCGTCTCGAGTCCCGCGGAATGGAACCGGACGCCACCATATACGCCGTTCCGGTCGCACAGGGCCACGGCGGCGAGGCCGATTCGGGCCGCAACCTCGGCAAGCGCTTCCGGCAGGGAGCCTCCGCGCAGAAACGAAAAGGCGCTCCGAGCATGCAGCTCGACGTAGGGCATCAGTCGATCACCCCTTCCACAGTCCAGCCGTCAATTGTCCGAGCCAGTTGATATACTCCCCCATTCGCGAGATTAACGTGCCAAGTCTCGACCGCCCAAGCACCAGTCTGCCACCACCCGCCGCTCGCGCGCCACGGTCCTGCCGCAGCGCACACTGTCCCAGTCACCGCTCCGCTCAGGGCAGACGGCCGCTCGCCCTCCAATCTGACCAAGACCGGGCGCGATGGACGGTATCGCCGCAGGACCCCGCCCCGCGGTGGATGCACCGGCTCCGGCTCCGCCGCGGGCACGCTCTCGGCGGGCTTTTCCAGCGTGAATGAGTCTGGCCGCCAGGTCTCCGACATGACCGGCGTCCCGACGCGCCCCTCTCCAAGGATGGCGGCGACTCGGGCAAGATTTTCCCAAAAGGCCTGCGGATCCTTTAGTCCCGTATCAAAGAGGCTATCCTGCTTCACAAGAGGCCGTGTCGGCGTCGCCACGAGCCGCACCGCGACCAGATGGGCGCCTAGCTTCAGCGACTCCAGATGCGAGAGAAAGACGCGGAGCCAGGTGTCCACGTCGGCCCCCGGCTCCGCCAGCCGGAATTCCCGGCGGTAATCGGTCTCGTCTGCAAGGAAGAGCGTGAGGGTCAGCGCCTCAGCCACGAAGCCCGCGGCTCGCAGCTCAAAGACCACGCGCTCGGCATACCGCCGCAGTTTGAAAAGCAGGGGTTCGAGCGCGTCGATAGCCGGCTCATAATTCCACTCGGCCACAAAGGAGCGGACCGGTTCGGTAAGTCGTAATACCCGTGTTGCCTCCCCAGCGGCCCGTTCCCACAGGGCCACGCCGCCCGTTCCAAGGCGCTCACCGATTTCGGCCTTCGGCAGCCGGGTGAGTTCGCCCAAGGTGCGGATCCCCCAACCGTGCAGGATTTCGATTTGCACCTCGGTCGGCTCGGCAAATGCGAGTGGAAGGTCCCGCAGAAATTCCGCGGAATTTCGGACTACGCGCACCGGATCGGCGCACCGTGCCGCATAAGATGCCAGAATCGGCGTCGCACCCACACCCGCTCTCATGGGTAGCCCTGCACGCGTGAGCTCTGCGCATCGCAAGTGCATAGCCGTCTGCGTTCGCGCCTCGTCGGCACCCTGCAAGTCCACTGTGCAGGTATCGTGGGCGGTGACCTCCACACGAGGTGATAGCGTGAATGCTGCGGCTACCAAGAGCCGGTAGGCCTCGATATCGGCCTGGGCTTCGCGCGTCCTCAGAATGACACCGGGGCAGCGCGCCATCGCTATCGGCACCGCAAGACCGGGCTCAAGACCTACGGCTTCGGCCGCCACCTGTGTCAGAACGGCCTTGCGGCCCTCGCCCGCGATCAAGGCCAGAGGTTTGCCCGCCAGTGCCTGCTCGCTCCGCCGCAGGGCGTGTAGCGAAAAATCAGGCACCGTCAGAACCGCGAAATTCATCCTGCGAGTTCCTCCGAGAGGTGGCCCCGTGTCGTCTCGACAGCGAGAGATGCGGAGAGGTGCTCCTGTGTGCAACGTTGGTCCGCCAGGCTCCACGGCCTGGACACGGTGATTCGCCAGCGCACAGCGGGCACAACGCCATGATGGCTTTGCACGAGAACTGCAGCAGGCTGCCGCTCCACGAGCCGATGGATCCGGTGCCAGACCGATTTGGATGTCTGGTTCAACTCCCGCCTGGAGACGTCGCGCAGGTCGAGGACTACGGTCGCAAAGTTGCCGTCGCGGACAAGCACATCGGCCACGGCCAGCGCTTCGCGGAGGTTCCGGGCACGTGCCCAAACAAGGTGCCGCAAGTCATTCGGGGCAATACCTTCAGGGGCAAAGGCGTCCGCCGCATCGATCAGCGCCACGCGCTCCCGGGCGGCTCGCGCGGTCCGGAGGATTCGCGCCAGTATAAACTGGCCGCCCGCACCGGGCGCCGAAACCAGCTCGGTCAATCGTCCCGGTGGAAGTCCGCCACCGAGAGCCTCATCCACGGCACGGACACCGGTGGGCACGTGGACACCGTTCTGCCAGGCAGCCGGTGTCCATGCGGCCACGAGCGACCGCAATGCAGCAATGGTTCTCGGATCAGGCACGGGAAAGTCTCTTTCATGCAAATTTCCGGCGGATCACCCCGAGCACCACGCCCTGGGCTTCCAAACGCGAAGGCGCGATATCGGGGTAGCGCGGGTTTGCCGCGCGCAATAGCATTCGTCCCTTTTCTCGAACCAGGCGCTTCAGGGTGGTGGTGGTCTCATCCACCAGGGCGGCGATGACTTCGCCAACGCGCGGTTCGCGCCACTCCATGAGCACCAGGTCGCCATCGAGAATATGCGCTTCGATCATCGAATCGCCGGTGACCCGCAGCGCCCACAAGCGTCCCGGCCGAGGCCGCCGTATCCCAAAGACCGCCGGATCAATCGCTATGATTTCGTCGGGCTCCTGTTCCTGCAATGCTGGCAGGCCCGCGGGGATGGCGCCAAGGACGGGCACCTCGAAGAGCTGCGCCTGCGTTGCCAGGGCCCTGAGTCCCCACCGGCCGTCGGCGAGCTGCTCCAACTGACCTTTGTTCGCCAGCGCTCGCAGATGCTGCGCAACGGTCGATTGAGCAGAAAGTCCGAAATGTTGCTGAATAACGCGGGTCGAGGGCGGGACATTCTCCGCGCTCTGATACCGGCGGATGAAATCGAGAATGGCTTCCTGTCGTTCGGTAAGCATTTTGGCCTATACCGCTCAACTGAGCGGTATCTGGTCTAAAAGCAAGCCTACGACAATTCGAGCTCTGGCTCCCGTTGTGTTTCTTCCGGTGGGGCAAGACATTGCGGCCCCTCATTTTTTGAGCTATTCACAAATTGATTCACTTCCCGCTCGGTCATTCTTCTCCCACTCATGGAAGCTGTTGCCCGAATGTCGGTAGCCCCGGGATCCCGACGGATCTGCACCGATACATAACCGAAGGCGGGGCGACGCAGGGGTAAATTCGCATTTTGCCCGCCCATCATTCAAATCCGGGCATTTTGCATTGATTACTCGCAGGGCCGCGGAGCGACGAATTACTTTAGTCATTCACAGTTAATGCCTTCCGAATACAACAAGCGGTTGGCACGCCTGGTGCGAGGTCGTATTCCGGCAAAGGTCAAAACCTCATCAAATACCAATCGAACCATGCACACACTCATTCCTCTCGCGGCCGCGGGCTACTCGCTCATCTACCTTCTCCTGGGCGGTGGCCTGGGGGGCGCCTTCGTCATCTTTGTCGTCGCCAAACTCCTGGGCAAGTAGCGCACCGGCGCACTTGAACCTCGAGAAGCCGTTCCCCTCGTGGATGCCCAGGATTGGCGATCCAAGAATTACAAAACCTGAAATTTAGAAGCCAATCGCTTCCTCATGAAAATAAAAACTCTGCCGGCCCTGCTCATGTTCGCCGCGAGTCCCATTGCCCTGATCGCATCGTCCGCCACCGATAACAAAATAGAAGAGGCCGCGAATGCCTCGTACAATTACCGCGCGGTCCTCGAGGACCATGTGAAGGTCTCGGCCAAGGACGGTGTCGTCACGCTCACCGGGAAGGTTCAGGACGAGGAAGACCGAGAACTCGCCGCCGACACGGCAAAAAACCTTCCCGGGGCAATCGGCGTCGACAACCAGGTCGAGATCGAGCCGACGTACATGGTGCATTCCGATGCCTGGATGGCCTATAAGATTCGCAACCGCATTCTCGTAAAGGGCGGCATCCGCGGCGCCAGCATACAGGTCGTGGTCAATGACGGCAACGTCGTCCTGACCGGTACGGTGGACAATCTCGCCCAGAAGGAACTGACCAGGATTTATGCCAAGGGAATCGATGGAGTAAAGACGGTGGAGAATGACATTGTCGTGACGAATATCCCCGCGATGGGCGGGACGACCGGCAACGAGATCGCGACGATAATTCAGTTACCCGTCAGGTAAATCTCACCCGCCCCAGCCACCGGGGCACCAGCGCGCCCCGGACTCAGGCCGGATTATTAGCCCGTAAATGGGGAGATACCGAGATTTCCGGTGACTGAATGGCCTCGATTGATGGAGACCTGGCTTCGAACGATCGGGATGACTCCGGAGTAGCCGCTCTCGAATCGGATTGGTAGCGTCCAACGGCTTCTCGACGAAGCACCTGAATCACGCTCAGGCATGCGCCAGGCGTTCTTCAGCCACGTCGGAGAGCGTCTTGTGGTTACGTTCAGCTTCCTTGCGCAAAGCTGAGATGACCCTGGGACTCAGCCGCAGGAGAACCGCTTTGCGGCCTGATGGTTTGCGCCCTGCCCCAGCCCGTGCCCCGCCGTGTTGGAACGGCCGAAAATCCAGTTTCGCCGGATCGGGCAACGGCTCGCCGTTCAGTTTCTTCAGGTTGACCTGATAGCCCGCGTCGTCGAATTGCGGCTTTTCAATGCGTTCGATTTTCTTCTTCATAAATTTTTGCTCCGACTTCCCAGTATCCCGCGCCAATGATTCGGATGACTCCGTTCGGACGATGGGTGTATCGGACCAGCAACACCCGTCGGCCGACCTTTCCAAGCAGCCACCAACGAAGCTCGTTTCGGCCACGAGGGCTATGAGCTTCATCGAATGCAACGATGGCAAGCGGGTCTGCGAACGCCCGTTGAGCCTCGGAAAATGGCACGCCGTGTTTTGCATGGTTGATGGCATCCTTCCGGGAATCCCAAGTGAATTTCATCGAAGATCTTGGTTAGAATGTTTTGAAAAGCAATAGCGTTTTCAAGAATCCCTATGGGGTGAGGAATGCTGCTATAATAGCAAGCGGGGGCGTTTGGCCGCCTGATCCTCGCCAGTCGCCGCGCCGGCCGATTCGGAGACGCCGCGGTCCTCGTGCCCCGGGCAGCCACTCGGAACAGGGTTAAACCCCATAGTCCGCCCAAGGGGTTCCGATCACCATCCCCTCCATGAATACATTGACCGCCCTCGAGCCAGCCAAACCCGCCGACAAGGAATCCGCCGCGTCCGGCACCATGAAGGCGCTGGTCTATCACGGCCCCAACGTCCGCGCCTGGGAGGACAAGCCGAAACCCACCATCCAGAAGCCGACGGATGTGATCATGAAGATCAAGAAGACGACCATCTGCGGCACCGACCTTCACATCATGAAGGGCGACACACCCGAGGTGAAGGCCGGGCGGATCCTGGGCCACGAAGGCGTCGGCATCGTGATCGAAGCCGGATCCGCGGTCACGGACTTCAAGGTGGGAGACCGGGCGATCATTTCCTGTGTCACCTCGTGCGGAAAGTGCCTGCCCTGCCGACGGGGCATGTATTCGCACTGCGAGGATGGCGGCTGGATCCTGGGCTATATGATCGACGGCACCCAGGCGGAGTACGTCCGGATTCCCCATGCCGACACGAGCTTGTACCACATCGCGGACACCGACGACAATGAGGAGCGCCTGGTGATGCTGAGCGACATTCTGCCGACTGGATTCGAGTGCGGCGTGCTCAATGGCAAAGTCGGTCCGGGAGACATCGTCGCGATCATCGGCGCGGGGCCCGTGGGACTGTCGGCGCTCCTGACCGCTCAGTTCTACTCGCCGGCGGAGATCATCATGGTCGATCCGGACCAAAACCGCCTGGATGTGGCCAAGGTGTTTGGCGCCACGAAGCTCGTGCGCGAGAATGCCGCCGAGGAAATCATGAAGCTGACCGGCGGAAAGGGAGTGGACGTGGCGATCGAAGCCGTGGGCATTCCCGCCACCTTCGGGATCTGCCAGTCGATCATCGCGGCCGGCGGCCGGATCGCCAACATCGGCGTGCATGGCAAGAGCGTCGAGCTGCACCTGGAAAAACTCTGGTCGAGCAATATCACCATCACGACGCGCCTGGTGGACACCGTGACGACGCCCCTCCTGCTGAAGACGGTCCGCTCGGGAAAAGTCGAACCGCTCAAGCTCATCACCCACCGCTTTCCGCTCGGCGAAATCATGAAGGCGTACGACACCTTTGGCAACGCGGCCAAGGAGCGGGCCCTCAAGGTCATCCTCACCAACCCGTAGATGGGGGGAATCGGGATTCAGCTGTCCCAGTGAGCAGCGTGATAGAGGAAAATTGGATTGCACGGCATTCGCGCGGCCCGGTGCGATGCCACCCCGAAATAGCCAAACGAATTGCGTTTCGACAAGGGAAAGCTACACGTGTCCCATGAAACTTCGGCGCCTTCGCTATTTTGTGGCGGTGGCCAGGACATTGAATTTCAGCCGGGCCGCCGAGGCCCTGCGAATCGCGCAACCGGCCCTGAGCCGGCAGATCTCGGACTTGGAGGAGGAACTTGGCTTCCCGCTATTCAAACGCACCACGGCGCGGGTGAGCCTGACCGAATCCGGGCGTTTCCTGTTGAAGAAGGTCGATAGGGTGCTCGGGCAGCTCGATGTTGCCGTGGGGGACGCCCAGCACATCGCAAAAGGGGCGGCGCATATGCTGAAGATCGGCATCGATTATGATGTGTCCTCGGTGCCGATCGCGGCGGCGGCACGCGCCTTGCGTGAACGGAATCCAAAGCTCTCGGCTGAATTCGTTGAACTCCCCATGTACCAGCATTTGGATGCCGTAAGGTCCGGAGCGATAGATATTGGATTCATCTCCGGGCTTCTGAGCGGTTCGCGGAAGGGCATCGAATCCGCGCTCGTCTATACATGCGGTTTCAAGGTGATCCTTCCGCTGGGACATGCCTTTGCGGGTCGGAAGCCCATCCGCCTGGCCGACCTGAAGGCGGAACATTGGGTTGTCGCGTCCGACTTCCCCGGTTTTGCGGGCATGCTCACGCAAATTTTCCGGCGTTCGGGATTCGCGCCCCGATTCGGTCCGAGCGCGCAATCCATCTCGGGGATGCTGACCCTGGTCGGGGACGGTCAGGGGCTTGGGCTCATTCCCGAGATCAAGCTCCCCCGCGAACCTGAAAATGTCATTTATGCGGGAAGCGACGGCCCCCCATTCGAGCTCCATGCCGTTTGGCTCAAGAGCAGCCCGGGCAGGCCCTTCCTCGCCGAGTACGTGAGAATTCTGCAGGAGAAGATCGCCGGCGCAAAGCCCCCATCCAAGCGGAAGCCTCGCTAGCGGACAGGGCCCGACCCACGTCTTCCCCGGTCCACGCGCGCCGGCCGCATTGCGGTTACTTATGCTTTTGCGGCATAAGCCGGGATTTTAAAAGTATTTCCAGTCTGGCGCATATATTGATAAGATGAGGCATGGAGGCGGGTAACTTTTCTGCTCGGTTCATGGGCATTGCCCCCACGGCGGCACGCTCGCCGGAAGTTGAATCCGGCCTTCGGGTTCTCGTCGCCGATGACAACGAATTGATACGGAGGACCATGCGCTGCGTTCTCGAAAACGCCGGCTGTCGCGTCACCCTTGTCGGCAACGGTCGGGAAGCCTGCGCAACGGTTGAGGCGACGGCCTATGATTGCATTTTCATGGACCAGGAAATGCCGGTCATGACCGGCACGCGCGCGGCCCAGTGGATCCGGGCCTGGGAGGCGACGGGTGCCGGTCCGCTGCATAGGCGTCTGTTCATCGTTGCATTCACCTCCGATGACAGGTTTCGCGAACCCAAGGTGCACGAAGCGGCTGGGATGGACGCCTTTCTCGGAAAGCCGGCGCAGCCCTGGGAGTTGAAGGAGCTGTTGGAAAGGGCCCTGGCCGCCTCAAGAGCCCAGGCGGGAATCGCCGCCGCCTGAGAACCGTCCGCCCAAAGCGGGACGCACTGCCGATCATGATGGATTTACATACGAAATACTTGAACAAAATGCACTGCAAACCAGTGCTTTGTCGTTCATTCAGATTCCTTTCGTCATGAAACACACCGCCATCACAGTCGTCGCCTTGGGCATTCTCGGCGCCAGCGGCGCCGTCGTCTGGCATCGTTTGGGGCGACCAGATCCCGCACAATCCGCCCTCGCGGAAATGGACTTCAGGATGGCGGCGATAGAGAAGAACCTAGAACGGGCGTGCGCACAGCAGGCGCAGCTGGGTTCGTCGATCGAGTCAAACGCAGCGTCATTTGACCGGCTGCGAGTGATCGACGAAAAATGGTCCAAGCTCTACGCCCACGAAAGGGACCGGGCCGCCTGGAACGCGCTTTGGCTCACGGCCGTTCTCAGCCGGGATGATCTGCGCAGGATAGATCTGAAGATCCGCGACTTGTGCGAAGCGACCAGAAAAACAGAGGATACTGTTCACGCATTGCGGGAAATCGAACCCCTCATCGCCGCTTTGCTGGGCGCGTCGTCGGAAGGCGTCGACACGGCGCTCGCCAAGCGGCAGGTTGCGGAAAGGTTGCGGGAAGCGGATGAGGCGGCAAAAGTGGAGCTCGCGCATCTTGCTGGGGTAGAGTCCCTGATCGCCGATTATAGGCGGTCTCTCGATGAGCGGCGGCAAACCATCGCGTCGCTCCGGCCCGCCGCCGTATCGGGCTCGGACCCGACGGCGCGCGGCGGCCTTGACCTTTTGAACCTGACGGAAGCCGGCATCAAAGTCTCGCTGGCGTTGTTGGATCAGCTCGACGACTCCGCGAGCGGCCTGATGGGCCTAATCCTGTCTTCCAGGCGGGCGGCGGATGCATGAGAGCGTGAAGACCTTCGCAAAACCTTTTTGCGCATAGTCGCTGCGGATGGAAAGGGATGCGGTTCGTGCGCCCGGAGCCGTGAATCGAGATTTGCTTCTTCTTCGCGCCAAGGCAGAAAGGATCGGACATGTTTAGCCTCGCGAAGAAGAACGCGCTCATAACCGGAGCAGGCTCCGGCATCGGCCAGGCGATCGCCGAGGCTTTTGCGGCCGCCGGCGCCCGCATTTGGGTCGTGGACCGTGACACAGCGGCCGGCGAGGCGACTGTGGAGCGTCTGCTCAAGGCGGGAAGCCAGGCTGAATTCGCCCGGCTCGACGTCGCGGATGAAAAGGAATCCCTGGCCCTTGCGGAACGGCTTCCCGCCATGGACCTCCTCGTCAACAATGCCGGCATCGGCCACGTCGGAGACTTGCTCACCACGACGGCCGCCGATCTCGACCGGCTCTACGCCGTGAACGTCCGGGGTCCCTTCAACCTCTGCAAGGCCTTCGTTCCCGCCATGCTCACGCGTGGCAGCGGCAGCGTGATCAACCTCGCGTCCATCGGCGGCGTCGTGGCCGTGCGCGAGCGGCTGGCCTATGACACGACAAAGCACGCCGTGGTGGGCCTGACGCGCTCCCTTGCGCTCGATCATTCGAAGACGGGAGTGCGGTTCAACGCCATCTGCCCGGGCCGGGTGGAGACGCCCTTCGTGAAGGCCCGCGTCGCGGAATATCCGGATCCCGTCCAGGCCTACAAGGACATGGCCTCGACCCAGCTCAACGGCCGGATGGCCCGGCCTGAAGAGATCGCCGCCGCGGCGCTCTACCTTGCGAGCGACGAGGCGGCGATGGTCACCGGCTCCTGCCTGATGGTGGACGGGGGCTGGAGCGCAGGGAAATAAAATCGAGCGCCTTCGCCCTTTCCTTATGCCGGCTAAGATCGAGATTGGCGCCTTTTAGAGGCGATTCGCCTAGGAAGTCTACAAGCGTTCCCCTGCGTTTCATCTTCCGGTCAAATCGCTCCGGATCAGTTATACTGGTCACAATCGCCATTTAACGTCGATGAGGGACTAGCAGGCCAACACCCCATAGCGATGGCCCTGCGCAGCGCGTACCCTCTCGATGTTAGAGAATGATTTTCCACCTTGGAAAGTCCGCCTGCGCAAGATGGCGGTCTGCGCACCCGCTCCCTTCCGCTCTGCGAAAGAAATATCTATGTACCTAGGACCCATCATATTGATCGTACTTTTCCTGTTTCTGCTCGGTGCGCTGCCGACTTGGCCGCACAGCCGCAACTGGGGTTACTATCCCAGCAGCGGTCTCGGCCTGGTGTTTCTCGTCTTCGTCGTGCTCATGCTCACCAGCCGGATCTGACCTGTTTCCGGACTTATCCCGTCTGCGCTGGGATCTGCGGGGTCAGAACGGGACCCGCCTTGACCGGATCCAGAACCCGGTAGCCAAGTATCTTCACGCGGTCATTGACGAAAAACCACGCGAGGGAATAGCCCCATACGAGGAGGGCCCAGCCCCAGCCGATCGGCGGCATGAGGAATCCGTAGACGGCTATCAGCGTGGCCGCGATCTGCGTGCCGAATACCGCTATCATCAGAATTCGCGCGGGCCGGATGGACCAGAACGGCCCACGCGTGCGGGTGAGGAAGATCTTGAAGTGTCCCGATACGGAAAGTTTGAGATAGATCAGCGTCTGGATGATCGCACGGTCGAGGTGGTACACCCGTTCGCCGACAAAAAACAGGCCGAAGGAGTCCATGACGCCGACGACGCTGACCACGGTGGCGATCCCCAGGACGAGGCGCATGTTCCACGTCTCCGGCCTGTTCGAGTAGTGGACGTTGTCGTAGGCGATGGAGAGGATGGCGCCGTCGTTGAGCAGAGCCAGGATCACGATCATGACGGCGGTCAGGGGGTAAAAATTGAAGATCAGGATCGACAGCGTCATGAACAAAAGGACGCCGAGCGTCTCGGCGATCCTGTAGATCGCATAGCTGTTCATCCGCTGAAAGATTCGCCTGCTTTCCTTGATCGCGTCTATGATCACCGAAAGGCCTGGGGTCAGAAGCACGATGGCAGCCGCGGCGCGCGCCGCGTCCGTCGCGCCCGAGACCGCGATGCCGCAGTCGGCCTGTTTCAGCGCCGGGGCATCGTTCACGCCGTCGCCCGTCATGCCGACAATATGGCCGCGCTTTTGCAGGACGTCCACGATGTGAAACTTGTGCTCGGGAAACACCTGGGCGAAGCCGTCGGCCCGCTCGATGGACTCGGCCGCAGCAGCCGTCTCCACCCGCTTTGAGTCGCCGAGGGCCGCGGCGTCGAGAATGTCCGCTCCCATGCCGAGCTTCCGGGCGGTCTCCCGGGCGATCGCAAGCTGATCGCCCGTGACCATCTTGACCCTGACACCCATCTGCAGGGCTGTCGCGATCGTCGCCTTGGCATCCTCCCGCGGCGGGTCGAAAAGCGGCAAGACCCCGATGAATTGCCAGGCCCCCTCCCCCCCTGCCCGGGCCACACCCAGCGAGCGAAAGCCGCGCGCCGCGAATTCGCCGACGGCCTTTTCGACGGCCGCCCTCACCTCTCCGGCGTTCCCCGATAATTCCAGGATCACCTGGGGAGCGCCCTTCGTCGCCCGGAACGCCCTGCCGCCGGCCGCCATGCCCGCTGCCTCGGTGCGCTTTCGCACCGGATCAAACGGCTGGAAGTGATCCACACGATAGCCTCGGAGCGCCTGATCGCCCTTCAGGCCGCCGAGGACCGCCAGATCGATCGTATCGTTGTCGTCCGCGCGCGATGCCAAGGCGGCTGCGAGGATGACTTCCTCGGGTGGAATGCCGCCGACCGCGAACGGATCGCCCAAGGTCAGCTTGTTTTGCGTTAGGGTGCCGGTCTTGTCCGCACACAGAATGTCCATGCCCGCCAATTCCTCGATGGCCACCAGCCGGCTCACGATCGCCTGCTTCCTTGCCAGGAGCCGCGCGCCGACCGCCATCGTGACGGACAGGACGGTCGGCATCGCAACGGGGATCGCCGCAACCGTCAGCACCAGGGCAAACTGCAGCGTCGTGAGGATCGGATCGCCGCGAAAGAGGGCGACCGTGATGATCACCGCCACCAGGGCGACCGCGAGAACGATCAGATAGTTGCCTATCCTCAGGACGGCGCGCTGGAAGTGGCTGATCGTATGCGCCTCCTGCACCAGGTTTGCGGTCTGTCCAAAGTACGTGTTCGCGCCGGTGGCGTAGACCAGGGCGCCACTTTCGCCCTGGCGCACGATCGACCCCGAAAATACGGCCTCGCCTGGCTTGCGCGCGACCGGCAGCGACTCGCCCGTCAGCGCGGATTGATCCACCTCCAACGGGTCTCCCTCCAAGAGGCGCGCATCCGCCGGGATGATGTCGCCCAGGCGCACGCGGATCACATCCCCGGGCACGAGTTCGCGCGCGGGAACGCCGGCCCATTTTCCGTCCCGCTTCACCCGGGCCGTGACCGCCAGCTTCGCCTTGAGGGCGGCGATCGCGTTGCCGGCCTCGCGTTCCTCCCAGAATCCGACCACAGCGTTGGCGACGAGCAGAAGGAGGATTATGAAAAAGTCAGGCCAGTGGCGGACCAAGCCCGAGAGAACGACCGCCCCTTCGATCATCCAGGGAATGGGACCCCAGAAGTAGGCGAGAAACTTCAGGAGCGGATTGGCCTTCTTTTCCGCAATTTCATTCGGCCCGTACTGGCTCAGCCTCTTCAGGGCCTCGCCATGGCTCAGGCCCTCGGGCGACGACCCAAGCGTGGCCTGCAGCTCCGCCATGGGCACGGACTTCATCTCCTCCTTCGCCTCGGGCTTCGGCTCGCAAGCCGGGGCGTCCGCGGGCGTCGCTTCGCTCACTTGGAAGTTCCCCATGCCCAGTTGCGGATCTCCGGCATGTCCTCGCCGTATCTGTCTATATACTGCTTGTGCTCGACCAGCTTGTCCTTGAGCCGCTGCTTCAGATAGACGCCCCTGGCCCCCGTCTGCGGGAGCCGGTCGACGGTGTCCATGACGAGGTGAAACCGGTCCAAGTCGTTCAGCACGGTCATGTCGAAAGGCGTGGTGATGGTCCCCTCCTCCTTGTACCCGCGGACGTGGATGTTCGCGTGATTGGTGCGGCGGTAGGTCAGGCGGTGGATCAGCCACGGGTAGGCATGAAATGCGAAGATAACCGGCTTGTCCTTGGTAAAGAGCCCGTCGAAGTCGGTGTCGCTCAATCCGTGCGGGTGCTCCGTCCGCGGCTCCAGCTTCATGAGGTCGACGACGTTGACCACCCGGATCTTCAGGTCGGGAAGGTGCTCGCGCATGATCGAGACGGCGGCGAGGGTCTCGAGCGTGGGCACATCGCCGCAGCAGGCCATGACCACATCGGGGTCGACGCCGTGGTCGTTGCTCGCCCATTGCCAGATGCCGATGCCCTCGGAGCAATGGGCGACGGCGGCCTCCATCGTGAGCCACTGCGGCGCGGGATGCTTCCCCGCGATCACCACGTTGACGTAATGGCGGCTGCGCAGGCAGTGGTCCATGACCGACAGCAGGCAGTTCGCGTCCGGAGGGAGGTACACGCGCACAATCTCCGCCTTCTTGTTCACGACGTGGTCGATAAAGCCGGGATCCTGGTGGGTGAAGCCGTTGTGATCCTGGCGCCAGACGTGCGAGGCCAGCAGATAGTTCAGCGAGGCGATCTTCCGCCGCCAAGGCAGGTGCGAGGTGACCTTCAGCCACTTGGCGTGCTGATTGAACATCGAGTCGACGATGTGGATGAACGCCTCATAGCAATTGAAGATCCCATGCCGCCCCGTGAGCAGGTAGCCCTCGAGCCAGCCTTCGCATTGATGCTCGCTGAGCATCTCCATCACGCGCCCGGCGGGCGCGAGAAACTCGTCGTTGGGCACCGTCGCGGCGTCCCATTGGCGTTTGGTCGCCTCGAAAAGGGCCTCCAGCCCGTTTGAAAGGGTTTCGTCCGGGCCGAAGACCCGGAAATTCCGCCCTTCGCCGTTCCGCTTCGCAACGTCGCGGAGGAACCGCCCGAGGACATGCGTGTCGCCGATGCCGCGCACCCCGGGCGTGGGCACCTTCTCCGCATAGTCGCGAAAATCCGGCATCCGCAGGTCGCGAAGCAGAATCCCTCCGTTCGCATGGGGATTGGCGCCCATGCGCCTCTCGCCCTTGGGCGCAAGTTCGGCAAGTTCCGGCTTGAGCCGGCCGGAGGCGTCAAAGAGTTCCTCGGGCCGATAGCTCCTCATCCAGTCCTCAAGCTGTCTCAGATGTTCGGAAGGCGCCGTGGGAGAAACGGCGAGCGGTACCTGGTGGGCCCGGAAAGTACCCTCGATCTGCTGGCCATCGACAACCTTCGGCCCCGTCCAGCCCTTGGGTGAATTGAGGACGATCATCGGCCAGCGCGGCCGGCCGGCGTTGCCGCCGCCGCGGGCGTCCCGCTGGATTCGCTTGATTTCCTCCACCGCGGCGTCGAGCGCGGCAGCCATGGCCTCATGCATCAGCGAGGGCTCATGGCCCTCCACATAGGCCGGCACCCAGCCGTAGCCGCGGAGCAACTGCTCCAATTCCTCGCGCGTGATCCGGGCGAGGATCGTGGGATTCGAGATCTTGTAGCCGTTCAGGTGCAGGATCGGCAGAACGGCGCCGTCGGTCGCCGGATCGAGAAACTTGTTGGAATGCCAGGCGGTCGCCAGGGGGCCCGTCTCCGCCTCGCCGTCGCCGACGACGCAGGCGACGACGAGATCCGGATTGTCGAACACGGCTCCGAACGAATGGCTGAGCGAATAGCCCAGTTCGCCGCCCTCGTGGATCGAGCCCGGGCATTCCGGCGATGCATGGCTCGGGATGCCCCCGGGGAACGAAAATTGGAGAAAAAGCCTTCGCAGCCCCGCCTCGTCCCGGCTTATGTCCGGATAGATTTCGCTGTAGGTGCCCTCGAGGTAGGTGTTGCCCACGACCGCCGGGCCTCCGTGCCCGGGCCCGGACACGTAAATCATGTCGAGGTCGTATTTCTTGATGATCCGGTTCAGGTGGGCGTAGATGAAGTTCTGCCCGGGCGTCGTTCCCCAATGCCCCAGAAGCATGCGCTTTACGTCCGCGAGCGTCAGCGGGCGCTTGAGCAGCGGATTGTCGTAGAGATAGATCTGCCCCACCGCGAGGTAGTTGGCGGCGCGCCAGTAGGCGTCGATCCGTTGAAGTTCGTCCGGCGTGAGTGTGTCGGTCTTCATGATTTCATGAGGGACGGGCGGGAGCCGCCGGTCGCTCCTCCATCATGCCGGGCAACGGATGTGCTCGCCATGGGGTGTCCACCCGATGCGGCGGCGCGCCGCTCCCGTTCGCGCCGGCCAGCCTATTTTTCAACGGACTACTAGGGGTTATACCCCATACCCCCCGGACCGCTTTTCGGCTTAAATTTCCGAGAGCGGAACAGGGCCGCCGCCGATCCTGAAATCCATGTCCATCGAAACCAAAACAATGCCGGAAACCGAGGCGATCGTGGCCACCGGCCTGACAAAATGGTTTGGCGAAGGGGAGGCCAGGACGACCGCGGTGAACGGGGTCGGCCTGGTCGCGCATTTCGGCGAGATGCTGTTCATTATAGGCCCCTCCGGCAGCGGCAAGACCACGCTGCTCAGCATGATTTCCGGCATCCTGCGTCCGAACGCCGGAAAGGTGGAGGTCAAAGGGGCGGACATCTGGACCCTGACCAACGACCAGCTTGCCGATTTTCGCCTGAATACGATCGGTTTTGTTTTTCAGGACTACCATCTGTTCCCGAGGCTCACAACCGCGGAGAATGTCGCGATTCCCCTAATCCTGAAGCAGCGCAACTGGGACGAGTCGATCGTCGAGGCTTCGAAGATGCTCGAGATCGTCGGTCTTAAGGGCAGGACGGAGATCCTGCCCGTGAAGCTCTCCGGCGGGGAGCAGCAGCGCGTCGCCATCGCGCGCGCGATCGTCGGCAGTCCCGAGATCCTGATTCTCGACGAACCGACGGCCTCCCTGGACGGGGACACCGGAAGGATGATCATCGCTTTCGTAAAGGAGAAGATTCTCAACAAGAGCCGCTGCATCCTGATCGTCACCCACGATGCGCGCATCAACGAGTATGCGGACCGGATTCTCCACATGGAGGACGGCCGCCTGTCCGCCTCGGATAAGGGCACGGAATGAACCCGAGCGATGCAGATTCCGAAGCCAAGGCGGCCGAACCCAAGCGCGAGGCGAAGGCGGTCGAGCCGGCGCCCAAGGCCAAGGCTGAGGATCCCAAGCCGGACGCCATGCCCGTCAAGCCGGCCAAGCCCGCAATCAGCGCCAGAAACAAGGTCATCTTTGGGCTCTCGATGCTCGGCGTCGTGGCCGCGCTTGTGGCCGCCTACCTCTTCGGCGTCCAGAGAAAGGCCCAGCCCCCCGTGTTCACACCGGTCAGCAGCCCCTATGAGTCGGCCATCTATGCGAACGGCATCATCGAAAGCGACCAGTCGAGCGGTTCGAACGTCAACATCTACCCCGAGGTTTCCGGTCCGGTCACCCAGGTGCTCGTTCACGAGGGCCAGGAGGTGGCGGCGGGCGCGCCGCTGCTGTCCATCGACGACTCGGTGCAACGGGCCAGCACCGAGCAGCTCCGCCTGCAATCCGAGGCCGCCCTGGCCCTCCTGAACGAACTCAAGGCACAGCCCCGGGGAGAGACGCTGGCGATTGCCAATGCCCAGATGGGCCTGGCCGAAACCAGCCTCAAAACCGCCCGCGACCAGTACGACAAGGAGCGGGCCTCCTATGACATCGATCCAAAGTCGGTCAGCAAGGATGCGCTCGATACGGCAGAGGACGCCGCATTGCAGGCAGCCGCCGGACTGGATGTCGCCCGAAAACAATATGAGCTCACCAAGGCCGGCGCGTGGATATACGACATCGCAAGCCAGGAGAAGCAGGTTGAGGCCCTCCAGCACGCCTACCAGGCGGCCAATGCCCTGCTCCAGAAATACTCGCTAAAGGCGCCGATCGGCGGGACAGTTCTGACCGTCAACGCCGCCATCGGCGGCACGGCGTCGCCGCAGGGCGCCTTCAACCCGTACACGGAGGGGTTCGATCCGCTCGTCGTGATGGGCGCCCCGCAGGATTTCCTGGATGTGCGCTGCTACGTCGACGAGATCCTCGTCTCACGGCTGCCGTCGAAGTGGCATATCACGGCGCAGATGTCCGTCACCGGCTCCGACATCAAGGTGCCGCTGGAATTCGTCCGGGTGCAGCCCTATGTCTCGCCAAAGATCGAGCTCTCGAATCAGCGTCAGGAGAAAGTGGATCTGCGCGTGCTGCCGGTCATCTTCCGCTTCGAGAAAAAGGACGCCCCGGTCTATCCGGGCCAGCTCGTCGATGTCTACATAGGGCAAAAGTAGCCCCTGCCCCGCCCGAGCGATTCCGATGAACGACCTTCGATCATCAGTCCTCCAGTGCGCCGGCCTTGCCGGGATCGCCGCGATTCTGAGCGCCTGCGCGGTGGGCCCCGATTTCGTCCGGCCGTCCCCGCCCGATGCGGACCGCTACACGCGCGAGCCGCTCCCTGCGGCTACGGTCGCCGCGGATGGGCAAGCGCAGCGGTTCGCTTCAAACGCACCGCTGGCGGCGGACTGGTGGCGGCTTTTCAAGTCGGCCGAGCTCGACGCGGAGGTCCGGAAGGCGCTCGCAAACAACCCCACCCTCCAGGCCTCCGAGGCCAGCCTGCGCCAGAGCCAGGACAACCTGCGCGCCGGCTACGGAATATTCTACCCGCAGGTCGCCGCCGGCCTGGATGCAAGGCGGCAACGCACCGCGCCGTCGCAGCAGGGCCTCCGGACGACCGGCACGGTATTCAATCTTGTGACTTTGAGCGGCACCGTCAGCTACGCGCTCGATGTCTTCGGCGGCGAGCGCCGGAAGGTGGAAGGGCTGCGGGCCCAGGCGGATTCCCAGCGCTATGCGGGCATGGCCGCCGTCCTGATCCTGACCGCCAATGTCGTCAATACCAGCATCGCGCGCGCGGCCTACGCCGCGCAGATTCGCGCGACGGACCAGCTGATCGGCCTGGAGAAGGAACAGCTCCGTCTTGCCGAGGCGCAGGCCCAATCCGGCGCCGGCGCCTACGCAACCGCGCTTGGCATCGAGGGGCTGGTGGCCTCCAACGAGGCAGGGGTGGCGGTCCTGCGCCAAAAGATGAGCCAGGCCGACGATTTGTTGGCGACGCTCGAGGGCGTGCTGCCGTCCAGAGCCGACCTTCCCGAGATCGACCTTGCTGGATTTTCCCTTCCGGTTGACCTCCCGGTGAGCCTGCCCTCCGATCTGGTGCGCCAGCGTCCTGACATTCTCCTGGCCGAGGCGCAGCTGCACGCCGCTAGCGCCGGCATCGGCGTCGCGACTGCCGCAATGTTCCCGAGCATCAGCCTGAGCGGCACGTACGGTGCCGCCAGTTCCAGCTTCGGCAGGCTTTCGGCGGGAAGCGCCAGATTCTGGAGCATCGGCCCGTCGGCAACGATACCGCTGTTCCAGGGCGGCACGCTTTGGTACGGCCGAAAGGCGGCGATCGACGCCTTCCAGCAGTCGCAGGCGGAATACCGGCAGACCGTGCTCGGCGCGTTCGCCCAGGTCGCCGACGCCCTGAAGGCGCTCGAGCACGATGCCGAGGCACTCCAGGCGCAGGAGGACGCGCAGCGCGCCGCCGGCGAAGCGCTTGGACTAGTCCAGGCCAACTATCACGCGGGGCTGGTCGCCTATCCGGACGTGCTCGTGGCCGACGTGCAATCCCATGAGGCGTCGATCGCCGCCCTGCAGGCTGTGGCCGTGCGCGACCAGGACACCGTCGCCCTGTTCGCGGCGCTGGGCGGGGGCTGGTGGAATCCGTCGGAAGGCGAAGCGCCATGAAATACAGCGGCATCCTGCGGATCGGCTTCAAGCTGCTGGTCAACGACACGGCAAAGTTCACCGCGCTTCTGATCGGAATCACCTTCGCCGTGTTCCTGATGATGCAAATGACGGCGATGTTCGCGGGAATTCTGAACCGCGCCTATTCGACGGTCACCAACATCGGCGCCGAGGTGTGGGTCATGGACCCGGCCGTCAATACGGCGAGCAGCGCGATCCCCATGCCGGACTATCTCCTGGACGCGGTCCGCAGCATGGACGGCGTCCGGTACGCAGTGCCCCTTTTCATCGGCGGAGCGCTCGTCAAACTCGATGACGGCACCTTCCAATCGGTCAGCGTCGTCGGTCTCGACGACGAAAGCCTATTTGGCCGTCCCGAGCTGGAACAGGGCAATATCCAGGACATCTACGGCGACAACACGTTCTTTGCGGTCGACGATGCGGAGTTCGAAAAGCTGAGGAATCCCAGGATCGGCACCTCGTTCCAGCTCAATGACCACCGCGGCACCATTGTCGGAATCGCGCGGGTCGCCGCGAACGGGCTGAACGGCGTGCCGACGCTCTACACGACCTACAGCCGCGCGATCGAATACATCCCGTCGACGCGGTTCACGATTTCCTACATATTGGTCCAGCCGAAATCCGCTGCCGCCGTCGCGGGAATCAAGCGGGAGGTGGCCAAGCTCGGCTATGTGGCCTTCACCAAGGCCGAATTCAACCAGCGCATCAGCGATTTTTACACCTACAAGACCGGCATTGGCACCAACATCCTGCTGATGACCGTGATCAGCTTTATCGTCGGATTGTCGATCTCCGGCCAGACCTTCTACACCTTCATCCTGGAAAATCTGGAAAAATTCGGCGCGCTGAAGGCGATCGGAGCAAAGAGCCGGGAACTCGTCTACATGATCCTGTTCATGGCGACCTTCACCGCGCTGACCGGCTACGGCCTGGGCGTCGGCCTGGTGACTTTGATGATCACGATAGCCCGAGCCCGGCTGCCCAACTACGCGGCCATGATAACGTTTTGGAACCTCGGGCTGGCGCTCGGCATGGTCATCTTGATCGCCGGCATCTCAAGCTATGTAGGGATAAGGAAGGTTCTCACGATCGAACCGTTCGATATTTTCAGGGGATAGCGGGATCGCTTCCCCTCCGATAAAATTCCCGCAAGTCGGCTGCTTATGTGAACGAAATGTGCGACCTTTTGCCTGAATTGCGGTCGTTAGCATATGAACAAAAATCCGCTCAACAAAGGCGTCATTTCTGAAAATTTCGCGGGCATCGGCCCGGTGACCCGCGAAATGGTGCATGCGCGCGCGCGCGAACTGGCCTTGATCGCCGGGCATGCCCCGCCGCACGTCTCGCAGGCCGACTACGAGCAGGCAAAGCGCGAACTGACGGGCGAGTCCGACCTGGACCGCCAGGAGGCGGTCCTCGAAGCCCTTCCCGAATCAAAGCGCTGGGATCCCGTTCCGGGCTCGGCAGGGCACCAGGCTCCGGAGTCCCCAAGCGAAGACGAGGATGACGAGGGGCTGAACGAGAGCGCGCAGCTCGTCGAGGAGGGCGTCCGAGAGGCCGAGCACGATCAAATGCTCCAGGCCGCGAAGGCGGCTGAAAAAGAGGACCGACGCCAGTCGTGAGGCTTTCGTCCCTGCTGGATTCCACGGTCGCGGCCCTCCTTGTCCCGGGGAAGGGCCTCCTTGCAGCGGATGAGAGTTTTCCGACCATCGAAAAGCGCTTCAAGGCTGCCGGCATACCTTCCTCAGAGGAGAACAGGCGCGCCTACCGCGAGATGTTGTTCACGGCTCCTGGCTTGAGCGATTTCATAAGCGGGGCGATCCTTTTTGACGAAACGATCCGGCAGAAGGCGCGCGGCGGCCCGATGCCGGAGGTCCTTGCCCGGCAGACAATCGTTCCCGGCATCAAGGTCGACCGCGGCGCTGTCCCGCTGGCCGGCTTTCCCGGCGAAAGAGTCACCCAGGGATTGGACGGCCTGCGGGAACGGCTCGCCGAGTATCGGCAGCTCGGAGCGAGGTTCACGAAATGGCGCGCAGTGATCGCCGTCGGCAGGGGCATGCCGACCGCCCCCTGCCTCGGGGCGAACGCACGGATGCTGGCGCTCTTTGCAGCCCTGAGCCAGGAAGCCGGACTCGTGCCGATTGTGGAGCCGGAGGTCCTGATGGAGGGCACCCACACGCTCGCGCGCTGCGAAGAGGTGACCGACGCGGCCTTGAAAGCCGTATTTGAGGCGCTCGCCGATCATCGCGTCGTCCTGGAGGCCATGGTGCTCAAGACGGGCATGGTGCTGTCGGGCAGGAATTGCACCCGGCAGGCCGGCACGGAAAAAGTGGCCGAAGCGACGATCCGCTGCCTGCGCCGCGCGGTGCCCGCCGCGGTGCCCGGGATAGTCTTTCTGTCGGGCGGACAAAAAGGAATCGAGGCGACGGAGCGCTTGAACGCCATCTGCCGATCGGGAGGCGCTCCCTGGAAATTGAGCTTCTCTTTCGGACGGGCGCTCCAGGACGACGCGCTGAAAGCCTGGAAGGGTTCTCCCGCAAACGTCACCGCCGCGCAGGCGGCGCTCCTTCATCGCGCACGGTGCAATAGCCTCGCTGTGCTCGGAAAATACTCGGGGAATGCGGAGCGCGAGCGCCCGCTCCGTTGAACGGAGGAACGGACGAGGCCAACGAAAGCGCCATGAAGATCAGTCCCTTGGCCGGAAAGCCCGCCCAGCCCGGAATGCTCGTCGATGTCCCGCGGCTTGTCACCGCCTACTATACGGGTGTGCCCGATCCTTCAGTGCCGGCGCAACGCGTGGCCTTTGGCACCTCCGGCCATCGGGGTTCGTCGTTCCATCTGGCTTTCAACGAATGGCACATCCTCGCGATCACCCAGGCGATCTGCCTCTATCGCGCGCGGCAGAAGACCGACGGCCCCCTGTTCCTGGGAATCGACACCCATGCCCTGTCAATTCCGGCGTGCGCCACGGCGCTGGAGGTGCTCGCGGCGAACGGCGTCGAGACGATGGTCGCAGATGGCGATGAATACACGCCCACACCGGTGATCTCCCATGCGATCCTGACCTACAACCGCGGGCGGCAAACGGGTCTCGCCGACGGGATCGTCATCACCCCCTCGCACAATCCGCCGCACGACGGCGGCTTCAAGTACAACCCGACGAATGGCGGGCCGGCGGACACGCTCGTCACCGCGTGGATCCAGGACAAGGCAAACGAGATTCTGGAGGCCGGGCTCCGGGGGGTGAAGCGAATTCCCCACCAGCGGGCGTTGCTCGCCCCGACGACGCACCGGCATGACTACCTCGGCGCCTACATAGCCGACCTCGGCGGCGTCGTCGACATGGACGTCATTCGCGGAGCGAAGATCAGCCTTGGCGTCGATCCCCTTGGCGGCG
>CAZJNA010000047.1:17973-23517 GCA_964547325.1 uncultured Opitutaceae bacterium | reverse complement strand
GCAGGAGCACCTGGTTGAAGGGCGCGTCCTCTCCCTGGGGCTGATTCTCGATCTGCTTTTCGTCTATATAGAAGGACGTCGCCCCGAGATTGGGCAGGATGGATTCGCGCGCCTGGTCCAGGGCGCCGGTCACGACGACGGGATCGAGCACCACCGCCTGGCTGGCTGCGGGCGCTTGTGCCGGGCTGGTTTCCGGAGCGTTTTGCCGTGAGGGCGACTGCGCCGACGCGGTTACGGCAGTCGCGAGAAACGCAAACGAAAGTAAACGGGTATTCATGGCTGGTCTTGGCTCTAGTGTGCGCTCTGGGGACACGGCGGCGCTGAACGGTGCAGCCGCGGTCGGAAGAAACGACGGGCTCCCGCCGTTTCGCGATAGGCTATCGGAATTAGCCCAGCGGCGGGCCGCACACCGGCGGCAATGCGAACGCGGGAGCTTCGACAATGACGGCGAGCGGCGCCGGCTTCACGTCCCGACGGATGAGGACGAGGGCCAGAAGAACCAGAATGGCCAAGCCCGGCGTGACGCCCTGCGCAAAGAGGACAACCGCGCAATCGTCTTCCGGATCCAGATGCTTCTCGCCATGGAGCCACGCGTGAAGGGTCGGACATACCGCCAACAGGGTCAGGGCAAGGACCACCGAAACGCCGGCCGCAGCCACCAGTCGCTGCCAGGGGCGGGCCGCCGCCCGTCGGCCGTGGATCGCAGATGGAGGCATCATTGCAACGGGGATCAGACGCTCTGCCTGCCAAAAAGTTACAGAACTACCTGTCTTTTCGGTGCTGGAGGAGCGTCACGGCGAAGAGGAGGCTGAACGACAGGGCGAGAAGGACCGCCGCGAAGGCGTGGGCCTCCCCGGTGTTCAGGGCCTGGACCTCGTCGTAGAGGGCGATGCTCGCGACGCGCGTCACGCCCGGGATCGAGCCGCCGATCATCAGCACGACCCCGAACTCCCCGAGCGTGTGGGCAAAGCCGAGGGTCAGCCCGGCGGCGATCCCGCGTGAGGCGAGGGGGAGATGAATAAGCCGAAACACCCTCCAGGGTCCGGCGCCGAGCGTTGTTCCCGCATCGAGGAGCTCGCGGGGAACGGCGCGGAGCGCCGCCTGGAAGGGCTGGACCGCGAAGGGGAGGGAATAGAAGACGGAGGCCACGACGAGGCCGGCGAAGGAGAATGCGAGCGAATGCCCCGTCAGGTCCCGCCACCAGCTCCCTGGCGGATGGTTGGGCGAGAAGATCACGAGGAGGTAGAAGCCGATGACGGTTGGCGGAAGCACGACCGGCAGCGTGACGATGGTCTCGAGCGCTGGCGCGATGCGCGAGCGGGTAGTATTGAGCCACTGGGCCAGGGGCAGGCCGACCAGGCCAAGGAGCAGGGCGGTGACAGCCGCCAGCCGCAGCGTCAGGCCGAGCGACTGCCAGAGCGGCCAGGGCAACCCCATCATTCCACCGTGACCGACTTCGCCAGGTTCCTCGGCTTGTCCACGTCGCAGTCGCGCTCGACCGCGATGTAATAGCTGAGGAGCTGGACCGGGATGGACGCGATGATCGGCAGCACGGCTTCGTGGCAGTCGGGAATCGGGATCACCTCGTCGGCGAGGCCGGGGGGAAGTTCGCAGCCCTCGGTGACGATCGCAATGATCGGGCCCTTCCGCGCCTTGATCTCCTGCATGCTCGAGACGATCTTGTTGAAGATCTCGCCCTTCGGCACGAAAAAGACGCTCGGGCAGTCCGGCGTTATCAGGGCGATGGGGCCGTGCTTGATCTCGGCGGCGGGATAGCCCTCCGCGTGGATATAGGAGATCTCCTTGAGCTTGAGGGCGCCCTCGAGGGCTATGGGGAAGAGGGAGAGCCGGCCAAGAAACAGGCAGTCGGTCGCCTTCGCGTAGCGCTTCGCGATCTCGTGGATCCGGGGCGCCTGCTCGAGGACCTTGCGGACGAGGTCGGGCGCGCATTTGAGCGCCTGAACGTATTGCACGCCGTCGTTGAAGCTCATGTCCCGGAGGCGGGCGAGATAGAGGGCGATCATGGCCCCGAGCAGGAGCTGGGAGGTGAAGGCCTTCGTCGAGGCGACCCCGATCTCGGGGCCGACATGCTGGTAGATGCCCCCATCGGCCTCGCGGGCTATGCTCGAGCCGACGACATTGTTGATCGCGAGCACGCGGTAACCCTTCCGCTTCGCCTCGCGCAGCGCGCCCAGAGTGTCGATCGTCTCGCCCGACTGGCTCATCACAAAAAAGAGCGTCCCGCGGTCCAGGGGCGAGTTCCGGTAGCGGAATTCCGAGGCGTAATCCACCTCGACCGGAAGGCGGGCGAAGCGCTCGATGAGGTGCTCGGCCACGAGGCAGGCGTGCCACGCGGTGCCGCAGGCGCAGAAGACCAGCCGGTCCACCTGGCGGAACTCCGATGAGGACAGGTTCAGGCCGCCGAACTGGGCGGTGCTGCCATCCTCGGAGAAGCGGCCGCGCATGGTGTTTTCGAGCGCCTGGGGCTGCTCGAAGATCTCCTTCTCCATGAAGCGGCTGTACCCGTTCAGCTCGGCGTCGGCGATAGACCAGGTGATCCGGTCGACGACCGGAGGGACGTCGGTCTGGTCGAGGGTGATGATCGAAAAGTTTGCGGGCGTGACGTGCACCAGCTCGCCGTCCTTCAGGTAGACGACATTGCGGGTCCGGCTGATGAGGGCCGAGGCGTCGCTGGCGAGGAGGTATTCGCCGTCGCCCACGCCCAGGATGAGGGGGGACGCCTTGCGGGCCGCGACCATCTCGCCCGGAAAGTCGACGCAGAGAACGGCAAGCCCGTAGGTGCCCTCGACGTGGCGGAGCGTCTTGCGCACGCTCTCCAGCAGCCGGTTGTGGCCGTTGCGGTCGACCGGCTCCTTCGCGTAGTGGTAGGCGACCAGGTTGCAGAGCACCTCCGTGTCCGTCTCGGAGAGGAAGGTGTAGCCCTTTTCCAGCAGGAATCGCTTTATCTGGGAATAGTTCTCGATGACCCCGTTGTGGATCAGGGCGAACTTGCCGTCGCTGCTGAGGTGGGGATGGGCGTTGGCGTCGGTCACGCCGCCGTGGGTCGCCCAGCGGGTGTGCCCGATACCGGTCGTGCCCGTGAAGTGCCTCTTGGCGACGACCTTTGCCAGGACCTCGACGCGGCCGGCCTTCTTCGCCACGGCGATCTCGCCGGATTCGAGGACGGCCATTCCGGCGGAATCGTATCCCCGGTACTCAAGGCGCTTGAGCGCCTCCAGGATGATGGAGGCGGCCTTCTGCTGCCCGACATAGCCGACGATGCCGCACATTTGACTGGCGAAAATAGCGCCTGCGACAAAGGTTGGGCAAGATAAGAACACCACTATCCCCGGCATGAGCATCCAGAAACGCGTATTGGCGGTCATCATGGGAGGCGGGCGGGGCACGCGCCTGTCTCCGCTCACGCAGGAACGCTGCAAGCCGGCCGTGCCGCTCGCCGGCAAGTACCGGCTGGTCGACATCCCGATCAGCAACTGCCTCAACTCGGAAATCAACCGGATCTTCGTCCTGACGCAGTTCAACACGGCCTCGCTTCACCGCCACATCCAGACGACCTATGTCTTCGACCCTTTCGGCGGCGGCTTCGTCGACATCCTCTCCGCGGAACAGACCGAGAAGAACGTGGACTGGTACCAGGGAACCGCGGACGCGGTGCGCCGCAATCTTCTGCACTTTCGGGCCTTTCCGCACGAGTTCGTGCTCATCCTCTCCGGCGACCAGCTGTACCGGATGGACTTCCGGACGATCATCGAGGCGCATTGCGCCAACAACGCGGACGTGACCGTCGCCGCGATTCCGTTTCCCGCAGCCAAGGCCGAGTCGTTCGGGCTGATGCGGGTCGGGGACGACCTCTCCATCCAGGAATTCGTCGAGAAGCCCAAGGATCCCGAGGTTATCGCCCGCTACACCCTCAGTCCCAGCATCGAGGCGCGGCTCAAGGCCCCAAAGAACGAGAAGCACTGCCTCGCCTCGATGGGCATCTACGTCTTCAACCGCGCCGCGCTCGCCGAGGCGCTGGCCAACAACATGGCCGATTTCGGAAAGGAAATCATCCCGAGCCTTCTAGGGAAGAAGCGGCTCTTTGCCCACATCTTTGAGGGTTACTGGGAGGACATCGGAACCGTGCGCGCTTTTTTCGAGACCAACCTCGCGCTCGCCCAGCCCCTCCCCCCGTTCAACTTCTTCGATCCGACCGCGCCGATCTACACGCAGGACCGCTACCTGCCGGCCTCCAAGCTGAACAAGTGCGCCATCGACCATGTCGTCATCGGCGACGGGTCCATCCTGACGGACTCCTCGCTCAAGCACTGCATCCTCGGCATCCGCTGCTATGTGGGAGAGGGCTCCCGGCTCGAGGACGTCATCCTGATGGGAGCCGACTACTACGAGACCGAGGAGCAGATGCAGACCAATGTCACGAAGGGGCGCCCCAATATCGGGATAGCGAAGGGCTGCCGCATCACCCGCGCGATCATAGACAAGAACGCCCGGATCGGCGAGGGAAGCGTCCTGACGCCTGTCGGAAAGCCCGACGGCAAGTACGTCGGCGGTGCGATCGTGATCCGCGACGGGATCCTGATCGTCACGAAGGGCGCGACCATCCCGGCGGGAACGGCTTTGTAAAGGGGTCAGGCCGCCAGTTGTTTATAAAATAAACAACTGGCGGCCTGACCCCTTTCTCATGCAGAGCCAGAGGCCGACCGCGACGAGAAAGATCGAGTAGAATGTCCCGCGGGACATCCCCAGGATGAGCGCGATGCCGCGGTCGGGCTCCCGGAACTGCTCGACGAAGATCCGGGCGGCTGCATAGGTGAGGAAGAATTCACCGCTCAGGCGGCCGGGCCGCGTTCGAACGATGTCGCTCCTCCAGAAACGTATCTGCATGAAGAGGAGAAGGACCGCGCCCTCGAGGGCCGCCTCGTAGAGCTGGGAGGGGTGGCGCGGCGGGATCATTCCGAGTGGCGCCCCGGGCATGCTCCTCGGGAAGATGACGGCCCACGGGACCGTCGAGATCCGGCCCCAGAGCTCGCCATTGATGAAGTTCGCGACGCGCACGATGAGGAGGCCCGGCGGGGTTGCCGACACGATCAGATCGCCCAGGTGAAGGAACGGAATCTTTCGGGACCGGGCAAACCAGGCCAGCGCGAGCGCCACGCCGATCATGCCCCCGTGGCTCGCCATGCCGCCGTCCCAGACCCGGAATATCTCCAGGGGATCGGAGCGGAAATTGCGCCAGCCGTCGTAGAGAAGGTAGGAGCCGATGCGGCCGCCGAGAAGGACACCGAGGATGGCCGCGGTCATGAGATCCGGGATATCGGCCGCCGGCAGGAGCGATCGGCCGGCACGTGCGTAACGGTAGAGCAGCCATGCTCCCGCCAGAAAACCGATGACGTAGGACAGTCCGTAGTACCTGATCCCGAAATTTCCGCCGAAGTGGATGAGGAACGGGCTCAGGTCGTCGACCCAGAAACCGAAAATCGGAAAGCGGGGTACGGAAAGCGGAAATCGGAAAGCGGAAAGCGG
>CAZJNA010000047.1:0-17873 GCA_964547325.1 uncultured Opitutaceae bacterium | reverse complement strand
GATCGGAAACGGCAGGCGGAAAGTCGAAAGCGGAGGACAAAAAGGAAAACATGGGGCGAAATGGCGATCAGGAGGCGGGCGGAGGAGGGCGGGGAGCCCGCGGCCGGGCCGGTTTCAGCTGACGCGAGCGCGCCAATTCCCGCATGTCCACGGCCATGTCGTCCTTCTCGAAGATCTCGCGGCCGAGCAGGCGCTCGATCACGTCCTCCATCGTCACGACCCCCGCGGTCGCGCCGAATTCGTCCACGGCGACCAGGAGCTGCTGGTGGGTCTTCAGGAAGACCTGGAGCGCGTTGGCTACCGTGACCGTCTCCGGAATGAAGTGGATCTCCTGCATCACCTGCTCGACCAGCATCGTGTCCTGGTCGTTTGCCTTGGCCTTGAGAAGGTCGCGGCGGCGGGCCAGTCCGACGACGTCGTCGAGGTTCTTGCCGAAGACGGGAATCCGCCCGAAGGGGAGGGTGGGATGCTCGGAGAAGACCTCGGTGATCGTCATGTTGCGCCGCAGGGCTGTCACGACCGTGCGTGGTGTCATGATTTCGCTCACGCGGACGTCGTCCAGCGACAGCGCGTTCGCGATGATGCTCGACTCGCTCTTGCTCAGGGTGCCCTCCTGGGCTCCGCGCTCGGCGAGCAGGATGATCTCCTCATCGGAGCCCTTTGCGCGCTCGGGCTGCGGCACGAAGAGCCTTATGAACAGGTTGCAGAGCCAGGTGATCGGGCGAAGGACCCGGCGCAGCCACCAGAGCGGGTAGACGATCATCGGCTGCAGCGCCCGGCGGTAGGCAACCCCCACGTTCTTCGGCAGGACCTCGGAGCCGACAAAGAGCATGACGGCGAATGCGCCTGTCGCGAAGATCAGGGCCGGACCTCCGTAGAGGTGGGCCGCGATGGCGCCGACGATCATGGATCCGACCCCGTTGGCCAGGGTGTTCAGGGAAAGGATCGCGGAGATCGTCTCGTCGATCTCGACCTTGATCGTCTCGAACCGGGCGCCCCGCTTTGGCCGGACCTTTTTCAGCGCCTCGATCTCCGCAACGGTGGAGCTGAGAACGACGGCCTCGAACAGGGAGCAGACAAACGATATTCCCAGCGTGAGTGCGACCGCCAGGAAAAGCCATGCCCCAAGGGGACCGTGGGAGATGATGTGTATGAGGGAGGAAGAGATGGGGAGAGCCTGCCAAAAAGCCCGGGAAAAGGCGAGCAGCCTCCACCGTGGCCGGATTCGCAGAATTTGCCTTTCGTTTTGCCTTGTTTCGCCTTCCTCTTCCGCTTTCCGCTTTCCGATTTCCGTTTTTCATACTCCGCTTTTCCTAACCCGCTTTCCCATGAAACAGACTCCCCTCCGCGATTTTCACGCCGCCCACGGCGCCCGCCTCGTGGACTTCGCCGGCTGGGAGATGCCTGTCCAGTACCGCAGCATCCTCGAGGAGCACAAGGCCGTCCGGCGGGCGGCCGGCCTCTTCGACGTGAGCCACATGGGCGAAGTGACGGTGCAGGGCCCGGACGCCGCGCGTTTCCTGAACGGCCTCGTGACCAATGACGTTTCCCGGCTTTTTCCCGGGCGTATCCTCTACACGCCGATGTGCCTGCCGAATGGCGGCGTGGTGGACGACCTTCTCGTCCACATGCGCGCGCCGGACGACTTTTTCCTCTGCGTGAATGCGGGAAATGTGGACAAGGACCTGGCCTGGATCCGGGGACAGGCCTCGTCCTCCGGCCTATCGGTCTCGATCGACGATCGCTCATCCGACTACGCCCTGCTCGCCGTCCAGGGTCCGCGGGCGGCCGCCATCGTCCAATCGCTCACGGGGGCGAAGCTCGGGGCCGTTTCCTACTACCACTTCGTCGAGGGCGGCGTGGCGAACATTGCCTGCATGATCAGCCGGACGGGCTACACCGGCGAGGACGGGTTTGAGCTCTACCACGCCGCGGGGGATGCGGTCGCGCTCGCCGAGGCCCTTCTCGCGGCCGGGGCTCCTCACGGCCTCGAACTCTGCGGCCTCGGCGCCCGGGACAGCCTTCGCCTTGAGGCCGGTTTTCCCTTGTACGGCCACGAGATCGACGCCGAGGTGTCGCCGATCGCGGCGGGCCTGGCATGGACCGTCAAGCTGGACAAGGGCGCCGATTTCGCCGGCCGGGCGGCGCTTGCCGCCGAAAAGGAGCGCGGTCCGGCGCGGCGCATCGTGTTCTTCAAGACCGGCGACCGACGGATTGTGCGGCCCGATGCGCCGGTATTCGGCGCGGGCGGAGCCGTCGTCGGAACCGTGCGCTCGGGCACCCTGTCGCCTATCCTGAACGAGGCGATCGGGTCGGCGCTCATAGAGGCCGGGTCCGTCGCCGGCCCGCTGTCGGTTGACATCCGCGGCGCCAAGGTCGACTTGCATCTCGTCAAACCGCCCTTCGTTGAATTAAAGAAAAACGCAGCATGAGCACCATCCCCACCGGCCTCCGTTACGCGAAGTCCCACGAATGGCTGAAGCTTGAGGGCGACGGCACCGCGACGATCGGGATCACCGACCACGCGCAGGCCTCCCTCGGCGACATAACCTTTGTGCAGTTGCCGAAGGCCGGGGCCACGTTCAAGGCAGGTGAGACCTTCGGCGTCGTCGAATCCGTGAAGGCGGCCTCGGACCTTTACGCGCCCGTCGCCGGGACGGTGATCGGCGCCAATAGCGCTCTCGACCAGGCGCCTGAGACCGTGAACCAGGAGCCCTTCGAGGGCGGCTGGATGATCAAGCTGAAGTTGTCCAACCCCGCGGACGCGGGATCGCTTCTGGACGCGGCTGCGTACGGGAAACTAATTTAAACGGGATTTAGACGGGGTCGGGTCTCGGATATTGACCTCGCTGCGAGGTCAATATCCGAGACCTGACCCCTTTAGATCCGCTTAAGCGCAAGCAGCGAGCGGTGCAGCTGGACCGCCCTCTGGAGGACGGGATCGATGAGCTGCGGGGCCGCGGGCTTTGGCTGCCTTGAAGCCTCGTCGGCGGCCGGCTCGTCGTCCGCCCCGCTGTCCTGCTGGCGCGCCTTCGCGAGGGTGGCCTCATCGTTGCGCGGCTTGTCCGTCTTCTCGACGACGAGCGAATCCGCCGGGGCTCCGCCTTCGAGCGCGTCGTAGGCCCGGCGCTCGGTGGCCGCGGAGACGCGAACGGCGATGTCCGGGTCGAAATCCCGAACGGCGGCCCCGAGGATGACGAGTCCGGTCACGGAATTCGGCGCGTTGAGCGGCGCGAGGAGGGCCGCGCTCGTCGCCTCGTTCGCCAGGAGAAATACAGGCGTGTGCGGGCCCGCGTGCCGGCGGAGCCACGCCATCAGGACGGGCGCCTGGTCGGAGCCGCCGCGCACGTAGCGAAGATCGAGGACGCAGGCGGATCCCACGAGCTCGGGGCCGGAGAGATCCTCCGGCAGCGCGTGGACGCGAAGGTACGCAAGGCCCAGCCCGAGGTCTCGCTCGAGCGGGACTGCGCGGGCGCAGAGCGCGGCCGACGCCGCAACAAGGGCGAGGAGGAAGGCCTTCATTCGCGCGCGATCTGCTTTGCCCCGATGTCGCGCCGGTAGTACTTGGCGGCGCATCCGATCTTCTCGCAGACGGCGTAGGCCAGGCCGGCCGCCGAGCGAACCTTCGGCGCGACCGCGACGACGCCGAGCACGCGCCCGCCATTCGTCACGAGGTCTCCCGAGGCGTTGCGCGCTGTGCCCGCGTGGATGATGGAGACGCCCGCGGGCAGGGAGGCGGGAAGCGTGATCACGTCGCCCCGGGCGCAGGGTCCCGGATAGCCCCGGGCCGCGATGACGACGCAGATGGCCGCCTCGGGCCTGACCTCGAGGCGGACGCGGCTGAGTTCGCCCCGGGTCGCGGCCCAGAGGAGTTCGAGCAGATCGGTCGCGAGGCGGGGAAGGACGGCCTGGGTCTCGGGATCGCCGAAACGGGTGTTGTACTCCAGGACCTTCGGTCCCGACGCGGTCAGCATGATGCCGATGAACAGCGTCCCCCTGAAGTCGATGCCTTCGGCCGCGATCGCGTCCACCGAGGGGCGCACGATCTCCGCCTCGATCCGCGCGAGGATGGCGGGCGTGACGACCGCCGCCGGCGAGCAGGCTCCCATGCCGCCTGTGTTCGGCCCGGTGTCGCCGTCGCCGATTCGCTTGTGGTCCTGGGCCGCCGGCAGGATCGCGTAGTCCCGGCCTGAAACGACGACGAGAAGGGACGTCTCCTCGCCGTAGAGGCATTCCTCGAGGAGTATCCGGGATCCCGGCACGGCCCCGAGGTCGAGCGCGGCCGCCTCGGCCTCAGCCCGGGTCTGGGCGACCACGACGCCCTTTCCCGCCGCGAGGCCGTCGGCCTTGACGACGACGGGGACAGGATGCGCCCGCAGCCAGGCGATTGCCCCGGCCGGTTCCTCGAAAGCGGCCGAGGCCGCCGTGGGAATCCGGTACTTGTGGAGGATCTCTTTCGTGTAGATCTTGGAGGCCTCCAGGCGCGCTCCGTCGGCCCTGGGGCCGTAGGCGGGAATGCCCGTCTCGGAAAGCCTGTCCACGAGGCCCAAGGCGAGGGGAACCTCGGGCCCGACGACGACAAACGCCGCCTTTTCCCGCTGCGCGAGGGCGACGAGGCCGGCGATGTCGTCCACGGCGACCGGAAAGCAGGCCGCCTCCGCCGCGATTCCGGCGTTCCCCGGCGCGCAGAAGATCCGCGGGCGGGCCGGGGAGGCGGCCAGGGCCCGGACGAGCGCGTGCTCGCGGCCGCCGGAGCCGATCACGAGGACGGAGGATGGCAACCGGGATCCGCTCACAGCACCTGAAGCCTCTTGCGGTAGAACGCCATCACCTCGTCGGGATCGTCCGTGAACAGGATGTAGTCCGCCATCCATGCCGGGGCCCGCTTGGAGCGGACCATCTCGCGGATCTGCCTTCTGAGATCGCTCCAGTACCGGGCGTTGAAGAAGACATAGGGGACCCGGGGACGGATGCCGAGCTTGAGGTTGCAAAGTTCGATCCCGACCTCCTCGAGGGTTCCGACGCCGCCGACGTTGAAGATGCAGAAATCGGCGACCTCGAACCATTTTTGGCGGAAGTGGCGGGAGGATTCCTGGAAAGTGTTGAAGAAGTCCACGCCGAGCTCCGGAGGCTGGGCCTCCAGCTCGAGGAAGCAGGCGCCCGTCAGGGCGCCCTTGCTCCGGGCCTGGTCGGTGGCGAGGCGCATGACCCCGCCGCCGCCGCCGGTCAGGACGCCGACGTTCGGGCCGATGAAGGCCGCGAGCTTGTCGACGAGCCCGGAGATGCGGTCCGTGTCGGCCTGGTCGAGGCCGACGGCGGACCCGTAAAACGCAAGGATCGTCGCCTCCTGGAACTTGCGCCCGAGCTCCTCGCGGACGAAGAAGCCGTGGTCCTTCTTGTAGGTGTGCAGGTAGAGTTCGCGGGTCGTCTCGTCGTACCAGTAGACCTGCACCCCGATCGCATCCAGGGTGTCGAGGCGCGCGTGGGCGTTGCTGGACAGGAAATAGCCGTGCGTGCGAGAGGCCTTCCTGAAGATGATCCGCTTGAGCCTGAGGTCGGCCAGACGGATGATCAGCTCGTTGTGCTCGAGAAGATCCGGAAAGAAGTCGACCATCAGGCTGTCGGCGTCCTCGTCGGCGCCGTCGATCGCCTGGATCATGGTCCGGTAGCCGCAGACCCCGGGCGAATCGGGAGCGAGCAGGTTCTTCAGATCGTCGTTGGCGCGGGCCAGGAGCGAGCGGTTTTCCATGGTCGCGCTCTGCCCGCGCACCGATATGCGGGTCCTGGGGCGCGGCTCCCCGCTGTCCCTGGGTGGCGACGCGTCCATGTGCTTGAAGAGTTCGGAGGACGTCTTGAGAAGGCGGGCGCGCTTCTTTGCCAGCGTCTTGAATTCCGGGTCGGTGAAGGCGGGCGCGCGAAACACCTCCACGGACACCATCGGGTTCACGACGGGCTGGTCGCCCGTGTTGTAGATCTCGAGCATGACGTTCGTCCCGAAGGTCTTGATCGGGTCAAGGAGCACCGCGCTCGTATGGAGCCCGAAATTGCCCTCGCCGGGATTCAGGACGACGTAGTGCTCCTTGAGGTACATCGAACAGCTCGTGAGGATCCCCGAGCGGGGAGGGATGATCAGGGGCGAGCTGTCGTGGCGGACCTGGACCTTGTCGAGGAGGGACCGCCCCGCGTCGCCGCTGACGATGCTCTCGAATGTGAGCCGCGGCAGCTTCGGATTCAGGGTGTAGCTCACCTGGTGGGGGGTGAGGAAGACCCTTCCCAGGCGGTCGATGCTGATCGTGTTGGGAAGCTTGAGCTCATTCTGCTCGAGGGCGGCCCAGATCTCGGCGCTGGAGAGCTTGGCTGCGGCCGGCGCGTGGAAGAGCCGACCGACCGGGGCGCCCAGCCGCAGGAGCTTTTTCCAATAGGGGGAGTTCGGGAAGCTGGCGTCGTAGATGAAGGCGTCGGCCACAAGGACGATCCGGTGCCCGTCAACCTCGGGCGGGGACTTGAGCGACATCTCGATCCCGATGCGGGCCAGCGAGCTGCGCTCGGTGAAGCGGAGCTCGGCCAGGCGCGCCTGCATGAATTCGAATTCGGCCGGATTGCGCGGCCAGAAGGCCAGCGTCAGGGCCACGGTGCTCTCGTCCTTGTTTTTGACCGTGAGAATCTGGCCGTCCAGGCTGGTCCAGAATTGATCGGGATTCATTTTGGCAAGGGTAAGATCATGCGGAGCTCCGCGGCCCGAGACAAGTAAGGAAGTCCAAACGGGGGTTGCATTTCGGCCGGAAAAGGGGACGCTCGACCCTCCCATTATGAAGATCACCCCCTCCATCGCAGCCGGCCTGCTGGCATGCTCCCTCCTGGCAACGGTCCGCGCGCAGGACATCAAATTCCCGGCACCGGGCCAGCCCGCCGATCAGGCCGCGCAGCCCATGCCCGCGGCCGCCCCCGCCGCGGCGTTCACCGACGCCCAGCTCGCCGAGGAATTCGGCTGGTTCATGGCGAAGCGCACGGGCATCGCCGACCTCCAGTTTTCGCCGGCCGAGTCGGAGGCCCTGGTCAAGGGAATCGGCTCCGCGGTCAGCGGCCGGGAATCGCCCTACGACCTCCAGCAGGTCGGGCCCCAGATGGACTCATTCATCCAGCGCAAGCAGGGCGCGTACATTGCCAAGCTGAAGGCCCAGAGCGTCACGGAGTCGGCCGCCTTCTTCGATAAGCTCAAGGAGAACAAGAATGTCGTCGAACTGCCGAGCGGGCTCCGCTACGAGATCGTTCTGGCAGGCAGCGGCCCGATGCCAAAGCTCACGGACACCGTGACGGTCAATTACACGGGCCGGTTGGTGAACGGGACGGTCTTCGACACCTCGCTCCAGCCGCGCCAGCCGGGCGGGACGGCGGCCCCCGCCTCCTTCGCCCTCGATTCCGTGATCGATGGCTGGAAAGAGGGCATCCAGAAGGTCGCCAAGGGCGGCAAGATCAAGCTCTACGTGCCGGCAAACCTGGCCTACGGGGACGACGGCCGCTCGGGCATCCCGCCCGCATCCGCGCTCATCTTCGACATCGAGCTGATCGACTTCCAGCCGACCCCGGCGGGCTCGGGCGGCGCCGGATCCGGAGCGCCGATGGGCAAGTAGCCCGGGGATCCCGGGAGGCTTTCGAGGCAAAAGAGTTTGGCAACGCGCGCTCGGCGCCGTTGCATGGGCGTCCGCGATGAACGCTGCGGACGTCAATCTCTACCTCGTCGGCTTCATGGGCACCGGAAAGACCACGGTGGGCCGCGCTGCGGCCCACCGCCTCGGTTTCGCGTTCATGGACAGCGACCACGAGATCGAGCGCAAGCAGGGCCGTTCGATCCCGGATATCTTCGCCCGCGATGGAGAGGCGGCCTTCCGGGGGATGGAGCGTGAATTCATCGAAGGAGGCCATCCGGGGGAGCGGACTGTCGTCGCCTGCGGCGGCGGCCTGGTCGTCCAGCCCGGGATGGCGGCGCTGCTTGCGGAGCGCGGCGTCACAGTGTGCCTCCATGCCTCGGTGGAGACGATTCTCGAGCGGACCGGCAGGCAGGGCGACCGGCCCCTGCTCAACGTCCCCGATCCGGCGGAAAGGGTCCGCGCCCTTCTGGCGGAGCGGGAGCCGATCTACCGCAGCGCGGGCACCCTCGTCCTGACGGATGCGCGCCCGACGCGCGACGTCGTGGCCCACGTCGTGCGGATATGGCAGCGCGAGGCCGCCGAATTCCTCCGCCGGCGGACGAGTGGCTAGGCCGGTCCCGGCGCCATCTTTTCGGCAAAGCGCGTCAGCACCCAGGCCGGGGGCCGAACGATACCGCCTTCCTTGTCCACAAACGCGTGCACCGTGCTCCCGGTCGCAAGCAGCTCCTCGCCCCGCCTCACCTCGTATTCAAGCCGGATCCGGACGAGGGGCTTTTCCGTGAGGACGGTCGTGATCTCGAGAAAATCGTCGTAGCGGGCCGGCCGAAGGTACTTGGCCGCAAGCTCGAGGACCGGAAGGCGGTAGCCGGCCGCCTCGAGGTCGCGGTAGGAGACGCCGATCTCCTTGAGCAGCGTCGTCCGCCCGATTTCGAACCAGGGCATGTAGTTCGCATGGTAGACGACGCCCATCATGTCAGTCTCGGCGTAGCGGACCGTGACGGTGCTCGTGCTTCGGATCATCCTGGAAAGCTGGCGGCCAAACCCCCGGGCTCAATGCCGTTCTTCGTCACGCCTCGATCCGGAACAGCGCGTCGGCCGACTGCTTCCAGCAATTGCGCGTGGCCCATTCGCGGCCCGCGGAGCCGAGCTTTTTCCTGAGCGGCTCGTCGTGAATCAGCTTTTCGAAGGCGGCCGCGAGCTGCGCGGGGCGGTCCGGCGGAACGAGGAGGCCGGTCAGTCCGTCGAGGACGGCCTCCGACACGCCGCCGATGTCGTGGGCTATCACCGGAAGTCCGTGCGCAGCGGCTTCCAGGTACACCAGCCCGAAGCCCTCGATGCTCACGCCGTGGTTGACGCTCGTCATCGCGAATATGTCAGCGCGGTCGTAGATCTCGGAGAGCTCCTCGTCCGGTATATTGCTGAAAAAGCGAACCGTTAGATCCGGGCGGAGGGCGGCTTCACTCCTCAGCACGGACTCGTAGCTGCCCTTGCTCTGGCCGCCGACAATCCAGTACTCCAGGCGGGAGCGGACCTCGGCCGGGAGGATCTGGAGAGCCTGCAGGGTCCGCAGCTGCCCCTTGCGCGGGTGAAGGCGGCCGACCGTGAGGATGACGATCTTGTCCTTTGGGCCGGCCGGACGGTTCGGGACGACCACAAACTCCGAGCGCAGGGCGCCAGGGGTCAGGAAGATCTTGTCCTCGGCCTCGGGAAAATGCTCGAGCAGGAGCCGCTGGGTGTAGCGGCTGAGCGTGCTTATGCGGGTCGCCCGGCGGATCAGCCGGCGGGCGAGCCAGCCCCGGAACGGGCTTCGCGCAAATTTCAGGATCTCCGATCCGTGGAACGTCAGGACCAGGCGCCGGGGCCTGAAGGCATGAAAGAACTGCAGGAGCATCATGGTCAGCATGGGCCCCGGCTCGGGAAGATAGACGGTCGCGTGGCGCAGCTGCCGGCGCGCCATCACGACCTTTGCCGCGAGCCTCAGCTGGCAGAGCAGGTCGTGGGATCCCTTGAGGGGAAGCCGCCGGAGCCGGAAGGGCCATTTCTTCTCCCGGGCGGTCGCCGAGGACTGGGCCCACACCTCCACATCATAACCCAGGCTCGCACTCGCCTTGGCCATCTCCTCGGTGAAGGTCGCGATTCCACCGCGCACCGGGTAGAACTCATGCGTGATGAGATAAACGGACTTTGCGTGCAGGGGAGGTGTCGATACGCTCATTCGCCGGCGGTGAAGATGACGGCCGGGATGCTGGCAAGGTAACCGCTCCCTGGCAAGTTCGCCCTGATCCCCGACTCCGCCATGGACCGGCGGGGAACATATTCGTTCCGTGCTTTACTGTGGAATGGTTTAGGCTCCATTCGGGCCCTATGACTGGGCCAGAAAGGGGTTTACTTTCAGGTCCCCAGTCCCATAAAAGGAGAGAACATGCCAGACCTAGCTCAATCCAACCCGGGCGGCAACAAGCCGTTCGTGGCCCTGGCCAGATCCTTCGCGCCCGAGGACGAAGTAGCATTGCGTGAGGCGCTTAAGCGCTGCTCGCCCTCGACCTTCGAGGCGGCGGTCCAGTACCGGAAGACGGGCAACCCCGAGCATGTGCCGGCCGTTGTGATCGGCGTGATTGAGCGCTTTGTCGAACCCGACCTTCGGGTTAAGCTCAAGGATGCGGACGACGATCTGCGCCTGATCGAGGATCTCGGGATCGATTCCCTCACCATGATGGAGATCGTCATCCTCGTTGAGGATGTCCTGCAGATGACGATCAACAACGACGAATTGCGCAATCTGCGGATGGTCGGCGACGTAAAGACATTCATTGACTGCAAGATACGGGATCTCCCGCTCCCTAAGCCGACCAAGTTCATGCCCATCGAGGGCATCGGGGCCGTCATGCCCGTCCAGCCGCCCTTTCTCTTCCTCAACGAGGCCTCGGTCAGCTCGACCGCCGCCAACGGAAAGTACAAGATCACCGGCCAGGAATTCTTCCTTCAGGGGCATTTCAAGGACAATCCGATCATGCCCGCTTCGATCATGCTCGAGGCCCTGGGGCAGCTCGCCGTCCTCTTCCTCCTTGAGGGAGCGCCGACCGAGTCAGGCAAGGTGATCAGCCCGAACACGATTTTCTTCACCGGCTGCGAAGGCGTCCGCGCCCATCGTGTCTGCAAACCCGGAGACATCCTCACCCTGTCGATCAAGCCGAAGCGCATGAAGATGCCGCTCGCGACCTTTGAGGGAGCGATCCGGGTCGGCCAGGAGCGGGCGGTCATCGCCGAGGAGATCACGCTTACCTTTGGTTACTCCGAGGCCCAGACGAGGCCCGACAGGATGAGCGGAGTCACCCAGCCATCGAGGAACGGCGAGGAAGCACAGCCCGCTTCCCCCCAGCCCCCGCTTCGCGCCGCCATCAACGGGTAGGCCGCCTGCCGGGTTGACCGGCGGCGCACGTTGCGCATGCTTGGCCGACCTGCATGCCAAGAGTTTTCATCACCGGACTGGGCTTTGTCACCAGCATCGGCAATGACGGCCCGACGGTCTCGCGCAACCTCCGGGAGCTGCGCCACGGGTTCGAGGCCTACCCGCCCTTCCAAAAGGACAGCGTCCCCTGCAAGGTCGTGGGAACGATCAAGGAGTTCACCACCGACTCCATCGATCAGGAGGACTGGACATGGCCGGCCCGCTATTCGATCAAGAGGGAGACGCTGAGGACCCTCGCCCCCCACGGCCTTTTCGCGCAATGCGCGATCGTCCAGGCGATCGAGGACGCCCGCCTTGCGGAGGAGGACATCTCGGAGCCCGGAACCGGGCTCTACGCGGCCTCGGGCGGATCGCCGATGCTGACGGCCTACCACCACGACCGGATGATGAAGCTGGGCGTTGCCCGGTGCTCGCCCCTCGGGATCGTCGCCTCGATCGTCGGGACACTCAATTTCAACCTGGTCGCGAGCTTGCGGATCCAGGGCGCCTCCTGCGGGTTCTCCTCGGCCTGCGCCTCCTCGGCGCACGCCCTGGCCTACGCCTTCGACGATATCTCGCTCGGACGCCAGCGCCGGATGTTCGTCGTGGGCGCCGAGGACGGAAACGTGGACGCCATTCTCCCGTTTGCCGGCATGCGCACGCTCTCCCTCCAGACCAACCCCGACCTGGCCTCGCGCCCGTTTGACGCGGCCCGCGACGGCTTCGTCGGAACGGGGGGCTCCACGGTCCTCATCCTCGAGAGCGAGGACGAGATCGCGCGTCGCGGCGTCGCACCGTACGCGGAGGTGCTGGGATGGGGCCAGGCCTCGGACGGCTACAACGTGGCGATTTCCCACCCGGACGGCTCCGGGGCCCGCTCGGCGATGACTCGGGCCCTCGCGGCGAGCCGCCTCGACCCCGGCGAGGTGGACTACGTGAACGCCCACGCGACCTCGACGATCATCGGAGACGTCTCCGAGGCGCGGGCCCTCCGGGCCGTCTTCCAGGATGGCGGCCTTCGGCCGGCGGTCAGCAGCACGAAGGCTCTGACCGGCCATGGCCTGTCCCTGGCCGGGGCCATGGAGAGCGGATTTTGCGCCCTCGCGATGCGCGACGGCTTTACACCGGGATCGGCCCACATCAGCCGGCTCGACCCCGAGTGCTCGAACCTGAACATCATACGCTCGACCCTGCCGACGCCGCCCGGCGTCGTCTTGAAGAACAGCAGCGGCTTCGGCGGAGCCAACGTCGCGCTCCTCTTCAGGCGGATTTAGCTCCATGCCCCGGCGCGTCTCAGATTTTCACGCAACGGCGTTCGTGACCGGGGCCAGTTCGGGCCTTGGCCGGGCCTTTGCCGCGATGCTGCTCGCCGAGGGGGTTCGCGTCTGGGGCACCTCGCGCGACCCCTCGCGCCTGGCCGGTCTCGGCCGCGCCGGATTCACGCCGCTCGCCCTCGACCTCGCGGCCCCGGCTGCGGCTTCCGCCGCCTTTCTCAAGGCTTCCGCCGAGGCGGGCGGCGCCTTCGATCTCGTCGTCAACAACGCGGGCTACGGCGTTTTTGCCGAGTTTGCCGGGGCGGAGTGGGGCGTCTGGCAGGCGCAGCTGGACGCCATGCTCGGGACAAACCTCCGCCTCGCGCACGCCGCCTGCCGCGCGATGCGCGCGCGGGGCCGCGGATGCCTCGTGAATGTCTCGTCCCTCGCCGTGGAATTTCCCCTGCCCTTCATGAGCGGCTACAACGTGGCCAAGGCAGGCCTCTCCGCCCTCAGCGAAAGTTTGCTCTTTGAATCCCGCGGCACGGGCGTCAGGATACTGGACTTTCGTCCGGGCGACTACCGGACCGCCTTCAACCATGCCATGCAACCGCAGAATCCGCCCTCCGGGGGAGGCGCCTCAAGGCCGGAGCGCGCGTGGCGCGTGCTCGACGCCCTTCTCGCGTCCGCGCCGCCGCCCGAACGGGCCGCCGGCGACCTCCGACGGGCCCTCCTCGCCGGCCGCAGGGGGATCGTCCGCTCGGGGACGTTTTTCCAGGCCCGGCTGGGTCCGCTCCTCGCGCGCGTTCTCCCCGAGGCGGTCGTCCGCGCCTCGGTGGCCCGCTACTTTGGCTGTCCGTAGCCCATCCTGAGTGTCAAAAGTACGCATCCTCGTCCTCACGTCCTCGACCGGCGGCGGCCATGACGCCCGGGCGGAGGCATTCGCGGAGTGGTGCTTCCGGCTGTACCGCCACGACGTCGACGTGCGGATCGAGCAGATGCTCGAGAAGTCGTCCTCCTTCAATCGCGCGGGCGTCAACCTCTACAACCGGATCCAGAAAGGCGCACCCTGGGTCCACAAGATCTTCTACGCGGTGGTCGAGATGCTGAGCCTCCTGAACAGCCGCTCCGTGACCTTCGGCAAGGGCTATTACCTCAAGGTCCTGAACGACTACCGCCCGCACCTCATCTTCAGCGTGCACGACTGCCTGAACCGCGGCTATTTCCAGCTCGCCCGCAAGACGCTGGGCGAGGACCAGGTGCGCTGCGCCACCTACTGCGGTGAGTTTTCGGGAGGCTGGGGATATTCCCGCAACTGGATCGAGCCCACCGTCGACCTCTACATCTCGCGCACGCCCACGGCGCGCGACTATGCGGTCAAGAAAGGCATACCCCCTGAAAAGGCCCTCGTTCGTGGGTACCTGATGCTGCCGCGCGCGCACCTGGAGGTCGTATACGCCAAGGACCGCGGCGCCTTCCGGGAGAAGCGGCTCGGCCTGCGCCCGGACCTCTTCACCGTCTTCCTCGCGACCGGCAGCAACGGTGCGAACAACCACGCGGAGCTCCTTCCGACCCTGGTCAGGCACGCCGACACGTGCCAGGCCATCGTCATCTGCGGCCGGAACAAGGAGACCTACAACGAACTCGTGCACTGGCGTGCGAACCACCCCGAATTCAACTGCTACCTGGAGGGATACTCGGACACCGTGCACCAATTGATGCAGGCTAGCGACGTCATCGTCACGCGAGGCGGCACGACCACGTGCGCCAAGGCCCTGCATTTCCGGTGCCCCATCATCTTCAACGCCTTTGGCGGCATCATGCCCCAGGAGGAACTGACCTGGAAGTTTTTCAGGAACGGCGGGGCATCCCTCAAGATCGAGGATGCCGCGGATTTTTCCGCCATCATCGATTCCTGGCTCGCCGATCCCGCCGCCTACGGGCGGGTGCTGGAAAGCTCGCTCCAATTGCGCTACGAGGAGGACCCGACCATCGTGATCGACGAGCTCGTGAGCCTTGCCAACGAAGTCGCGCACGCAGACCTCGTCCGCAGGCCTTTCCCGCCGGCAAACGGAAAGCCGGCTAACGGGTCTGCAATTCAAGGATCGTGATCGAGTAGGGCGGAAAGCGGTAGGTGAAGTCCGGGCCGAGCCCGGCGGCTTCGCCGGCCACCGGCACGATTTTCTCAGGCTCCGCGATCGAGTTCGTATCCGTCGGGGCGGCGGCGGACAGGACGAGCGTGCGGGCCGCCGGCTCGACGGAGGAGGCGCCCGAGATCATCACGCGCGCGGACTGCGCAACGCCTATCGTGTTCACGACCTTGAGAAAGACGGTTCCGTCCGAACCCCGGCGGGTGGCGTCGAAGAAGAGGGTCGGCACGGGACGCGGCGGGGGCGGGGGGCCGCCCCCGCGGGGGGCAGGGGGCTGCCACATCTGGGTTCCGATGCCCTGGGAATCGGTCGCCAGGACCTGGTCGCCGTGATGCAGGCTGAACATCCGCTGGGCATAGTAGGAGGGGGAGCCGTAGCTCGTCATCGCATCATAGCCGATCAGGTCCGTCTTCCACTGCATCGCGCCCGGGTTCACATTGACGAAGAGCGGGGCGTAGCTGGCCATGACGATGAGATCGGAATTGCGCTCCATTCCCGTCATCCAGGCCGCATCGCCGAGCGCCGCGTTCATGTTTGGAGTGGGCGATCCCTCGCGGGTCGCCCACTCGCCAACGAATATCTTCGGTCCGGAGCGGCTCGCCTTGTCATAGTGCCCGACATCCGAGTAAAACTGCATCGCCGAGCGATAGTAATGGTCGTCGACGACATCGGGCGTCCGGGTGGTCACGGGCGTCGTCGCGATCACCTGGAGCTTCGGATGGCGCGCCTTGATCGCATCGAAGAACTGGGCGAAGCGCGCGTCGTAGCTGCCCGTCTTCTTGTCGAAGTTGTCCTCGTTGCCGACCTCGACGTAGGTCAGGGGAAAGGGCTCCGGATGGCCGTCCAGCGCCCGCTCCGCGCCCCAGCGGGTCTCCGGTCCGCCGGTGAGGTATTCGATCTCGTCGAGGGCGTCCTGAACGTAGGGCGCGAGCGCGGGCCCGGCCGGCGTGGGCGAAATCTGGCGGTCGAGCACGTAGCCCGCGAACACGGCGAGCACCGGCTGCATGTGCAGGTCCTCGCACCATTCGAGGAATTCGAGGAGTCCCATCCCGTCGGTGGACCGGTATTTCCATGCGTCGTCCATGTGCCCTGGCCGCCGGGACAGGTCGCCGACCGTCTTCTTCCAGTCAAAGCGGGTGGCGAAGGTCCTGCCTTCGAGATAGTTTCCCCCGGGAAAGCGCAGGAAGGCCGGGTTCATTCCCGCGAGGAGATTCATAATATCGATCCGGTTTCCGTTGGGGCGGTCGTTGAAGGTCGGCGGAAAGAGGGAAACGAGGCTCAGCCACACCGTGCACGGGCCTGCCGAGGACAGGACAAGGCGATTGGCGGCGGAGGGTGCGGCCGCGCCCGTTGTCAGCTCCGCCGTGTACCGCCGCCAGTCGCCGCCAATACCCGAGACTTCGGCGCGTGCCAGGATGGCGGCTCCATCGGAACTCTCCAGGCTCACGGTCAGCGGGCCGGAAAATCCGGCCGCCGCTTTCGCGTAGAATGAGGCCTGATAACGGGTGTTCCGCCTGACCGGAATCCCCCAAAAACCCTCGTTTGCGATGCCTACGCGCTGGCCCGCCCCGACCTGGGTCGCATCCAGCCTGAGGCTGACGGGAATAGCCGGGTTCAGCGGCTGCGCCGCGTCCAGGGCCATCGCTCCCCGGGCGCCGCCGTCCTGCAGGAGGGTCCAGTGCGCCGGCGCCTGGGGATTGTCGAGGAAGGCCCGGTTGCGCACGAGCTCCGCGTAGAGACCCCCATCGTAGGAATAGTTTATCTCCTCGGTCATCAGGCCATAGAGAGTCGGGCTCACGGAGCCGGTCGCGTGGCCGGCGTCGACGGTGAGGACGAGGGGAGGAGCGTTTTTGGACCCGGAATCGGAGGCTGAGGCCGGCACGAGGGCGAGCGCTGCTAGGGCGCCGGCCGCAAGGACCGGGGCAAAGGAACGAAATCCGCGGCGACGAGAGGGGGTTTTCATCGAAGGGCACTGGAACCCCGGGCCGGCGGGAAATCAAAGGCCTTCTCCCCAGCCAGTCCGGCTGCGGCGCGCAGCCGATCTGGATTGTCTCAGAGCGGGGAAGGGGGTGTTGTCCGCCGATGGCTTTGGCGACGAACCCCCTTGCGAATCCATCCGGAACGCCCGAAGGACGCCGGTTTCCGGGAATCTCGCTTCCGATCGTCCTGATGGTGGCCGCGATCACATCGAGCGGCATTGGCGGAGTCTGGGACATCTCCTGGCACATGACCCTAGGAAGGGACACGTTTTGGACCCCGGCCCACATCGCCATCTACTTTGGCGGCGCGCTGAGCGGTTTCGCGGCCGGCTGGATGGCGATCTGGACGACCTTTTTCGCGACAGAGGCCGAGAGCGCGGGATCCGTCCGCATCCTGGGGGGCAAGGCCCCGTTCGGCGCTTGGATAGCAATCTGGGGAGCCGTCGCCATGCTCGCCGCAGGCCCCTTCGACAACTGGTGGCACAACGCCTACGGCCTCGATGTCCGGATCATCAGCCCTCCCCACGTCGTGCTTTTCGTGGGGAGCCTCGCGATCCGCCTGGGAGTGTGGCTGCTCCTGCTCCGCGAGCAGAATCGATCGTGGAGGCCGGGCGCGGCCGCCTGGCTCTTCCTTTACCTCGGGGCCGTCCTGGTCGAGGGTGTCGCCGTGATGCGGACGAGCGATTTCTGGCCAAATCGGCAGCATTCCTCGGAATTCTTTTTCAGGGCTTCGGCGGATTTCCCCTTTCTCCTCGTTGCGATCGCCCGGGCCTCGAGGCTTCGCTGGGGCGCGACGCTCGCAGCGGGCGCATACATGCTCATGACCGCGACGATGGTCTGGATTCTCCCGCTCTTTGCCGGATCGCCCCGGCTCGGCCCGATCAATCACCCGGTGAGTCACATGGTCCCGCCCCCGTTCCCGCTTTGGCTTGTCGTCCCCGCCGTCGCGATCGACCTCATCATGCAAAGCGGCGGATTCGGCCGCGAATGGCGCCGCGACCTGATGCTTGCGGGACTGACGGCCGCATCGTTCGTCCTGCTCTTCCTGGCGGCGCAATGGCTTTTCTCGACATTCTATCTCTCCCCGGCGGCCGACACCTGGTTCTTCGCAGGCGACCGAGTTTGGGCCTACACCTACTCGGGGCTCCACCCACATGACTTCTGGGAGAACGAGGCCGGGCTCCGCTCCTCCTCGGTCGCCTCCTGCCTCCTTGCGGCCTATGTATCCACGCTGGCCGGACTCTGGTTCGGAAACTGGATGACCCGGGTGCGGCGATGAGGCGTCTCTTTATTCCGGTCCTGGCGGCCGCCCTCCTGTCGACGGCTCGCCTCCAGGCCCATATCGGCAGTCCGGCCGTCGTCCTGGACGGGGCCGCGGGGCCCTATCCGGTGCG
>CAZJNA010000046.1:0-23560 GCA_964547325.1 uncultured Opitutaceae bacterium | reverse complement strand
GGTTGAAGCCGGCCGAGAATTTCTTGGTCGCGGTGCCCCACTCCACGAATTCGCCGGTCGGCAGGAAGCCCTTGAGCGCGAGAACGAAGTCGCGGGTCACCCCGTACTTGCCCCCGTGCATGCCGCCGGCGTTGCAGGCTATGTTGCCCCCGATCGTGCAATACTCGCGGGACGAGGGGTCGGGCGGATAGAACCAGCCCTTCGCCTCAGCCGCGCGGTGAATGTCGGCAACCTTGGCCCCGGCCTCGACGTGGGCCAACCCCGCCTCGGCATCGATCCTGATCCGGTTCCAGCCCAGGAGGTCGACAACCCACCCTCCGCGGCGCGGAGCGGCCGAACCGGTGAGCGAAGTCCCCCTTCCGCGGGCGGTAACCGGGACGCGATGGGCATTCGCGAGTTCGAGGACGGCGGAAAGGTCGTCGTAATCCCGCGGAAAAATGACCGCCTCAGGCAGGAACGGGATTTTCAGGCTGTCGAATGACGCCGCGCCCAGTGTTCCGCTATCGGAGCGGACAACCTTCGCCCCGAGCCTGCGCCTGAGGATGCGGGTTGCGGCGGAAAAACGATCGGCACTCAAAGTGTCAATGCGCCCGCGCTCACGTCTTCTTCATCTTGCAGGACCTGAGCAACTTGGTCGGGACCGCAATTACCGGCGGCGTTCGGCCCCCGGCGCCAATCACTTCGACCGAATAGCCTTCCTCGCCGTCCGGGGCCACGTGGTGCTCTAGAAGGCGCACAAGGCCTCCCCGGCGAAGCCGGTATTCCGGCAGGTCGTCCGCTAGCGTTACATCGGTGTAAAGCTTCAAGGTCATTTGAGAACTCCAACGGGAATCAAGGTTATGAACTTTGTAATCCCTGACAAGAGCTCTGTCATCCAGGTCGTTCTAACCTGGAGACGAATCCCAAATGCTCCGGGAAGGATGCCACGCACTTCGTAGTAGCAGCCGAAGTGGTTCCAGCCCAGTGGCCGCGCTTCGTCCTCTTTCCCAAGTTTGGTCAAGGCCAGCAAGAGCGCCTCTGGATTAAAGAGCGAATAGCCCCCTTTGGCCAAGTAGGCGGATTTGTCGTCCAGGCATCGCCATACCAGCAGATATCGGGTGATTTTCTCCGGGGCGACTACGGCATCATCAGGCAACTTCACACCGGAATAGTAACAAGTCGGGCCGAAGTACCGTTGAACCTTTTCCCTCTGCCGGCATTCTATTCCCCAAAGAGCCATTGTGGCCCCGCCCGACCCCATCCTCATTTCCGCCGCGCGCAGACATGTGCCCGAAGCCTGGGAGACCCTGCTCAAGCAGCACCAGCTGCCGCTCTACGCCTATGCCGCCGAACTCATCCAAGACAGGGTGGCGGCATTCGATGTGGTCCAGGAGACCTTCGCAAGCGCGGTGCGCCATATCGAGAGTCTGCGAAACGATGCAAAATTTGGTTCCTGGCTCTTCGGAATCGCGCACCAAAAATGCGTCCAACACTGGCGTCGCACCAGGAGGACCAAGGAAATTTTCTCCGCTGAAGACGATGCATCCGACGACTGGGCGGATGACAATGCAATCGATCCCCGCACCCTCCTCATCCGTCAGGAGGATGCCGACGAATTCTTTGCTCTCGTCGGACAGCTCCCTGTGCCCCAGCGCTCGACTCTCCTCTTGCACATCCTGGAGGAATTTTCCCTTGAGGAAATCGCCGCAGTCACCGCCGTGCCGGTGGGGACGGTCAAATCACGCCTCCATCACGCGAAGCGCGCATTGATAAGATTGGTTAAGGAAGCCCAATGAAATCCCCCCGGAATTGGCTATTCGAGCGCCACCAGGCATCAATTCCGCGCCTGGACGCCATGCGCATTTCCATCCGCCCCTCGCGTCCTTCCTTGCGGGAGTTTTTTCGTGAACTTCTTTATCCGCACAGAGTTGCCTGGCGCGTGCTGGCGGCCGCCTGGGCCATTCTCGTGCTCTTTCATTTCACCCTGGGACGATCGCCCCGGAGAGCGGACCCATCCATGCCGCCTCCCGAGTTGCTCGCGGCTTTGATCGCTGAGAACAATTTTCATGACACGCTGGCCCAAAACGACCGCAATCCTTAGTTGGCTGCTCCTAGGCATTGCCGGCGCGGCGACGCTGATCGCCGCCCTTGTTTCCGTCGAAAACTGGCGGGGTGACCGCGCTTGGGCTGCGTTCCAAGCGGAGCTGAGGACGCGAGGCGTGCCAATGGAAGTTATGGCCTATCTGCCGCCTCCGATTCCCGATCGGCTCAATTTCTTCAAAGCGCCCATCATGAAGGATCTTCTCTATCCCGGCGGCAACGCGCCAAGTGCGACGTTCGCCGCCCTAAGGAAGAAATTCGTCTATCTGCAAGGTAATCGAGTTCTTGGAAACATCGGTGCTGGCCAGACAGCCGATTTCAGCGCACTTCGCAATGAATTGGAGAAGCGCGGTCTGACGGCAGACTCGAAAGGCGCGCAGCCCGCCGCCGGCGTTGTGGCTGCGCTCGAACCGCTCCGAGGTATGATCCTCGACCTCCGCGCTGCTGCGGCCCAGCGCCCGCTGGAAGCAAATTCGATCGTCTCACCCGAACAACGTCTCGCCGCCTTGCGCCCAGGCTCTCCCCAGCCGCCCGATCTCAGTCTTGATTCGGTCTTCTTCCTCGGCTGGGCACTCGCTCTCCGCGCGCAGGCCGAACTCGCGATTGGGGATATTGACGACGCATCCGCAGACACGATCATGACGCTTCGCCTTGCCCGTGGGAATATGTCACCACCCGCGACTGTCCTGGGAGTGTTGGTGGGCAACGCCCTCCTTGGACTGGCCGCGCAGCCAATCTGGCAGGGTTGCGCCAATCATCAGTGGAACGCTGCCCAGCTCGTGCATTTCCAAGATTTGATGGAAACCCTGAATCCCGTGGCGGATTACGATCGTTCCGTGCGACTGAGACGCGCCGCGACCTCGTACTTTCTCATGCAAATGCCCGGCCGGGATATTCGCACTTTCTATCGGCCGCAGGATATGGGGGTTCCCCGGTGGCCCTGGGCATTGCGGGGCTGGCGGGAACAAAACGTAATTCGCAGCTGGAACGCATTCGAGAAAGACGTCATCGGCTGCCTGGATCCGGCGGCCGGATGCGTCCGCCCGAGCAGGGCCGAGGAAGGGGCCCGTCAACTTGCTCTCATTGCCCGATCGAGTTCACCCTACGATGCATTGCTCCGGGTTTCATATCAGCGACCAAGCATACCCATCAACTTTGCGATGGGTACGGCGCAATCTGAAAATATCCGCGAGGAAGCCATCACCGGTTGCGCCCTGGAGCGATTCCGTCTGGCGCGCGGCGCCTATCCAGACACCCTGGACGCCTTGACCGGCAAATATCTGCCGCATCCAACCCACGATGTCATAGACGGCCGGCCGCTCCGCTACCTGCTGGATGCGGATGGATCGTTCAAGCTGTATTCGATCGGCTGGAATGAGCGCGATGACGGCGGAGTGCCCGATCCAAAAGGATCGCCCGCCTCCGGGGACTGGGTCTGGTTCTCGAAAGTGATGCGTTGACCGCTCCACAGGGGCGGGACGCATGGCCATCTTCCCCTGTCTGTCGTCGGAATCCCTCGGGAGAAGGCGGATCGAGGACCCCCTCCGGTCGTTCATCCTGTGATTTCTGCTTTCCAACCCCGGCCCAAACGATTGGATAGCTCCCCCCTTCCATGACACGTGTCCTCCTCACGACCACCTCGTTCCAAGACACGCCGGGTGCGCATCACCAGCTTCTCGAGGGCGCCGGCTTCGAAATCGTCCGCGAGCGCGGCCCGCTGTCCGAGGCGCGGATGCTGGAGCTGGCCGGCAGTTTTGACGCCTTCCTCTGCGGCGACGATGCCATCACGCGGGCCGTGATCGACAAGTCTCTGCCGCGGCTGAAGATCATCAGCAAGTACGGCATCGGCGTTGACAAGATCGACGTGAAATACGCCACCGAGAAGAGAATTCCCGTCCTGTTCACCCCGGGCGTGAACCACACGACGGTTGCCGAGCACACCTTCCTCCTGCTCCTGGCGCTGGAGAAGAACCTGCTCTTCGCGACGGACTCGACCCGCAAGGGCGAATGGAAGCGAAAGACCGGCCACGAACTCCTGGAGAAGACGATCGGGATCGTCGGTCTGGGCCGAATCGGCAAGGAAGTCGCGATCCGCGCGGCTGCGTTCGGAATGAAGGCGATCGGCTTCGATGTCTATTGGGACGAAGCCTTTGCCGCGAAATACGGTGTCGTCCGGGCGTCGACGATCGACGAGGTTTTTGCGGTTTCCGACTACATCTCACTCCACACGAACCTCACCCCGGAGACGCGTGACATGATAAACGCGAAGAGCATCGCGAAGATGAAAAAGGGCGTGCTGATCCTCAATTGCGCGCGGGGCGAGATCGTCCACACCGCCGACATCGTCGAAGCACTCAAGTCGGGTCAGGTTGGAGGATACGGGGCGGACGTCCTGGACGTCGAACCCCCTCCCGCTGACCATCCGCTGCTCAGGCTTCCGAATGTCGTGATCACCCCCCATGTCGCATCCCGGACTTATGAGAGCGTGGTCCGGCAGGCCACGGCTTCGGTGAAGAACCTCCTCCTTGCGGCAAGGGGGGAAAAGCCCGTTGCCCAGGTCAATCCCGAGGTTCCCGTGAGCAAAATCTGATCCCATGAGCGAGACCTTCTACGTCGTTCCCGAATCCCGGCATAATGCGCTCGTCGAGGCGGCCTACCGCCACCGCGGCTACGACGCGGACGAATCCGCGGAGGGGGCGCGCTTCTGCGCGGAGGCCACCCGGCACGGCATCCGCACGCACAACGCGCTGAAGGCGCTCCATCTCGATCACCTGTTCGGCAGCGGCTCGAAGGGCTGCGTGCCCGGGGCGAAGATCGAGGAGAAGCCCTCCCGGTTTGCGGCGGCCCGGGTCTGGAACGCCAACAAGAAGCTGGGGCAGTCGGTCGCCTACCGGGCGATGGATGCGGCCATGAAGCTCGCGGACACGTATGGAACCGGGACGATATCGGTGGATAACGCGTTTCACTACCTCTGGGGCGGCGGCTATGTGATGGACGCCGCAAAGAAGGGATACATCGCCTACACGAACTGCACCGCTTCCCTCGCGGAGGTCGTGCCGTTCGGGGGCAAGTTCCCCACGCTCGGAACCAACCCCCACAGCTGGGGGTTTCCAACGACCGAAGCCGTCGGCTACCCCATAGTCGTCGACTGGGCCACCTCCGTCGTCGCCATGGGCCGCGTGCAGCAGTTCAAGCGTGAAGGCAAGCCCCTCCCTCCGATGGCCGCCGTGGACAAGGACGGCAATCCGACCACCGATCCCAATGCCGCAGTCTCGCTCCTGCCCTTCGGCGCGCACAAGGGATACGGCCTCTCGCTGATCAACGAGATTTACGGCGCGTACATCGGCGGCTCGCTCCCGACAATCCGGAACCGCTGGGCCGACGGCGACGAGAAGCACACGTCGGCCTTCTTTTTCCAGGTCATCCATCCCGAGGCGCTGAGCGGCGGTTTTGCCCAGAGCCGCACGCAGGCGCAGAACGTCAAGGCCGTGATCGCCGACGTCCTGGGACACGGCAACGAGAAGGCCATGCTCCCCGGCCAGCTCGAGGCCGAATGGGCGAAAAAGACGTCGGCTGCGGGCGGCCTGCTCTTCAGCCACGCGGAGATCGAGGCTTTCGGCGAGCTCGCCACGGAATCCGGACAGCCCGCATGGAAGATCGCCGAGCTGAAGCCATTCACGGTTTAATCCCACGAACCCCATGCCCCTCAGCTTTCTGCAGATCGTCATTCTCGGCCTTATCCAGGGGGCGGCCGAGATGCTGCCGGTATCGAGTTCGGCCCACGTGATCGTGGCCGAGAAGCTCATGGGACTCGATCCCTCGAGCCCCCAGATGACGTTCATGCTCGTCATGCTCCACACGGGCACGATGGCCGCCTTCATCTCGTTTTTTTGGAAAGCGTGGAAGGAAAACTTCCTCTCCAACCACGAGCAGCGCCGCTCGACCACGGGCAACCTGGCAATCGCGACGTTCTACACCCTCGCGATCGGCTTCGGCCTTCAGGTGCTGATCGAGAAGGTCTTCGCGCGCGAAAACAACCCCATCGAGATCGAGGACCTGTTTTCAAATCTCCGCATCATCGCGGCTGCCCTGACGGCGGCCGGCCTGCTGATCCTCGTTTCGAGCTTTCGGGAAAAGCGGGAGGTGGAGGACACCGACTTGCCATTCGGCACCGCCGGCTGGATCGGGTTCGTCCAGGGCCTGTGCATTCCCTTCCGCGGCCTTTCCCGGTCCGGGGCCACGATCTCGGCCGGCCTGCTCCTGAACGTCGGCAAGAGCCGCGCGGAGGAATTCAGCTTTGCCTTGGCCGTCATCATCACCCCGCTTGCCATCGCCAAGGAACTGCTCCGCCTGGTGCATGCCCATTCCGGGCTCCGCTCGCCCAGCCACGTGATCGCGCTCCTGGTCCCGGGGCTGATCGGCATCGTGTGCAGCTTTCTGGCCGGGCTTCTCGCCCTGAAGCTGCTGTCCAGCTGGCTGAAGGCCGGGCGCTGGTGGTACTTCGGCGTCTATTGCCTGGCCGCCGCCGCGGGCGTGCTGGCACTTGCCCGGGCCGGATACTAGCAGGCTGGCCCGCGTCCCCGTCCTTTTCCCACCATGAGCCTCAAGATAAAATCCGCCAAAGACTGCCAGTTCGACGAATTCTCGCTCGGCGAAGTCATGCTCCGCCTGGATCCCGGCGAGGGCCGCATCCGCACGGCCCGCGAATTCAAGGTTTGGGAGGGCGGCGGCGAATACAATGTCGCGCGCGGCCTGCGCAAATGTTTCGGCCTGCGGACCGCGGTGACCACGGCGTTCGTGGACAACGACGTCGGGCACCTGGTCGAGGATTTCATCATGCAGGGCGGCGTGGCCACGGATTTTATCCTCTGGCGGCCGGACGACGGCATAGGGCGCTCCGTGCGGAACGGCCTCAACTTCACCGAGCGCGGCTTCGGCATCCGCGGCGCTGTCGGCATCCCCGACCGGGGCCACACGGCCGCGAGCCAGCTCAAGCCCGGCGATTTCGACTGGGAGCACATCTTCGGCAAACTGGGCGTGCGCTGGCTGCACACGGGCGGCATCTTCGCCGCCCTGTCGGAGTCGGCGGCCGCGCTGACGATCGAGGCCGTCAAGGCCGCGAATCGCCACGGCACCATCGTCAGCTACGACCTCAACTACCGCCCCTCCCTCTGGAAGAGCATCGGCGGCCAGGCCAAGGCCCGCGAGGTCAACCGCGAGATCGCAAAGTATGTCGACGTGATGATCGGGAATGAGGAAGACTTCACCGCCTCGCTGGGGTTCGAGGTCGAGGGCATGGACAAGAACCTGAGCCACATCGAGACGGACGCCTTCAAGAAAATGATCGAGAAGGCCGTGGCCGAGTTCCCGAACTTCAAGGTCGCCGCAACGACGCTGCGCAAGGTCCACACGGCCACCATCAATGACTGGAGCGCGATCTGCTACCACGACGGACGGTTCTACGACAGTCGCATGTATCCCGAGTTGGAGATCCTGGACCGCGTGGGCGGAGGCGACAGTTTTGCGAGCGGCCTGATCTATGGATTCCTGAAGACCAACGACCCCCAGAAGGCAGTCGACTACGGCGCCGCGCACGGGGCCCTGGCGATGACCACCCCCGGTGACACGTCGATGGTAACCGCCAGGGAAGTCGAGAAAGTGATGGGGGGCGGAAGCGCCCGGGTCGTGCGCTGAGCAACAGGCCGTCTAAGATCAACTTGTTCATGGCCAGGGTCTTGCGCCCTGGCCATTCTCGTTTTCTGGGCAGAACTCCCTAGTTCCGGCTTAGGCCCGCAGGCCTTTGTGACGATACCGGGGGCGAATCAGATCAGACGACCGCGATTTCGACATCCGGCGATCCCACGAGCTCGCGAGAGCAAGGAGGGCGCCTGACGTCGGATTTGCGCGCGCCTCCGCCCCGAAGAAACGATTCGACCCATGCAGGCTCCCGAACGCAATCTCCGCATCCTCGTCGTCGACGACAACCATGCGATCCATGCGGATGTCCGGAAGATTCTCTGCCCGCAGGTAAGCGAAGCCTCGGTCACCCTCGATGCCCTGGAAAACGCGCTTCTCGGAAACGAAGCGCCCGCGTCCGCGTCGGCGCGCATCAATTTCTCGGTCGACTCGGCCTACCAGGGGCGCGAGGGCCTGGCCATGGTTTCGAAGGCGGTGGCCGAGGGCCGCCCCTATGCGATGGCCTTCGTCGACGTCCGGATGCCGCCCGGATGGGACGGCGTGGAAACCACCCTGGAGCTATGGAAGGTGGCCCCCGATCTGCAGATCGTCATCTGCACGGCCTATTCCGACTATTCGTGGGAGGAAATGCTGGCCAAGATAGGCGGCTCGGACCGACTGGTTATCCTCAAGAAGCCCTTTGACACGATCGAGGTTCTTCAGCTCGCAAACGCGCTCACGGAGAAATGGAACCTGCTGCGCCAGGCGAGCGCGCACGCCGAGGAGCTGGAAAGGCGCGTGCGCGTGCGCACGGCCGACCTCGAGGCGACGAACGGGGCCCTCCAGCAGGAAATCGCGCGCAGGGCCCAGGTCGAAACCGACCTGCAGCGGGCCAAGGAGGCCGCGGAGACCGCCGACCGCGCGAAGAGCGCGTTCCTCGCAAACATGAGCCACGAGGTGCGCACGCCCATGAACGGAGTGATCGGAATGGCCAACCTTCTCCTGACCTCCCCGCTCAACCCGGAGCAGCGCGACTTGGTGGAGACCCTGTGCCAGAGCAGCGAGACGCTCCTGCGGATCATCAACGACATCCTCGATTTTTCGAAGATAGAGGCCGGGCGGCTCGCGCTCGAGGTCATCGACTTCGACCTGACCGAGCACCTCGAGCTCGCGCTCGACCTGAACGCCGACATGGCCGCCCGGAAAGGCCTGGAACTCGTCATGCAGATCGATCCCGATGTGCCCCGGGTCGTCCGGGGCGATCCGGTGCGCCTGCGCCAGATCGTGCTCAATCTCCTTGGGAACGCGATCAAGTTCACCCAGTACGGCGAGGTGGTCATGACCGTTGCCTGCGTCGGCGAGTCGCCCGAGAGCGTCTCCCTGCGCATCGAGATCTCGGACACCGGCATCGGCATTCCGGAAGCGGTCCAGACAGCCCTCTTCCAGCCGTTCGTTCAGGCGGACTCCTCCACAACCCGCAAATACGGCGGCACGGGACTTGGGCTGGCCATATGCAAGCGCCTTACCGAACTGATGAAAGGCCGGATCGGCGTCACAAGCGCGCCCGACAAAGGCTCGGCCTTCTGGTTCGTCGTCGAGCTCGGACGCTCCTCCCTGGCCGAGCCCGAGGCCAAGATCGAGCCGTCGCCGCTCGAAGGGCGCCGCACGCTCGCCGTGGACGACAACGCGGCCAACCGCAAGCTGCTCGCCCACCTTCTCGCGGGCTGGCGGATGCCCCACGCGCTGGCCGAATCTGCCGCGGATGCGCTGGCGGAGATGCGTCGCGCAGTCGCCGCGGGCACCCCGTATGAGCTCGTCATCCTGGACCACCACATGCCGGAGCGGGACGGCCTCGGCCTCGCCTCCGACATTCGCGCGGACAAGAGCCTGCGCGGGGCGGTGCTCATGCTTCTCACCTCGCGCGGCGAGCGGCTGAGCTCATCGCAAATGACTTCGAGCAGCCTGGCCGCCTGTGAATTGAAGCCGCTGCACCCGGACAAGCTCCGCACGGCCATTGGCCGCGTGTTGACGGCGGCCGGGAAGGGGCCGCTGGGAAAGGCTCCCGCCGCCGGCCTCCATCCGGTCGCGGCGCCCAAGGCCGTGGCGAAGGTCCTCGTCGCCGAGGACAATCCGGTCAACCAGAAGGTGACGCTTCTGCAGCTCCGCAACCTCGGTTACGCGGCGGATGTCGTCGCCAACGGCAATGAAGTCCTGGAGGCCCTGCGCAAACGCCGTTACCTGCTCGTCCTGATGGACGCGCAGATGCCGGAAATGGACGGCCTCGAGGCGACCCGGCGGATCCGCGAGGCGGAAGCCGCCCGGGAGGCGGGATTCGAGCTGCGGGTGAGCATCGTCGCAATGACGGCCAACGCGATGGCCGGCGACAGGGAAGCCTGCCTTGCGGCCGGCATGGACGACTATCTCGCGAAGCCGGTGAAGCCCGATGACTTGCGGGATCTGGTCAGCCGCTACCTCAAACCGGGCGGACTCGCGATGGCAGGATCCCCGGCCTACGCAACAGCAGTCTGAGCCGGCATGAGCGCAACGAGCATTTCCGAAGCCGTCGCCAGCCTGCCCTCGGGCAGCGAGCGGCTTGCGCTCGAGCACGCGCTTGTGAATGCGTTTCTCGAGAATGTTCCGGACGCTGTCTACTTCAAGGACCGGGAGTCGCGCTTCATCGCGGTCAGCCAATCCAAGGCGGCCCGGCACGGCTGCGCCCATCCGGACGAGCTTGTCGGAAAGACGGATGCCGACCTTTTCTCGGAAGGGCATGCCCAGCGAACGCTGGGCGACGAACAGGAAATCATGCGGACCGGCGTCCCGATACTTGGGAAGATCGAGAAGATAACCTGGCCGGACGGCCGGGTGACGTGGTCCCGGTCGAGCAAGCTCCCGCTTCGGGGGGACGGCGGGCGGATCATCGGCACCTTCGGGATGAGCCAGGACATCACGGCCTCGAAGCAGATGGAGGACGCCCTCGAGAAGGCCAACAAGGAGATCATGGACGCCTCCCGTCTCGCGGGAATGGCCGAGGTGGCGACCGGAGTCCTCCACAATGTCGGGAACGTGCTGAACAGCATCAACGTGTCCGCGACGGTCATCGCGACCGGCCTGCGCCAGTCCAAGATCGAGAGCCTCGGCAAGGTCTGCGGCCTGCTGCGCGAGCATTCCGGAAACCTCGGCGACTTCCTGGTCCAGGACCCCAAGGGGAGGCTCGTTCCTGACTTCCTCGAGTCGCTCTCGCGCCACACCGGCGAGGAGCGCGTCCGCCTGCTCCAGGAGGTGGACTCCCTGCAAAAGAACATCGATCACATCAAGGAGATCGTCTCGATGCAGCAGGCCTACGCGACCATGGTCGGCCTGGTCGAGCCCCTTGCGGCGGACGCCATGATGGAGGACTCGCTCCGGATGAATTCGTCGGCCCTGGCGCGGCACGACATCAGCGTCGTGCGCGACTACCAGGCCGTGCCGCCGGTTTTCGCCGAGCGGGGCAAGGTTCTCCAGATCCTCATAAACCTGATCCGGAACGCAAAGTACGCCCTCGACGAGGGCCGCTCGGCGGGCAAGGTCATAACGCTGCGGATCCAGGCCGGCCTGGCCGGCACCGTCCGATTTGTCGTCGAGGACAACGGCGTGGGAATTCCCCCGGAGAATCTCGCCCGGATCTTCGGCCACGGCTTTACTACCCGGGCGCACGGCCACGGCTTCGGCCTGCACTCGAGCGCCCTCGCGGCCAAGGACATGGGCGGGGCCCTCACGGTCCATAGCGACGGCCCGGGACTCGGCGCCGCGTTCATCCTCGAGCTGCCCGTGACGGATCCCGTCGCGATGGGGGCGTCCGAAACGGCGGGAGACGCCTCCCAGGCGACCTGACCCCATGGCCTCCCGATCCCGTCCAGCATCCGGCCCGGAAGCGATCGAGCGGACGCTCGTGGGCGCCTTCCTGGCGAACGTGCCCGACAATGTGTATTTCAAGGACAGCGACTCCCGGTTCATCGCGGTCAGCGCCTCGTTCGTCCGCTACCTCGGGCTGAAGAGCCAGGAGGATATCCTGGGCCGCACCGATTTCGACCTCTACTCGAAAAACCACGCCCAGCCGGCTTTTGAGGACGAGAAGCAGATCATGCGCAGCGGCGAAAGCATGCTCGGCAAGCTGGAGAAGGAAGTCTGGCCGGACGGCCGCACCGCCTGGGTTCTGACGAACAAGATGCCGCTTCGCGACGAGAACGGCAAAATCATAGGAACTTTCGGAATCAGCAAGGACGTCACGGCATCGAAGGAGACCGAGGAGGCCCTGGAAAAGGCGAACAAGGACCTCATGGACGCCTCGCGGATGGCCGGCATGGCCGAAGTCGCCACGGGAGTCCTTCACAATGTCGGCAACGTGCTGAACAGCCTGAATGTCTCGGCGACGGTGATAGCCGCCGGGTTGCGCCAATCGAAGGCCGAGAGCCTGGGGAAGCTCTGCTCCATGCTGGACGAGCACGCATCCGATCTCGGCGGGTTTTTCACAAGCGATCCCAAGGGACGCCTCGTGCCCGAGTTCCTCAAGTCCCTTTCACGCCATTCGAGCGAGGAGCGGTCGCGGCTGCTCCAGGAAATCACGTCCCTCCAGGAGAACATCGACCACATCAAGGAGATCGTGACGATGCAGCAGACCTACGCAACGATGGCCGGCATGCTCGAGCCGCTCGAGCCCGCGACGCTGGTGGAGGATTCCCTGCGCATGAACACGGCCGCATTGCTGCGCCACGAGGTGAGCGTCGTCCGCGATTTCAAGCCCGTGCCCCACGTCCTCGCGGAGCGGGGCAAGGTCCTCCAGATCCTGATCAATCTCATCCGCAACGCCAAGTACGCCATGGACGAGGGCGGCGGCGGCGAAAAAATCATCACGCTCCGGATCGAGCCCGGCCCCGCCGGAGCGGTCCGCTTCGTCGTCCAGGACAACGGGGTTGGCATCCCCCCGGAGAATCTCACCCGCATCTTCGGGCACGGCTTCACGACCCGCCGGCACGGCCACGGCTTCGGCCTGCACTCGAGCGCCCTCGCGGCCAAGGAGCTCCACGGATCGCTGTCGGTCGCCAGCGACGGCCCGGGCAAGGGCGCATCCTTCACGCTCGAGCTTCCCGCGGCAGCCCAGGCGGCCCCGGGCATGCCGGGGCACCGCAGGAGCGCCGCAGCCTGATCAGGGGTCCGCGGGCCGGCGGGCCAGCTCCCGGCACGCCGCAAGGTCCAGCTTCCCGCTGCCGAGAACCGGGATCGCATCGACGCGGCGGACGATCCTGGGAATCCATAGATTCGGCAGGCCGGCGGCATGCAGCTTCTCGTGGAGCATCGAGGGTGACAGGTCCAGCGTGGCAAGGGCGATCAGGACCTCGCCCCGGGTGTCGTCGGGGAGACCGGTCACAAAGACACGGGGCCCGTCAGTCTGGTCGAGCCCGAATGCCTCCGCGATGCTCTCCTCGATCGTCCCGTGCGGCACCATCTCTCCGGCAATCTTGGAGAATCGCGACCGCCGTCCCTCGATCGCAAGGAATCCCTCCTTGTCGAAATGGCCCAGGTCCCAGGTCGCAAACCAGCCGTCGCGCAGCGCCGGCTCGATCCGGCCATCCTTGTCCAGGTAGCCGGCAAAGACGTTGGCTCCGCGCAGGCAGACGACGCCGGTGGAAGCAAGGGGAAGCTCCGCTCCCGATTCGGGGTCCACGATCCGGGCGGAAATCCCTGGAAGAAGGCGGCCCACGGTGCCCGGCCTTCCCCCCTCCTGGGGTAGCGCCGTTGCCGTCGCAACCGGCGGATCCGGCTGGTTTACATTGGTGACCGGAGAGGCCTCGGTCAGCCCGTACCCTTCGAGAATCCGGATCCCAAAGGTCGCTTCGAACGCGCGATAGAGGTCATTCGGGAGTTTCTCGGCCCCGGTCACCACATATTTGAGCGAGAGCAGCTCCTCCGGCGGGGCCTTCTTGAGGAAGGGCCGCACGAAGGTCGGCGCGCCCACCATGACGGAAATCCGCTCTTCCCGGATCACATGGGCCAGCTTTCGCGTTTCGAGGGGGCTCGGTGCGGTCACGAGCCGGCGGCCGCGCAGCAGGGGGTACCACAGGGTGACCGTGAACCCAAAGCTGTGGTATACGGGGAGGCAGCCCAGAAGGACGGTGCCCGGACCACAGAGGGAGAGCATTCCAAACTGCGCGCAATTCGCGAGAAGGTTGCGGTGGGACAGGACCACGCCCCGCGGCTCCCCGGAGCTCCCGCTGGTGAACAGCAGGGCCGCCTCCTCGCCGTCGCCGCTCTTCGGCAGTCCCATGGCGTCTGCCAGCCAACCGCCGGGAAGGAACCACGCCGCCAGGAGCCAGCGAAGGACGGCAGGCGCTCCGCCCGCCGCCGCAAGCTCCCCCCGCACATCGAGCGTTCGTTCCGGCCAGGGAAAATGCGGCAATCGCGCCTTCATCGCGTCGGCTGTGATCACAGTCCGGATACCGGCCAGCTTCAGGCTCGCATCGACGGAAGCCCGGCCCGACGTGAAATTCAGGTTCACCGGCACCTTGCCGGCGCAAACGATTGCAAGATTGGCGATGGCGGCTCCGGCGCCCGGCGGCAGCACGATCCCGATGCGCCGCTCCGCCACCGAACGCCTGAGCCTGGCGGCGAGGGCCGCGCTCGCGGCCAGCAGCCGCCCGGCCGTCAATTCGCGGCGCTCCGCGGTTCGGTCGACGATGGCGACCCGCCACGGGCGCCTTCCAAGGGCCCGGACCGCTTCACGGCCAAGGTGCCGACGCAGCGCCGAACGCATCGCGAAGGCGTCGGCGCCGAGGTCGAGCAGCGCGCGGCGCGCGGCTTCCGCATCGGCACGCCGTGGGGCGATCGGCCGTCCAAACGCCACGGTGACCTCCGTCCGTCCAAGCTGGGCGGCCTTCCAGAGATACCGGTTTCCGGAAAACGAGAATACCGAGCCCCATAGACCGTCGATCGCGGCGGGAATGACGGGCACACCCGCCCGGCGCGCTATGGTGGAGAAGCCCTCCTTGATTTCCATGAGCTGGCACGTCCGGGAAATGTGGCCCTCCGGAAACACGCAGACGAGGTCGCCCGCGGCGGCGGCCTTGATCGAGGCACGCATCGCCTCGGTCGGCCTCCGCGACGAGATCGGAATCACGCCGGCCAGGCGGAAGATCGCCTTGAAGAACCGGCTGCTGTCCTCCTCCTCGTAGCCGACAAACCGCAGGGGACGCGGACAGGCGAGCTGCAGAACGACGACATCCGCGTAGGAAAGGTGGTTTGCGATGACGACCGCCCCGCCCTCCTTCGGCACATTCTCAGGCCCGAGCGATCTCACGCGATAGAGCACCCGGGCCAGGCCCACCGCCGCGATCTCGAGCAGGCGGGGAAGATACGAGACGCGCACAACGGAACAAAAGGGGGCTGGCCGCCCGTTGTGAATTAAAATTCACGACCTGCGGCCAGCCGCCTTGCGCCTTACTTGCCCAGCAGCTTGTCCAGGAGGCCGCCGGTGGCCTTGTGCAGGGCCGACTTGACGAGCAGTTCCTCCCACTGGCTCTCGTCAATGTCGTCGAGGCTGCCGCCGAGATGGACGGGCTGGCTCATGCCTGCATAGCCCAGATCGTCCCGGTCTCCGCCCAACAAGCCGATGCCGGAAAGCGAATCGGCCAGCCTTCCACGCGCACCCAGTCTTCCATCGAACGTCAGCGGCTGGTCGCCGATCGCCCTGCCCTTCACGTACGCGATCCTGCCGGTGCCCCCGAGCCGCATTTCCGGCGCGATGAGCGCAAACTCCGTGCACCGGATATCGAGGTCGGCGCCGCGGCTCACGGCGACATTGACCTGGTCGTAGGGCACCTCGCGAAGCCTCTCCGCAAGGGCCACGACCATTTTCCCCTGCTTGTCCAGGATCCGCTTCGCCTCGTCGGCCTTGTCGGCCTTGATCCCGAATAGGGACCCAAAGGAGTCCAGCGCCTGGGAAATCAACGCGGGCGACTGCTTGAGCGAATCGGCAACGTCGGCCCGGAGCGCGCGGAACACCCCCCCCTTGCTTGCAATCTGGAAGTCGCCCTGCGCGGTCTCAGCCAGTCCCGCGAGGCTGTCCGATTTTCCGGCTATCCGGCCTGTGAACCTGAACTTGCCGTCGACGGCGGGCGTGCGACCGGGATGCCCGGAGCGATAATAGGCGCCATAGTCGAAATCGCCGACGGCGATCCTGGCCTCGAGCGCATAGGGCGCGGGCCCGGCGGAACGGACCAGCGCGCCCGAAACATCGATGGTTCCGCCCGTGCCAAGCTTCAGCTTGATGCCCTCGATCCCGACTTCCGCCGGCGCAAAGCGCAGGACGCCCTGGACATCGCTCAAATCCGACTCCGCGAGCCGGATCCGCTTCAGCCCGAGGACGAGCCGGCCCGTCAAACCCATCGCCCAGGAGGCGGGAACCGCGTCCGGCTGGGTCGGATTCGCCTGCGGGACATCGCCCCCCAGGCTGAATGCGCCGGCAAGAAGCCTGAGGTCATCGGCGAAGATCTGCGCGCTCGTCAGCCGCGCATCGAGCGACCAGCCGGCGGCGGTCGGCGCAAGCGTGCCTGCCAGTGTCAGATCCGAAACCCGATCGTCGCCTGCAAAAGTCAATGGCGCGATCAGCGACCATCGGCCATCTGGTCCGGAATCCGCTCCGATCTCGCCGGATACGGACGGCAGGGAGGGATGGGATGCACCGTCGCCCGCGTCCGCAAGTGAAAGGTCGAGAAATTTTAGCCGGGCCCGGTAGGATCGCTGGGTTCCAACACTCGCCGTGAATTCGCCGGAAAATCTCCCGCGGGCCAGCCCGGGGCCGAACAGGGGCTCCGCAAGCAGGGCGAGATCGCCATCCATCCGTCCCGCCGCCTTGATGGGCTGACGCGCGCCGGAAAGGCGTCCAATCCTTCCCTCGCCAGTGAACACGGGCACCGCTCCCCGGCGCGCCGAAAGGCGGGCGATTTCAATCTGCCACCCTTCGGGCGCGTAGTCCGCCGACAGGCCCATCGAAACATCGACAAGCTCCAAGGCGGGCCGGCCTCCCCGGGTGGCGGACAGGCCCGTCAGCGCGAGCGGCTCCGGCGAGCGCAGGCCGAGGCCGCCGGCGCGGGCGCTCGCGACAAGGTTGCCATGCAGGCTCCCGCTGGTGACCTCGAGGAAGGAAAGAAGAGGCTGCGCCCAGGTCGCCGGCACGTCCTCGAGGGCTATTCCAAGGAGGTCCCGTTCGGGATTGGCGACCTTGAGTTCACCCGATGCCAGATTGAAGGCAAACGGCTGGAGCACGTGAACCTCCGCAATCGGCTGGACGCCGGCAAGCGCGGCCGTCAGCCGATCCACGCGCAATTCGCCGCCCCGGTGGGCGATGTCGAACTCGGCCGTCAGACTCACGGCGCCAAGCGAGTCCAATCCCGACCGAAAGACGCCGAGCCTCTCGGCGGTCGCGCTGAGCCGCCCGCTCGCGTGCAGCCGCGTCATCGCGGCATCCGTGTCGAAGCTGCCGTCGCCGGCGGCGGAAAAGACCGGCAACGGCCGGCCAAGCGTGAAGGGCGCCAGGTCGTCGTCCGAGATGTCGAGACTCCAGCTCCCGGAGAGCGCGTGCGTTCCATCGGAAAGATTCGCCCGGGCCGAGGCGAGCCGCTTCTGTTCGCTGGCAAGGCTCAGTTCGTAGCTTTCGCCGTCGGCAATCCGCGCGGCCTCGAGGTTGGCGGAGAGCTTTGCCCCCGACGAAAACTTTCCCCCCGCAGCCGACGCTTCCACAGCGACTCGCAGCCTCGAAAACGTCCTCGGAGTGTCCATCGTGGCCGCAAGGCTTCCGTCCGCGGTCACCGTGCTCGCCGAAGGGCCGGCCATGGCCGGCGCGCTGCGCAGGCTGAAGGAGAACTGCCCCTCCTGACCCGCCCCGATCCCGCCGCCGGCGATGCCGACGTGAACCCGGACGGCGGACATTCCCCGGGCGGGTGAAAGAATGACGTCGCCCTGCAGGTCAACCGCGTCGACCTGGAGATCGGCAGGCAGGTGCAGCCGGGGAAAAAGCCCCTCGAATACCGAAACCAAGGAACCGGCGGGGGTCGGCGCGTCGGCGCGCGCGGACGCTATAAATGAAGGGGTCTGTTCTCGTACTTTTATCCGGCTTCGAGCCGTAACAAATTCCGAGACCCGACCCCTAGGCTGCATCCTCGAGACATCCAGCGTCCATCCCGAAGCCGCGATTCGCCTCACCCCGTACCGTTTTCGGAACAGGGCGTTGACCAGTGGAAATTCCGCCCGAAGGGATGGTATGACGAGGACGCCCCCGGCATGCTCCACCCGGACATCCGTGAGGTCCACCTCCGCCAGGCTCGCGGAGACGCGGCCGACGGAGGTCTTCCATTGCGGGCGCGAGGCGAGCATACGGTGCGCCGCCCATGTCTGAAAGCGGGGAGTCAGGGCCAGGATCACCAGGCCGGCAGCCGCCGAGCAAGCCAGCGCGAGCCCGACCAGAAGGATTCGGAGCGGTTTCATCACCGGTTCATTGAAGCGCGGAAGACGCTGGATTCCTGCGCCTCTTGGGTCCCACGCGCCGCTAATTGGTTCCGACTATCATTCGCCGACAAGCGCGTCACCGAGACCGATCGCCTTCCTGAGGCTGGCGGTCGCAATGAGCTGGGTGTAATTGGCCTGCAGTTGGTTGGTTCGGGCCTGGGTGAGCGCCACTTGGCTTGTCAGGACGTCGAGCTGCGTCGCCGTGCCCGCCTTGAATCGCGAGTCTGCGAGGCGCAGCGCCTCCGCCGCCTCCGCCGAAGTCTGCTGCGAGGCGGTCACCAGCTCATTCGCCTCCTGCAGCGACGAAAGGGCCTGCCTCACCTCGACGTCCACAGCGAGCTCCTCCTGGGAAAAAGCAAGCCGGGCCTGCTGCACCTGTGATTTCGCCTGGATCACGCGTCCGGCCGTCGCCCTGCCGTCGAAAATCGCCCACGATGACTGCACGCCGAGAAGCCAGCCGTTGGCATTGAAGCTTCCGCCCTGCACGAGACCCTCGCCGACCCGCTCATAGGCTCCGTAGACGGACAGGTTCGGGTAGTAGGTGGACCGCGCGCTCGTCACCGTATGCTCGCCAGCCTCCTCCAGCTTGCCCAGGCGCAGAAGCTCCGGCCGGTGGGCGTGCGCGGACGCGAGAGCCGATTCGAGCGCGAACGCCTCGGGAGCACTTGCCAGGGAGCCGGAAACAGCCGGAAAGTCGCGGGAGGAGGGATCCGAGGGTGGAACGCCCAGCGACTGGCGCATCTGCTCAATCGAAATTCGATAATCGTTGCGGGCGGCGATCAGGTCGGGCTGGGCGTTGGCAAGCGCGACCTGGGCCCGGAGCACCTCGAATTTCGAGATGGTCCCCACGGCAGCCTGGTTTTTCGTGTCCCGGACCTGGCGGACCAGGAGGTCGACGTTCTCCTCCTGGACCCGAACCCTTTCCCGATTGAGCAGGACGGCGTAAAATCGGGTCCGCACATCTAAAAGCGCCGCGTTGATCGAAGCCTGGAGGTCGAGCAAAGCAGCATCCCGAAGGAGCTCGGCACTGCGGACGGAGGCATGGATGCCTCCTCCCGCAAAGAGGACCTGGGTCGCCTTGACCTGCGCCAGCCACTGGGCGTTCGAAAGCGGGAATGTCTCGGAAACCGTCGACTGGTTGCGCTGGTAGCTGCCCGTGGCGGCAACGTTCGGGATGCCCGGCGCCTTCACTTGCACGACGATTCCCTCCTGCTGGCGGATCAGCTCGCGGGACTGCAGGATCGCATAGTTGTGGTCGAGGGCGTAAACGATCGCCGACTTGAGATCCAGGGGATCGGGCAACACAGCGCCCGCGGGCCCGGCGGCATGGACGGCCGAGGCCGAAAGGGCGAACCAGGCCATTAGGAACAGGGCGTGATTTTTCATGCGCGGGCGGACCGAATGGAAGATGGGCGAAAAAAGCGGCTTCATGGGCGTTTCAGGTCTCAACCTGCTTCACTTCCGGGGCGTGGGATCCGGGTACGGCCCGCTCCCGGGAATGGTCTTTCGCAAGGAGCACATACACGCAGGGCACGACAAAAAGCGTGAAGACGGTGCCGATGCTCATGCCTCCGACGAGCACGAGGCCGATGGAATTCCGAGCTGCGGCGCCCGCCCCCGTCACCAGGGTGAGGGGGAAGTGGCCCGCCACCGTGGCGGCCGAGGTCATGAGAATGGGCCGCAGCCGGGTCATGGCGGCGTCGTGCACCGCCTCAATCTTCGACTTGCCCTCTTCCTGCAGCTTGTTGGCGAACTCGACGATCAGGATCCCGTTCTTGGCAACCAGTCCGACGAGCGTCACCAGGCCGACCTCGGCGTAGATGTTCATGGTCGTGGTCCAGCCCCCCGTCCAGAAGGGCAGGTTGGGATTCGGAATCTTCAGGAAGGTGAAGATCAGCGCGCCGAACATCGCAAGCGGCACCGATCCGGCCAGGATGACGAGCGGATCGCGGAACGAATTGAACTGCACCGCCAGCGCCAGGAAGATCATGACGATCGCCAGGGCGAACGCGGGCAGGAACTTGTTGCCCTCGGTCCGGAGCTGCCGGGACTCGCCGGTATAGTCGAAGGAGTAGCCCGACGGCAGGATCTCGCGCGAGGCGCCCTCGAGGACGCGGAGGGCTTCGTCGAGGGTGGTATGGGCCTGCCCGGTGATCTTGACGGAATTGAGCTGCTGGAAGCGGTTAAGCGAACGCGGCACCGTCTTGTCCTGGATCGACGCGATGGTCGCCAGGGAGACAAGCCGGCCGTTCGGACCGGTGATATAGATATCGCGGATCTGCTCGGGGTTGAGCCGTCCCGTGCGCTCAATCTGGGGGATCACCTTGTAGCTCCGGCCCGAGATGTTGAAGAAATTGACATAGTTGCCGCCCAGCGCCGAAGCCATGTCGCCGCCGACCTGGGTCAGGTTTAGGCCGAGGGCGGCCGCCTTGTCGCGATCGATGACGATCTCGGACTGCGGCTGGTCGATCTTCAGGTCGGTTTGAAGGAAGTTGAACACGCCGCTCTGCATCGCCTTCCCCTGCACCTTCTGCGCGAACTGGAGCAGCTGGTCGGCATCCGCCGTCGAGGAAATCACGAACTCGATCGGGAAATTGCTTCCGCCCGGGAGGGCCGGTGGCGTGGCCGCGAAGACCTGGAATCCCGGAATCTGCGACAGCTTGGCCTGCACTTCCGGCATGATCTGGGAAACGGTGCGTTTGCGTTCGCCCCAGGGCTTGAGCACCATGCCGCTGAAGCCGTCCACGCCCTGCGCGGCGCCGGCCACGGGCGAAAACAGTATCTGGAAGGTGAAGGCGCGGTCCGGGGTGTTCAGAAAGACCTGCTCCGACATCTTGCCGAAAAAGCTCTTCTGGTCCGACGTGGCGTTGGCGGAGGAATTGATGATGCCGAAAATCACGCCCTGGTCCTCCGAGGGTGCGAGTTCCTTGGGCGAGAACATGAACATCGGGATTGTCAGCAGGCTGATCGCGATCCAGGCGCCGTAGATCACGGGCCGCGCCGCCAGCGTCGAGCTCAGGGTGCGGCCATAGGCCTGCCGCAGGGTGTCGAAGCGGTGGTTAACCCAGCCGGAGAAGCCCTTGTCCTCCTCCTCGGCGCTGCGGAGCAGCTTGGCCGCCATCATGGGCGAGAGCGTCAGGGCCACGATGCCCGAGATGGTCACCGCGCCGGCCAGGGTCAGCGCAAACTCGCGGAAGAGGGCGCCGGTCAGCCCGCCCTGCAGGCCGATCGGCGTGTAGACCGCCGCGAGCGTGATCGTCATGGCAATGATGGGCCCGATCAATTCGCGCGCGCCGATCAGGGCGGCGTCGAGGGGCGTGCGCCCCTCGCGCAGGTGCCGCTCGACATTCTCCACCACCACGATGGCGTCGTCGACCACCAGCCCCACCGAGAGCACAATGGCCAGCAGGGTCAGCAGGTTCAGGGTGAAGCCGAACAGCTGCATCAGGAAGACACCGCCGATCAGCGAAACCGGGATGGCCAGCACCGGCACCAGGACGGAGCGGAACGAGCCTAGAAAAAGGAAGATGACCACGATGACGATGAGCAGGGTGTCGATCAGAGTATGCGTCACGTCGTGGATCGCGTTGTTGATGTAGGCCGAGGCGTCGTAGGCCACGCTGGCCTCCAGCCCAGTCGGCAGGTCCTTCGTCATCGCATCGAGCGCGACGCGGGCGCGGGCCACGACGTCGATGGTGTTGGCGTTGGGCAGGGGGTAGATGGCCACGAAGACGGCCGTCTTTCCCGTGTAGCGGACCTCCGTGTCGTAGTCCTCCGAGCCCAGCACCACGTCGGCGACATCCTGGAGTCGGATGACGGCGCCGTTCTGCTGGCGGACGACGAGCTGCTTGAAGTCGTCGATGGAATGCAGGTCGGTGTTGGCCGTCAGGTTAACCTGGACCATCGACCCCTTGGTCGCGCCCACCGCCGCAAGGTAGTTGTTGGCGCCGAGCGCCGAGCGCACCTGCGCCGGACTGATCCCGAGTGCGGCCATCCGGTCGGGCTTCATCCAGACCCGCATCGCAAAGGTGCGGGCGCCGAGGATGTCGGCGCGCTGCACCCCCACCACGGCGCTCAGCCGCGGCTGAACGACCCGCACCAGGTAGTCGGTGATCTCGCTCTGCGACAGGAGCTGCGACGAAAAGCTCATGTAGCAGGAGGCGATCTGGTCGTCGGCCGACTGGACGTCGATTGACGGCACCTCGGCCTCGACCGGCAGCTGGTTGCGCACCTCGTTCACCTTGGCGTTGATTTCCGCCAGGGCCTTGGTCGGCTCATAGTTCAGCTTCAGCCGGGCGCTGATGATCGAGAAGCCCTGCAGGCTCTTGGACTCGATGTAGTCGATGCCCTCCGCCGAGGAGATGGAGCGCTCGAGCGGCGTGGTGACGAAGCCGCGGACCAGCTCCGCGCTTGCGCCGACGTACGCCGTCGACACCGTCACGGTGGAATTTTCGCTCCGGGGATACTGCCGGATGTTGATCGAGCGCCAGGCCTGGACGCCGGCGAGGACGATCACGAGGCTGACCACGATCGCCAGCACCGGCCGGCGGATGAAAAGATCGGTGAATTTCATGGGACGGGAGCGGGAGGACCCGGCGCCTGGTCAGGAATTGTCCGGCTTCGGGGCGATCTGCGCCGGCGGTGCGTCGGCGTTGTTCACGATCACCGCCTCGCCGTTGCGGAGCTTGAAGGGCCCGGAGGAGACCACCTCATCGCCGGCCTTCAGGCCGTCCAGCACGGCGACAAAGTCGCCGCGGGCCTCGCCCAGCCGGACAAACTGCTGGCGGACCGTCTTCGCCGTTTTGCCGGTCGCGGCGTCTTTGGTCTCGCCGACGACAAAGACCGAATTGCCGTACGGGGCGTAGAGGATCGAGGTCGCGGGAATGACCAGGACCTTCTGCCGGTCCGGCAGCAGCACATTGACGTGGACGAACATGCCCGGATGGAGCTTCTCCGAAGCGTTGGCGATCGTGGCCTCAGCCCGCACATTCCGGGTGTCGCTGTCCACGCTGGGATTGATGGCCGTGATCTCGCCCCCGACCTCGCCGTCCGGGACCGACTCGCCGCTTATCCGCACGGGGCTGCCCCGCGCGATGCGCGCCAGGTCCTGCTGGGGAAGGAAAAAGTCGGCGTAGATCGGATCGAGGGCCTGGAGCGAGACGATGGGATCGCCCGCCTTGAGCGTCTGGCCCAGGTTGACCAGGCGGACGCCGAGCCGCCCGCTGAAGGGGGCCCGGATGGTCTTCTTCGCGATGGCGGCCCGGAT
>CAZJNA010000045.1:21290-23946 GCA_964547325.1 uncultured Opitutaceae bacterium | reverse complement strand
GTCCGCCTCGCAGCGCCCCATCGGCATGCGCATCCTCTCCTATTCGTTTGGGGGCTGACCGGCTCGGTCTTCTGCTATGGCGCCGTCCAAGGGTTGTTTTGCCTCTGGGTGGGTCGCACGCAGTGCCGCATCAGAAGCGAAGACATGCGGGAGCCGTCCCATCTCTTCCATGGCCGACCGTCTTATGAGTATCGGAGCCGATGGAGCCTGCTCGGCCTGCCGCTGCTTCACATTCGGCTCGGACCGGACGAGAATGGGAAAGCGCTGCCCGCAAAGGGCTGGATGGCGGTCGGCCAGGTTGCGCATGGAATTCTTTTCGCGGCAGGCGCGCGGGCTATTGGGCTCGTGAGCATCGGTGCCACTGCGATCGGACTATTCGCCTGGGGAGGGTGTGGAATTGGAGTCCTGGCATTTGGAGGCGTGAGCTTGGGGGTCGCAGCGGCCGGTGGGGGGGCCATCGGGTATGTCGCCTACGGTGGAGGCGCCGTCGGGTGGCAGGGTGCGGCCGGAGGAGCCGCCGTCGCTCACCACTTTGCCCAAGGCTGGCCCGCCCTGGCCGAGCACGCAAATGATCGCGCAGCTCAAGACTTCATGCGGACCAATGCATTTTTCCGTCACGCTGAACGGTTCACTGGGATCATGATCATGCTCTCCTGGCTGTTAATGGCGGTTCCCGCGTATTTTATCTGGAGACTCAAGCGCCGACGCCGGGTTGTGACTAGCATTGCGACTCTTGGTTGCGCCCTGATCGCCGCAACCGCAGCACATTGTGCCCCGGTCTCTCTCTCCGCCCTGCCGGCCGCAAATTCCGGTCGTGATTCAACGCCATCGGCCACCGCCCTCCTTTCGCCGCCTTTGATACCCGCCACTTCGTTTGACTCGGGCATGATCCACGTCGACAAATATGGTTCGGGAAGGCAGCTGATCGTGTTGATTCCGGGTATGGCGTGTGGCCCGTGGGTTTGGTTCGATACGATCATCCGGTTTGCGCCCAGGTCGACAATTTATGCGCTCACATTGCCGGGCTTCGACGCGTGTCCGAGTTCAAGCAGGAGACCTCTTTTAGCGAACTTTTCAAAAGACTTTTGGGCGATGTTGTCCGAGCAGAAGATCACAATGCCCATTGTCATAGGCCACAGTTTGGGCGGAACGATTGCGATTGCCCTGGCGGAAGAGCACCCCGAACGCTTGGCGGGCATTGTTGCCGTCGATGGCCTTCCGGTCTTCCCGACGCTGGCCTATGCGACGTCGGGGGAACGCGCAGCAGTAGCGGCGCAGTATTCCAGTGCCTATGCGTCGATCGATTCGAGTAAGAAGCTCGTGAGCGAAGAAGCGTATATGAGCTCGGTCGGGACAATCCGTCCGGAATTGATTGAGCCAACCGCGCAGCTAGAGGCGAGAAGCGACATGAAAACAGCAGCGGCGTGGATGTACGAGGATCTTGCCATCGATCTGCGTCCAGACCTGCCCAAGATATCGATCCCGTTCCTTGAGGTTATGCCCTACAATCCGGACGATGCCAGGCCGCCCATGAATAACACCCAGGAACAAACGCTCGCCTTCTATAGCTCGCTCATCGCCGGAGCCCCCAAGGCATCAGTCGTCGCCATCGCTCCATCACGTCATTTCGTCATGCTGGATAAGCCCGCCGCGTTCGCGGAACAAGTCGAACACTTCCTCATTTCGGTCAATCAACCGTGACACTCCTTTATTTGGAATGTTGGCCCGATGTGGATGAACTCGCCAGGTCAGAGAGCGTTCCCTTTCGTGCGACGATGCAATAGATCAGCCGGCAGCCCATCGCGCTCGCGATTGCCTCAACCGGGCTCGGGCTTATTGCGCCGGCGGCCCATTTTTGCGTGTCTTCTCCATAAATCCCCCGGCCTCGCGGGAGACTATTTCAACGAAAGCGGGAGGTCGTCAGTCGGCTGGCACTCCATGACATTCGGGGTTTCTGTTTGGGCAGGGAGAGGAGCATTTACGGGGGTTGATCCGCGGGCGCGAGAGCGCGCCAGGACATTGCGGGGAACAAGCGAATACACCAGATCGCAGCCGAGCGCTGCGGCGGCCTGACGCAGTTTGCCGATCGTGATGGCTGCGCGCTCCTCGGACCGCTCCAGATCATCGTAGCTTTGGCGGGTTACTCCGAGCTTCTGGGCCACGTTCGCCTGGGTTGCGCTGGCTGCGTTGCGAGCTGCCCTGAGCTGACCCTGAGGCCGGCTTTGCCTGCGGGAATGAGTTGCTGTGTCAGACAGGCCATCCATGCAGGCTATAACATGCAATTTCATGGAAGATGTGCAAGTTTAAACCTGCGCAAAATAATGTGCAGGATATAACCTGCTTATAATTGGCCAGATCTGCTCATTTACAACGCAAACAGTCCGGGCGATCCAGCACTTTCCACAACCTGATGGGGCCGTGCCCCCTCACTTTTTCAGATTCAGAACCAGAAAAAATACCGCTGATATGATGATCCCGGTCCCGGTCAGGCCAAGAGCCGCAATTTTTGTGAAAAGCCGGGCTTCCAACTCGGCGAGCTGCATCTTGAGGGACTCGTTCGTCGCCAGCTTCAAAGCCAGGGAGTTGGTCTCTTCCTCAATAGCCTGGGCGATTGCCCGAGCATCCTCCGGAGGGAAGCGCTTTTCGAGAATCTCCA
>CAZJNA010000045.1:19315-21190 GCA_964547325.1 uncultured Opitutaceae bacterium | reverse complement strand
GCCTGGGCGATTGCCCGAGCATCCTCCGGAGGGAAGCGCTTTTCGAGAATCTCCAGGGTGCTGACATGCATCGGCATAACGATACCTTTCATATTTTTGCGGTCAACCGCGTTCATGGATTCCGACCCTTCGCCTATGATAGCAACCCGCGCAGGCGGGACATCCGGGCGTGTCCCCGGGCCATTGGGTATCCTCGCCGATCAGTCCCGCCTTGCGAAGCGCGAGATCATTTCCTGGAGGAGGATGAAGGCAAAAAGCAGGGCGCCGATGATGATCCGGGTCCACCAGGTGTTGAGGTCGCCCTGGAATGTGATGAGGGTCTGGATCACCCCGAGGATGAGGACGCCGATGAGCGTGCCCGGAATGAAGCCGACCCCGCCGCGGAGCATGGTGCCGCCGATCACGGCCGCCGCGATGGCGTCCAGCTCGAGACCGGCAAACGAGGCTGGGTTCCCCGATTGCATATAGAAGGTGGCCACGCAGCCGCCGAGGGCCGAGAGCAGCCCTCCGAGCGTGTAGACGAGCACCTTGGTCCTGCCGACGGGCAGCCCCATGAGCCGGGCTGACGCCTCGTTCGATCCGATCGCGTAGACGTTGCGGCCAAAACGCGTCCAGCGGGCGAGGGCGGTGGCGGCAATCACAACAAACACAAGGCACATCGCCGTAAAGGGTATCGAAAGGAGCCGCGAGACCGGGATCGCCAAGGTCTGTGCGATGAAGCTGTCGTAAAAGGGATGGGTGATGGCCAGGGATTCCGCGCGGACGACAAAGCTGAGGCCCCGCGCAAGGAACATGCCGCCCAGGGTCACAAGAAATGGGGGTAGTTCGAAAAGATGGATCAGCGTCCCCATGAGGGTTCCAAATGCGGCGCCGAAAAGGAGGGCGAGGGCCAAGGCCGCCGGCGGCGCCACGCCGTGGGCGACGAGTTGCGCGACCAGGATGCCGGTGAACGCGACCAGAGATCCGACCGAGAGATCGATGCCGCCCGAGATGATGACGAAGGTCGTTCCGACCGCCGCTATGCCGAGAAACGCGTTGTCGCCGAATAGATTGATCAGAACCCGCAGGGATCCGAATCGGGGAAACAGCACACAGCCCGAGCCGTAGAGAAGCACCAGGACCGCAAAGGAGGCCGCCACCGGGATCTGCTGCTGCGTGAGGCGCCTCTTCATGATGCGGGGCGTTCTCGGAGCCGGGAGAGCCGGGCCCTGAATTTCGGGGACTGGAGAAGGCAGGCGACGAGGATGGCCAGCGCCTTCGGGACGGTTGCCACGTCGGCGCTGACATTGAGCGCGTAGAGCGTCGTGGTCAGCGTCTGCATGAGCAGGGCCCCGATCAGGGCGCCCGCGAGGTAAAACCGCCCGCCCGTCAGGGAGGTGCCCCCGACGACGGCTGCGATGATCGCATCGAGTTCGAGATACAGGCCCGCGTGGTTCGCATCCGCACCACGAATATTGCCCGCAGCCACGAGCCCGGCCAGCCCGGCACAGAGCCCCGAGAACACGTAGACGAAAAACTTTACGGTCGGTGCCGGAATGCCCGTGAAGCGGCTGGCGGTTTCGCTGTCGCCGATCGCCTCGATGAACAGGCCCAGGGCGGTCCGCCTCACGAGGACGGCGGTGACTCCGAAGGCGAGCAATACGAGGGCCAGCGTGAAAGGCAGCCCGAGGAGCCACCCATTGCCTAGATAGGCGAGGAGGGCGTTGTCGAAGGTGATGATCTGGCCGCCCGTGATCAGCTGGGCCACGCCGCGGCCGGCGACCATGAGTATGAGGGTCGCCACGATCGGAGGAATGCGCAGGACGGCGACCAGGAGCCCGTTCCAGGCCCCGGCGAGGATCGCGACTCCGAGGGCGGCCGCGACTCCGAGGAGCG
>CAZJNA010000045.1:0-19215 GCA_964547325.1 uncultured Opitutaceae bacterium | reverse complement strand
GCCCAAAGGGCGGCCGCAAACGCGGCCCAGAAAAACAGGGTGCCGATCGCAAAAATCATGGGTCCGATTGCCGATTTCCGCCTTCCGCCTTTTCATTTTCGGCGGCGATCGCGTGCATGACCACGGCTTCATCGACATCCGCGCCTGAAAGCTCCGCCACCTTCGCCCTGTCCCGCAGGACCACGATCCGTTGACTGTTCCGGGTGAGCTCGGCGATCTCGGAGCTGATGAGCACGATGGCGAGCCCGCGGATCCGGAGCTCCGCGAGCAGGCGTTCGAGATCGGCCTGTGCGCCGATGTCGATCCCGCGGGTCGGCTCGTCGAGGATCAGGAGCCGGGGCTGGATCGCGAGCCAGCGGGCGAGGACGACCTTCTGCTGGTTGCCGCCGCTCAGGTTCCTGATCGGCTGCTCCGGGCCGCTTGCCTTGATGCCGAGGGCCTCGATGAATTTCCCGGTCAGCCTGTCCTGCTCCGTTCGCGGCACCCGGCGCCAGAGGCCGCGGCGCACCTGAAGGGCGACGATCAGGTTCTCGCGCACGCTGAGGTTGGGCAGGATTGCCTGGGCCTTCCGGTCCTCCGGGGTGAATCCGAAGCCGAGCTTCAGGGACGATCCGGGCGAGCGCAGCACCACCGGCCTGCCTGCCGAGGTCGCCCCGCCCGAGTCGGCGCGGTCGATGCCGAAGAGAAGGCGGGCGAGCTCCGTCCGCCCCGACCCCAGAAGTCCGGCGAGCCCGAGCACCTCGCCCGAGTGGATATGGAGGTCGAGCGGGCGCACGCGGTTGCGGCGCCCGAATTTGCGCACGGAGAGAACAGGCTCGCCCGTTCTCGCCGCGGTCGGCTGCGCACGGCGCGCGGCCAGAAGCTCCGCCGCGGGGCGCCCCAGCATGTGGGCGACGAGATCCAGGCGGGGCAGGTCCGCAGCGGCGAACTCTCCGACCAGCCTTCCGTTGCGAAGGATGGTGATCCGGTCGGAGATGGCGTAGACCTGATCGAGAAAGTGGGTGACGAAGACGACCGCCATTCCCTCGGCGCGCAGGCGCCGGATGACCGCGAAGAGTTCCGACACTTCGCGCTCGTCGAGGCTCGAGGTGGGTTCGTCGAGGATCAGGACTCGGGCTGCGGTGTCCAGTGCCCGCGCCACGGCGACCAGCTGCTGAACGGCAATCGAACAGGTCGAGAGCGGCTGGTCGACATCCGTCGAAAGACCCAGGCGGGCGAGGGCGCGCCGGGCGCGCTCGCGTGTCTCCCTCCAACGGATTGCTCCGAACCGCATGGGCTGGCGCCCGAGGCAGATGTTTTCCGCCACGGAGAGGTCGGGAATCAGGTTCACCTCCTGGTACACGGTCGCGATCCCCTCGGCCTCCGCCTCTCTCGGCGACCGCGGATCGATTGGCCGGCCCCCGATCAGGACCTGGCCGCCATCGCGCGCGTGGACCCCCGTCAGGACCTTGATGAGCGTGCTCTTTCCGGCGCCATTTTCGCCCATCAGGGCGTGGACCTCGCCTGCCCTTGCCGTAAAATCGACGCCATCCAGGGCGACGACGCCCGGAAAACGCTTGGTGACACCTCTAGCCTCCAGGACGGCCGGGGTCATGGGTCACATGGGTCAATAGTGGCGGTCGGGCAGCGCGGCCGCCGCCTGCGACTGGTCGAATACACCCTCCTGAACGGGGACGCGGTGGGGGACGGTCTTTCCGGCCGCGACCGCTTCGGCGAGATCGAAAAGCTGCGGGCCGATCAGCGGATTGCATTCGACGGTGCAGTTGAGCTTGCCGGCGACCATCGCCTCGAAAGCGTCGTGCACGCCGTCGATCGAGACGATGATGATGTCCTTTCCCGGCTGGCGCCCGGCCTCCTCGATCGCCTGGATCGCCCCCAGGGCCATGTCGTCGTTGTGGGCGAAGAGCACGTTTATAGCTCGGCCCTGGGACGACTTGAGGAAGGACTCCATGACCTCCTTGCCCTTGGCACGGGTGAAATCGCCGCTTTGCGAGAGCACGATCCTCATGTCCGGGTGGCCGGCGAGAATCTCCTCGAAACCCTTCTTTCGGTCTATGGCCGGAGCGGAGCCCGGAGTGCCGACGAGCTCGGCAATCGTCGCCTTGCCTCCGGTTTTTTCCACGAGCCAGCGGGCAGCCCGGCGGCCTTCCTCCACAAAGTCAGCGCCGACAAAGCTCGCGTAGAGACTCGGATCGGACACCGCGACTGTGCGGTCGCTGAGGACGACGGGGATGCCGGCCTGCTTGATCTCGCGCAGCACGGGCTCCCAGCCGGTCTCGACGACGGGCGAGAAGGCAATCACGTCCACGCCCTGGGCGATGAAGGAACGGAGGGCCTTGATCTGATTCTCCTGCTTTCCCTGAGCGTCGGAGAATTTGAGGCTGATCCCGCGCTTCGCGGCCTCCGACTTGATGGACTCCGTGTTCGCCGTCCGCCAGCCGCTCTCCGCTCCGACCTGGGAAAAACCCACCGTTATGGGGGCGGCATGGCTTGCGGCGGCGATAGCGAGGGCGATCGCCGCGAGGGACGCGGGCAGGGGTGGGGTTTTCATTGGGGGAGGGGATGCGGGCGCGGGCCGGCCGGTCAGGGAAAGATCGGATCGCGGTTTTCGGGCCGGCCGCGCGTGAAGTTGTGGTTTCGCACGGGACGGAGCACGGCGAGGACCTCGGCCATGAGCTCGAAATCAATCGGCGACTCGGCGTATTCGATGTTCCTGCGCATGTTGTCCGGATTCGCCGTGCCGATGACCGTGGTTGCGATGTCGGGATGCGCGACCGCGAACTGGACGGCCAGTTTCACGATGTCCACGCCGCGCGAGCGGCACAGTTCGGTCGCCCGGCGGCAGCCGGCGATGATCGAAGCGGACGCGGGGTGCCAGGCCGGCGCGGGGCGCTCCGTGAGAAGGCCCATGCCCGTCGGAGCCGCGTTGATGACGCCGATCCCCCGCTCCTTGAAGTAGGGCAGGAGGGACTCGAGTGTCGTGTCGTTGAGCTCGTAGTGGCAGAAGGACAGGATGACGTCCACCGTTCCGGCATCCACACGGTCGATGACAGCCGGAAAGATTTTCAGCGGAAGTCCCGTCAGGCCGATGGCGCCGATCCGGCCCGCTTTCCGAAGCTTGGCGAGCGCCGGAAGCGTTTCGTCCACGATCTGGTTCAGGTCCGCGAACTCGATGTCGTGGCATTGCAGGATGTCCACATAGTCGACGCCGATCCGCGCGCAGCTCTCATCCAGGCTGCGGGTGACGCGAGCCGCCGAGAAATCGAACTGCCCCTCCCCGTACTGGCCGACCTTGGTCCCGAGGATGTAGCGGTCCCGCGCCATGCCCTTCAGCGCCTTGCCGAGGACGGTCTCGGATTTCGTGGCCCCGTAGTGAGGCGACGTGTCGATGAAGTTCACACCGAGATCGAGGGCGGTGTGCACGGCGCGGATGCCCTCGCCCTCGTCGATGTCCCGGAACGCCCCTCCCAGCGACGAGGCTCCGAAACTGAGGACTGAGACGTCGAGGCCGGTGCGGCCGAGCTTGCGGGTGTGCATGGTTGGGGCGGGCGGCGCGGGGCCGGGGGAGCGAGGCAATGACGGTCCCAGAAAATATTCAAGGCCGCCGAGAGGTGAGGGCTGGACTGTCTGACAGTCGCGGGCTTCACTTTGCATCCCCGGGAGCGCAACTACGGCCCTTCCCACCGGTCCCGGATCCCCTCCCGGAAAGTCCCCATGAACCCCACCCGCGTCCTTCTTGCGGCATTTGCGCTGGCTTCGCTCGGCGCAATCCCCGCGCGGGCCCTCGACCGCCCCGAGGTCACGTTCAAGGTTTTCCAGTTTCCCGCGGACAAGATTCCGCGGATCGACGGGGACACGGGCGACTGGGACATGGTGCCCGACTCCTATGCCGTCGGCTCGGACCAGCTGATCGACGACACCGGCCAGCACGGCCGGCCCGACCCGGGGCAATTCAGCCTCAAGGTCAAGGTGGGCTGGGTGAAGGGCCTGAATCAGCTGTTCTTCCTGTACCAGGCTGAGAAGGGCCGCTGGGACTTCAGCTCCCCGGGCCTGCCGGGCGATATCTTCGAGGTGGTCGTCGACGGCGACGCCTCGGGAGGGCCTCTGATCTCCCGGGGCCGCGGTGATTCCAGGCCGCAGGCGGGCGGATCCTCCGGCCCCGCCCTCGACCCGCGGATCAGCGTGGACGAGGCCCACTGGGCGATCCACGGCGTCCAGGCTCAGAACTACCACATCTTCACGCCCGCCGAAAACAAGGACTGGTGCGTGGCCTGGGGGTCGCCTACCTGGGTCAAGGAAATGCCCTACGCGAACGCCGCGACGCGCTACAGTTTCAAATCCGGGGAGGCGGGCAAGCTGACGCTGGAGTTTTGGATCACGCCGTTCGACTACGCCGGGCCCGAGGGCCCGCAGCGGGCCGTCGAATCCGTCCTCAGCGAGAACAAGATCATCGGGCTTTCCTGGGCGGTCATCGACTTCGGGGACGTGCCCGGCGACCGCCATCATTTCTGGAATCTGTCGAGGCACCACACCATGTACGGCGACGCCTCCCAGCTCTGCGCGTTCAAGCTGATGCCGCTCGAGCCGCAGTTCCTGCCGGCGATCGGGGCCCAGTGGTCCTGGAAGGTCGTGGACATGGACCGCCGCCTCGTCGCCTTCAAGGACCTGTCGGTCGGCCAGGTTGCCAGCTGGAAGTGGGACTTCGGCGACGGGACGACCTCCACGGAGCAGAATCCGGTCCATGAATACAAACGGCCCGGCAACGGCGTCGTCGTCCTCGAGGTCGCCGGCCCGGCCGGCACGGCGCACCGCTCCAAGGTCTGGGACATCCAGCTAAAATAGCCCTTCCCGCACATTCCATGAATATCACACGTACCATCCTGGCCCTCCTGACCTTGGGCGCGATCGGGCTCAGGTCCGCCGAGGCCTTCGACCGCCCCGACGTCACCTTCAAGGTCTTCCAATTCCCCCACGACCAGATTCCGCGGATCGACGGCGACGCGGGCGACTGGGCGATGGTGCCCGATTCCTACGCCGTCGACGGCAGCCAGCTCCTCGACGACGAGCATCAGCCCATGCTGCCCCCCGACCCGAAGGAATGCACGGTCCGGGTGAAGGTGGGCTGGGTCAAGGGGCTCAATCGCCTCTATTTTCTCTATGAGGCCACAAAGCCGCACTGGGACTTCGGAGGTCCCGGCCTGCGCAACGACACCTTCGAGATCGTCGTCGACGGAGATGCCTCGGGCGGGCCCCTGATAGACAAGGGCCACAAGGAATTCTGGATACCGGAGCACGTGGGGGCGTCCCGCGCCCTGCCGGACGATCGGATCAGCGTGAGCGAGGCCCATTGGGCTATCCACGGCGTGCAGGCGCAGAACTACCACATCTTCACCCCGGCCCAGGACAAGGACTGGTGCATGGCCTGGGGGTCTCCGACCTGGACCAAGGAATTCCCCTATTCGAACGCCGCCACGCACTATGACTTCCGGCCGGGAGAAGGCGGGAAGCTGACGCTGGAATTTTGGATCACCCCCTATGACTACGCCGGGCCCGAGGGGCCGCAGCGGGCGGTCGAGTCCGTGCTCAGCGAGAACAAGATCGTTGGGCTCTCCTGGGTCCTCATGGAGTACGGCGAGGGCAAGGGCGGGAGCCATAAGCATTTCTGGAACCTATCGAGGCACCACATGGTGTATGGCGATGCGTCGGAGCTGTGCGCGTTCAAGCTCATGCCCCTGGAGCCGCAGTTCCTGCCCGCGATCGGAGCGCAGTGGTCCTGGAAGGTGGTGGACATGGACCGCCGCCTCGTCGCCTTCAAGGATCTGTCGGTCGGCCAGATCACCTCCTGGAAATGGGATTTCGGCGACGGCACGAGCTCCACCGAGCAGAATCCCATCCACCAGTACAAGCAGCCCGGCAACCTCGTGGTGGTCCTCGAAGTCGAGGGCCCGGCGGGAAAGTCGCACCGCTCCAAGGTCTGGGACGTCCAGCTGAAATGATGAACCCTCGATCCGCCGCCGCCTTGCTCTGTCTGGCGGCGGCCACCCAGGCATTCTGCGATCCCGCTCCGCGCGAGCGCGTATCGATCGATTCCGGCTGGCGCTTTGCCAAGGGAGATCCCGCGGAGGTCCAGGGAACGCTCGCCTACGCAAAGACGCGGGACTGGTTCGTCGCTTCCGGCAACGAGTTCCTGAATGTCGCCGCGACGAAGCCGGCCCGGCCGGCCGGCAATCTCGGGGACGGCGTTTCCTATGCGCAGCCGGAATTCGACGACGGCGCCTGGCGGAAGATCGACCTTCCGCATGACTGGGGAATCGAGGGTCCGTTCCGGCAGGAGTACGACAGCGCGACCGCGAGGCTACCCTGGTGGGGCGTCGGCTGGTACCGGAAACGCTTCAATGTCCCGGCGTCCGACAAGGACAGGCGCGTCTACCTCGATGTCGATGGCGCCATGTCCTACGCGATGGTCTGGCTCAATGGGCAGTTCGTCGGGGGCTGGCCCTACGGATACGCCTCATTTCAGCTCGACCTCACGCCGTACCTGAAGCCGGGCGCCGAGAATGTCCTCGCGATCCGCCTCGAGAATCCGCCGGAGTCCTCCCGCTGGTATCCGGGCGGCGGCATCTACAGGAACGTCTGGCTCGAGAAAACCTCCCCCGTGCACGTGGCCCATTGGGGGACGTACGTCACGACTCCCCGCGTCGCGGACGAAGCCGCGATCGTGGACATCCAGACGACCCTCAAGAATCCGCTCGCGACGGCCGTGGATGCGCAGGTCTCGACGAGCCTGTACGAGCTGGGCCCGGACGGCCGGCAGGCCGCCGGGGCGGCTGTCTCCGGGCAGCCGGCACCTGTGCGGATGGCGGCCGGCCGCCTCGCGCTCTGCGAGCAGAACCTGACCCTGCCGCATCCGAAACTCTGGAGCCTCGCCCGGCCGCAGCGCTATGTCGCGGTCACCACCGTGTCCGTCGCGGGCGCCGTCGCCGACGTGGTTGAGACGCCCTTCGGCATCAGGACGATCGCCTTCACGGCCGACGGCGGATTTCTCCTGAACGGCGTCCGCGTTCCGATCGACGGCGTTTGCGACCACCACGACCTCGGCCCGCTGGGCTCCGCCCTCAACCTCCGGGCGCTCGAGCGCCAGATCCAGATGCTCCGCGAGATGGGCTGCAATGCGATCCGCACGAGCCACAATCCGCCCGCTCCCGAGCTTCTCGATATCTGCGACCGGCTGGGAATGCTGGTCATGGACGAATCATTCGACTGCTGGATGAACCAGAAGCGGCCGAACGACTACCACCTGCTGTTCGCCGACTGGCACGAGAAGGACCTTCGCGCCCTGATCCGGCGCGACCGCAATCACCCCTCGGTGATCCTCTGGAGCATCGGCAACGAAATCAGCGAGCAGAAGCAGCCGGAGGGCTGGAGGCTGGCCGTTCATCTGGCTGCCATCGTGCGCGAGGAGGACCGGACGCGGCCGGTGACGGCGGCCTACAACGCGACCGAATCCGGCTACAATGGGTTTGAGACCGCGGTCGACGCCTTCGGCTACAATTACAAGCCCGGGGAATACGGGAACGTCCACCGTCAGAACCCCCTGAAGCCCGTCTTCGGCAGCGAGACGGCTTCGACGATCAGCACCCGGGGCGAGTACGTCTTCCCCGTCGTGGAGGACAAGTCCCAGGGGCACACCACCGACCACCAGATGAGTTCCTACGACCTCTATGCCCCGAGGTGGGCCACGTCGCCCGACGTGGAGTTCAAGGGCCAGGATTTGAACCCGTTCGTCGCCGGCGAGTTCGTTTGGACCGGTTGGGATTACCTCGGGGAGCCGACGCCGTACGGCAACGCGGACGACACCGCCCGCAGTTCGTATTTCGGGATCATCGATCTCGACGGGTTCAAGAAGGACCGGTTCTACCTTTACCAGGCGCGCTGGCGGCCGGATCTCCCGATGGCGCACCTCCTGCCGCACTGGACGTGGCCCGACCGGGTGGGCCAGGTGACTCCTGTGCATGTCTATACCTCCGGCGACGAGGCGGAGCTCTTCCTGAACGGCCGGTCCCTCGGACGGAAAAAGAAGGGTCCTCTTGAATACCGGATCCGCTGGGACGATGTCGTCTACCAGCCGGGAGAACTCCGGGTCGTCGCATACAAGAACGGCGGGAAATGGGCCGAGGACTCCGAGCGGACGGCGGGTCCGGCCGCACGGCTTGCCCTCGCGCCGGACCGGACGGAACTGGCTGCCGACGGGAGGGATCTGTCGTTCGTGACCGTCGCAATCGAGGACCGGGACGGCGTTCTGGCGCCCCATGCGAAGAATCACATCGAATTCACCGTCTCCGGCCCCGGCGAGATCGCGGCAGTCGACGACGGAGACCCCACGAGCTTCGAGCCGTTCCGGGCGAGCGGACACAATGCCTTCAACGGCCTTGCGCTTGTCGTCGTGCGCTCGAAGGCCGGCCAGCTCGGTCCGATCACCGTCGAGGCCCGGGCCGACGGACTTGCGGGAGCCAAGGCCGAGCTCAAGGCCGTTGCATCCGAAAATCCCGCGCTTCCGACCGTTTTCATCGTGGGGGATTCCACGGCCGCCAACAACGGGAACCCCAAGGCCGTCGGCTGGGGCGTGCCTTTTCCGGTCTACTTCGATCCGTCCCGCGTGAACATCGTCAACCGCGCCCGGGGCGGGCGCAGCAGCCGCACATTCATGACCGAGGGCCTGTGGGACAAGGTCCTCGGCGAGGTGAAGCCGGGCGACTTTGTCCTCCTGCAGTTCGGGCACAATGATGGCGGTGCCATCAACGACAATTCGCGGGCGCGCGGCTCGCTCCCCGGCCTCGGCGATGAATCCCGGGACATCGACAATCTCCTGACGAAGAAGCACGAGGTTGTTCACACATTCGGCTGGTACATGCGAAAGATGATCGACGATGCAAAGGGCAGCGGCGCGCACGTCGTCGTCCTCGGGCTGACGGTGCGGGACATCTGGCACGGGGACATCGTCGAGCGGGGGCCCGGCAACTACAGCGATCTCTCCGCGCAGATAGCCCGGGCCGAGAAGGTTCCCTTCCTCGACCTCACGAGCCTGATCGCGGAGCGCTATGAAAAGCTGGGCCAGGAGACGGTGAAGGGCCTATTTCCCCAGGACCACACGCATACGAGCGAGGCCGGAGCCACGATCAACGCGACCCTCGTCGTCGCCGGACTCAAGGCGCTGCCGAACCTCCTGCCCAGGGATGATTTTTCGCCTGCGGGGATCGCCATCCCTCCGCCACCCGCCCCGGTCCGCAGGCCCCCGCCGGTCCCCGCTGACGCGAAGCTCCCCTCGGTCATCCTGATCGGGGACTCGACGGTCCGGAATGGGTTTGCCAATGGCGCGGGCGGCCAGTGGGGCTGGGGCGAGCCTATCGCGGCGCTTTTCGACCGGACCAGGATCAATGTCGTCAACCGGGCGGTGGGCGGACTGAGCAGCCGGACCTATCTGACGGGCGGTTTCTGGGACCGGGCGCTGCCCCTCATAAAACCCGGCGATGTCGTCATCATGCAGTTCGGCCGCAACGACAGCGGCGCCGTCAACGACAACTTCCGGGCGCGGGCCTCCCTCAAGGGCAACGGCGAGGAGACCCAGGAAATAGACAATATCCTGACGAAGAAGCACGAGGTCGTTCACACGTATGGCTGGTACCTGAGGAAGTTCATCGCCGACGCGAAGGCCAGGGGCGCCACGGCGATTGTCTGCTCGCCGACGCCGCAGAAGGTCTGGCGCGACGGCGAGGTGGAGTACGAGGACTTCGCACGCTGGGCGAAGCAGGCCGCCGATGCCGGAGGCGCCCGATTCGTCGATCTCGAGGCGATCATCGATAGCCGGTACGCCGAGATGGGACCGGAAAAAACGGAGGAAATGTATGGCGATCCCCACACGCACAACAGCTGGGAGGGGGCGCTGCTCAATGCGCAATGCGTGATCTCCGGGCTGAAGTCGCTGAAGGAGGATCCCCTGGCCCCCTATATGTCGGCCGCCGCCGCTTCAATACCTGCCTATGAGACGGAGTTCGCGTCTCCGCCGAACCCGCCTGCATTCTGGTCCTGGTCTCGGCGGCCCCCGATGGGCTGGAACAGCTGGGACCGGTTCGCCACCACGATCACCGAGGCCCAGGCGAAGGCCGAGGCCGACGCCATGGCCGGGCTCCTTTTGTCCCACGGATGGGAGTATCTGACGGTCGACATCCAGTGGTACGAGCCGGGCGCCGTCGACTTCAACTACCGCAGGGGCGCTCCCCTTACGCTGGATGGCTGGGGTCGGCTGCTTCCCGCGCCCAACCGGTTTCCATCCGCAGCGGGCGAGGCCGGCTTCAAGGCGCTCGCGGAGTATGTCCACGGCAAGGGTCTCAAGTTCGGGCTCCATCTCCTGCGCGGCATTCCCCGGCAGGCGGTCGATCGGAATCTGCCGATCCTCGGGACGTCTTTCCGTGCGGGCGACGTGGCCGACCGGGGCAGCACCTGCTCCTGGAACACCGACATGTACGGCGTGGACATGTCGAAGCCGGGCGCCCAGGCGTACTATGATTCGGTCTTCGCGCTCCTCGCCCAGTGGGGCGTCGATTTCGTGAAGGTGGACGATCTCGGCGAGCCCTACCACGCCGTGGAACTGGACGCCATCCGCTCTGCGATCGATCGCGCGGGGCGCCCGATGGTCCTCAGCGTTTCGCCCGGGCCGACTCCCGTTGCGGAGGGTTCCCACGTGGCGGCCCGGGCCAACCTCTGGCGCGTGAGCGGCGATTTCTGGGACGACTGGCAGGCGCTTCTCGACCAGTTCGCCCGGCTCAACCGCTGGACGCCGTACCGGGCGGCGGGGCATTTTCCGGACGCCGACATGCTTCCATTGGGGACCATCGATCTCGGCCGGCGCGGGACGCATTTCACCCCTGACGAACAGCGCACCCTCATGACCCTCTGGTCGATAGCCCGCTCGCCGCTCATCCTCGGGGCCGATCTCACGAAGCTGGACGGTCCCACGATCTCCCTTGTGACCAACGACGAGGTGCTGGCGGTCGACCGGGACAGCGCCGCCAACCGGCAGCTCTTCCGCCGGGATGGCTTCGTCGCCTGGATCGCCGACATTCCGGGTTCGCCCGACAAATACCTCGCGCTGTTCAATACGCGCGACAAGGCGGGGGCCGGCGCCGGCGACAAGGTGCCTGTCGATCTGGCCGCCGCCGGGTTCGCCGCCGGGTGCCGGGTGCGCGACCTGTGGATGAAGGCGGATCTCGGCGTGTCTTCCGGACAATTCGCTCCCGAGATTCCCTGGCACGGGGCGGGCTTGTTCAGGCTGAGCCCCCGATGATCCCGCGTGGATGGCTGGCCGCGGCCTTCCTGGCGGGCGCAGCCGCAGCGGTCTACTGGAACAGCCTGCATGTCCCCTTCGTCTTCGACGACATCCTAGCCATCGAGCGGAATGAATCGATCCGGCACATCTGGCCGACGGCTTTCCATCCTCCCGCCGATACGTCGGTCAGCGGCCGCCCGGTCCTCAACCTGTCCTTCGCGGTCAACCATGCGATCAGCGGGATCCGGGTCGGCAGCTACCACGCCGGGAACGTCCTCATCCATATTCTCGCCGGGCTGACGCTGTTTGGCTTCATCCGGAGAACGCTTTTGCTGAAAAGCGGAAATCGGAAATCGGAAACCGCGGGCCCGGACTCGGAGGCGGGCGCCGATGCCGCGCTCGTCGCGTTTGCCACCGCCCTTCTCTGGATCGTCCATCCGCTTGACACCGAGTCCGTCACCTACGTCGTCCAGCGCGCCGAGTCCCTGATGGGGCTGTGCTATCTTTTGACGCTCTATTGCTTCGTGCGATGCGTGGAGCTCGAGGCGGAAGATGAAAGGCGGAAATCGGAATTCGGAGATCGGAACTCCCTGGCGCTTTTCGCTTTCCGATTTTCGCTTTTCAGTGCCTGCCTGATCGGGATGGGCACCAAGGAGACGATGGCGTCGGCTCCGGTCATCGTGCTCCTCTACGACAGGACCTTCGCCGCGGGCAGCTTCAGGGAAGCCATCCGGCGACGCCGGGTTCTGTACGCCGCGCTGGCCGCCACCTGGATTCTCGTCCTTGCGCTGACGCTTGGGACGAACAGCCGCAACGGGACGGTCGGCTTCAACGCCGGGATGAAGGCGTGGGATTATTACCTGACGCAATTCCAGGCGATCGGCACCTACCTGCGCCTGACATTCTGGCCCCGGGGGCAGATTTTCGACTACGGACAACTGGCGGTTGCGAACCCGGCCTCGGTCATCCCCCAGGCGGCTCTCATCGCGGCGCTCGTCGGCGCAACGGTCTGGGCATTCATCCGCCGCCCCTGGGCGGGCTTCTTCGGAATCTGGTTTTTCGCAATCCTGTCCCCGACATGCCTGATTCCGTGCCCCCGCCAGACGACGGCGGAGCACCGCATGTATCTCGCGCTCGCGCCGATCCTCGCCTTGTGCGCGGTCGGATTCTATCGGGCCTGCGGCCGGTTGAAGCTTTCGCCCACCGCGCGAAAATCGGCATTTCTCGCGGTTGTCGCCGTCCTCGCCTGCGCCCTGGGCGCCGTGTCGGTGCATCGGAACCGGGTCTATCGCACGAACATCGAACTGTGGCAGGACACCGTCGCTAAGAATCCCGGCAACGCCTTTGCCCGGAACAACTATGCGAACCTGCTCCTGGCCGAGGGAAGGATTGAGCCGGCGCTCGCGCAGTACGAGGAGGCGCTTCGGCTCAAGGGAGACTATCCCGAGGGGCACAACAATCATGCGACCGCGCTGGCGGACGAGGGCAGGCTTCCCGAGGCGATCGCGGAATACCGCGAGGCGATCCGGATTCATCCGGGATTCTATGCGGACGCGCACAACAACCTCGGCGTGGCCTTGATGCAGGTGGATGACGTGGATGGGGCCCTCGCCGAATTCAAGGTGGTCCTCGGCCAGCAGCCGGAAAACGCGGAGGTTCACTTCAACCTCGCCAATGCGCTGGCGGCCCGCGGCCGGTATCCCGAGGCGATCGCCATGTACCGCAGGGCTCTGGACCTCGGGGTCGCGATCCCCGAGGTCCACAACAACCTCGCCAACGCCCTGGCGCACGGGGGCCGGACCAAGGAGGCGCTGGCCGAGTACGTGGTCGCCCTTCGCATGAGGCCGAACTATCCCGACGCGTACAACAACATGGGGGCCGCCCTGGCGGACGCGGGCCGGTATCCCGAGGCGATCAGGCAGTACCAGCAGGCGGTGTGGCTGAGGCCCCTGAACGTGCCGACCCGGCTCGGCCTGGCCAACACGCTCGTGCGCGCGGGCCGGCCCTCCGAGGCGGAGACGCAATACAGGGAGGTTCTCCAGCTGGAGCCCGACAGCCGGGAGGCGCGGAACAACCTGGGCAACGTGCTCCTGCAGGACGGAAGGGTGGAGGAGGCCGTCGAGGAGTTCCGGGAGGCCCTCCGGCAGAACTACAACCTGCCGGAGGTGCACAACAACCTCGGGGCGGCCCTCCTGCGGCTGAAAAAGCCGGACGAGGCCAGGATGGAATTTGAGACGGCGCTCCGCCTCAAGCCCGGCTACGACAAGGCCAGGGCCAATCTGTCCATCATGGCCGCCCCTCCGAAGGACGGACGGCGCTGAACAGTCCGGCCGTCAGACCGCTTTTGGAAGCGCGACGCCGAGTTCGACTGCGTGCGGCTGCTTGCGCTTCACCTTCTGCCAGCGGGAGCGCCTGCGGAGCATCCGGTCGAGCTTGTCGATAAGCAGGGATACGGCCTTGTGGCACTCGTCAGCCTCCACGACGGCGTTGAGATCGGGTCCGTGGATGGCCACGTGGCCCTTCGCCTTGAAACGGGTTCCCACGGTCTCCTTGGGGTCGCATTCCAGTTCCACCCGCAGGCGGACGATGCGTTCTTCGTGCCGGAAAAGCCGGTCGGCCTTCTCACTCACAAAAGTTTTGAGCGATGGAGTGAGTTCGAAATGAATTCCGGAGACGATGAGCCCATTGTCATTGTATTTATTCATGGTTGGATAGCTCCCCTGTTCTGCTGCGAGCGGGCCGGCTTCGCGCCGAGCCGCCTAAATTGAGCGGGTGTCCTCTCGTGCGCCTCAGCGCCCCATATCGAGGACATTCGGCCGCCGTCTTGGAGGCCGGATCTTCCATAAGCGGAAAATCGTTCATCAAACCTGCAGCCAGGCTATTGCCGGAACACATGCTTTGCAACTTTACTCGGCGCAAACCGCGCCGGGCTTTAGCCTTTCGTCGAGCCTAAAGCATGCCAGAAAGCGCTCGTTTCAGCAAATCCTGCCCAGGGCCGCGCTCAGGGAGGCCCGGTGCGCGGCGACACGCCGATCGAGAGGAAACGCGGAGGGCGATTCGATTGTGTAGCCAAGCCGCGTGTGATGCGCGCGCAGGTAGATCGCCTCGGGCCACAGCTCCCTTTGCCACGGATCGCCATCCGGCCGGATGATTCCGTCCCGGGCCTCCCTGCCGTCTATGGTCACGCTGGTGTCTATCGGGCACGACCGCGCGGCCGCCTCGAGCATCCCCTGCGCGAGGCTCGGCCTTCCGTCCGGATTCTGCTCGTACAGGTAATATCCCTTTGCCTCCCAGTCCTCGTGCACGCAGAAGGCGGCGTCAAAATTCGGCTGGCGGCCGAGCCACGCGATGTGCGAGCGGATTTCCTGGGAGCGGGTGTTTCGATAGTCCCGGTTCAGGTCGAGGCCCGCGGCATCCTCGCGGGTTCCGCGCATGAAGCCTTCCGGATTGAGGAGCGGGCAGATGAACCATACAGCCCGCCCGTCGAAGGTGCCCGCTTCCAGCAGCTCGGCCAGCGCGATCGGGCCGGCCGGCTCGTCCCCGTGGATACCCGACGAGAGATAGATCCTCGGGCGGGGCCCCGGCGTGCGGCGCGTCAGCGCGAGGAGCGGGCAGCCCGAGGCTTCCCCGAAGCGCTCGACGTCGAATCCAGCCGCACGGCCCGCCGCCTCGAGGCGGCCGGTGATTTTTCGCGGATCGAGAGCGGGAGGGAGGGAGTCTTTGACAGCGGGAGCGGAATCCACCGGAGTAGGCTATTCACCCGCGGCCTTCTGTCAGGCCGATATCATTCCCCCCTTCCATGTCCCAGGTCCGCGTCCGCTTCGCCCCGAGTCCGACGGGTTTCTTCCACATCGGAAGCGCCCGGACCGCCCTCTTCAACTGGCTCTATGCCCGGCACACCGGCGGCGCCTTCATCCTGCGGATCGAGGACACGGACGCTTCGCGCAACAGCGAGCCATTCCTCAATGTCATCTACGACAGCCTGAGGTGGCTGGGCCTCGATTGGGACGAGGGTCCCGGCATCGGCGGCGGCTTCGGCCCCTACCGCCAGAGCGAGCGGGCGGACGTCTACCGGGAATACCTCGAAAAGCTGAAGGCGTCGGGACGCGCGTATGAGAAGGAGGGGGCCGTGTTCTTCAGGATATCGGGCGAGCCCCAGGTCATCGAGGACGCCATCCGGGGGCGCGTCGAGCGCACCGAGGAGAAGGATTTTGTGATCGTGCGCTCCGGGGGCGCCCCCGTCTTCCATTTCGTGAACGTGGTGGACGACATCGCCATGCGGATAACCCATGTCATCCGCGGCGAGGACCACCTCTCGAACACGAGCAAGCACACCGAGCTCTTCAAGGCCTTCGGGGCGCCCCTTCCGGTCTACGCCCACATTCCGCTCATCCTGAAGCAGAACGGCCCCGGCAAGATGTCCAAGCGCGACCAGGGGGCCCTGATCGAGGAATACCAGCGGCGGGGATTCCTGCCCGAGGCCCTGGTCAACTTCCTCTGCCTTCTCGGGTGGAACCCCGGAGCCGGCGACAATCGCGAGAAGATGCCGATCGGCGACATCGTCCGCCTTTTCGACCTCCCCGGCGTCAACCAGAGCAACGCCCGCTTCGACGAGAAGAAGCTCGCCCACATGAACTGGTCGTACCTTGTCGAACTGGCGCCCGATGACTACGTGCGCCGGGCCCGCGAATTCTTCCAGGGGCAGAATTCCGATTCGGCCGCCCTTGCCGACGAAAAGTACTTTCGGAACGTCATCCTGATCTGTAAGAAAAAAGTGAAGGCGATCGAGGAGCTTCCGGCCTACACCGCTTATTTCTGGAGCGACGATTTTCCGATCGACGCCAAGGTGCGGGAAAAAGTCATGGGCAAGGGCGATCCGATCGCGCGCCTGCGCGAGCTCGAGGACGTCCTCAAGGGCGCGGACTTTTCGAGCGCTCCCGCGCTCGAAGAGGCGGTCAAGGCAATGGCAGGGCGCAACGGCCTGGCCTTCGGCGACTACCAGGCGGTTGCGCGCCTGGCGCTGACGGGCACGAACGTGGGGCCTGAGATCACGGACATTCTCCAGGTCCTCGGACGCGAGCGCATCCTGGCCCGCATAGGGCGGTTCCTGGCGGCCTAGGCGGCAAAGCCGCGGATCGCCTTCAGAAGCTTATCGTATTCGTCGACGGCGGGAAATTTAGGGAACTGCCGGACGAGGGCGTCGGCGGCCCTGAAGAGGAACGCATGGTCGGCCTGCGCCAGCATCGTCGCGTCGTTGAAGGAGTCGCCCGCCGCGATCACCCGGTAGTTGAGCGACTGGAACGCAATGACCGCGTGGCGCTTCTGGTCCGGCTGGCGGAGCTGGTAGCCCGTGATGCGATCGCCCTCAACGACCAGGCGGTTGCAGAAAAGGGTGGGCCATCCGAGCTGGCGGATCAGGGGCGCGGCAAACTGCTCGAAGGTGTCGGAAAGGATGATGACGGGCAGCTCGTCGCGAAGCGTCTGCAGGAACTCCACGGCTCCCGGCAGGGGAGCCAGCCCGCCGATGATCGCCTGGATCCGGCCGAGGGTGATCCCGTGGCGGTCGAGAATCTCAAGGCGGTAGCGCATCAGCTTGTCGTAGTCCGGCTCGTCCCGCGTGGTCCGGCGCAATTCGGCTATGCCGGTCTGGTCCGCGACCGCGATCCAGATTTCCGGGGTTAGAACACCCTCGAGGTCGAGGGTGACGATGCTTTGTTTCACAGGTTCGAACTGAAGCAGTCGTCCGCGGGGATCAAGCTTTGGCGCCCGGGGCCTTTGCCCAGGTGTCCCTCAGGGGGAGGATGCGGTTGAACACCAGCCGCCCGGCAGCGGCATTGCCGGAATCGCGCGTGAAGTAGCCCAGCCGCTCGAACTGAAAGGGCTGGCCGCGGGCTGCGTCCCGCAGGGACGCCTCCAGCCGCGCGGAGACCACCTCGAGCGACTTCGGATTGATGTGCTCCAGGAATTTTCCGTCCGCATCCGGCTCGGCGACTGAGAACAACCGGTCGTAAAGGCGGACTTCCGCCTCCGCGCTCAGGGCCGCGCTGACCCAGTGGATCGTCCCCTTCACCTTCTTGTCGGAATTTGGGCCGCCGCTTCGCGTCGAGAGGTCCGCCGTGCAGCGCAGTTCGATGACGGCGCCGGCCGCGTCCTTGACCACCTCGTCGCAGCGCACGATGCAGGCGTACTTGAGCCGGACCTCGCCTCCCGGCTTGAGCCGGTGGTATTTGGGCGGGGGGACCTCGGCGAAGTCGTCGCTCTCGATGAAGACTTCGCGGGTGAGGGCTAGCTTGCGGGTCTTCGGAGCCTCGTCCTGCGGATTGTCGAGGGCGTCGCATTCGATGGTCTCGCCGGGCTGGATATTCGTCAGGACGACCTTCACCGGCTTCAGGACGGCGAGCCGCCGGGGCGCTGCCGTATTCAGCTCCTCGCGGATCGCGTGCTCGAAGACCGCGACGTCGGTCACGCTGTCGTACTTCGTGACGCCGATGGATTGGACAAATTGGCGGACGGCGGACGCGGGGACCCCGCGGCGGCGCAGGCCCGAGATCGTCGGCAGGCGCGGATCGTCCCATCCCGTGACAATGCCCTCCTGGACGAGCTGGAGCAGCTTGCGCTTGCTGACGACCGTGTATCCGAGGTTCAGCTTTGCGAATTCGTACTGGCGGGGCAGGGGCCTGGGCAGGTCCAGGTGCTCGAGGATCCAGTCGTAGAGCGGGCGGTGCACCTCGAATTCCAGGGTGCAGATGCTGTGGGTGATGCCCTCGAGGTAGTCGCTCAGGCAGTGCGCATAATCATAGAGGGGATAGATCCGCCACGTTGCGCCGGTCTGGTGGTGTACGGTGTGCCGGATCCGGTAGAGCAGGGGATCGCGGAGCCAGATGTTCGGCGCCGCCATGTCGATCTTCGCGCGGAGCGTCCTGGCGCCGTCGGGAAATTCCCCCGCCCGCATCCGCCCGAAAAGATCGAGGTTCTCCTCGATCGACCGGTCGCGGTACGGGCTGTTCCGGCCCGGGCGGTCCGGCGCTCCGCGGTACTCCTCGGTTTCCTTCGGGGAGAGGTCGCACACGAAGGCATGTCCTTTCCGGATGAGGGCGACGGCAAAATCGTAGAGCGGCTCAAAGTAATCGCTTGCGTAGAAGGGCTCCGGACTCGACGGCTTGAGGCCGAGCACCTGGTCCGCCCAGCCGGCGATCAGCCACTTCACGTCCGCGATGATGGACTCGATGTATTCGACCTCCTCCTTGGCGGGATTCGTGTCGTCCATCCTCAGGTTGCAGCGGCCGGCGCTTTCCCTCGCGATCCCGAAATTGAGGCAGATCGATTTTGCGTGGCCGACATGCAGGTACCCGTTCGGCTCCGGCGGAAATCGTGTAACGATCTGCGGATAGCGTTTTTCCGCGATATGCTGCGCGACGATGTCGCGGATGAAATCGCTCGGCGCCGGCGCGGCAGGTTTGTCCGTTCCAACGGTCATATCCTGCCAACTTGCGCCATCTCCGGCGCTTCGACAATCCCGGATTCTTTCCCTTGGCTCGCCGCCGACCCGGCCTTTGGCTCTCAGCCGTGCCCGGGCTGCCCACGATCGTCCACCTCGACGCAGACGCTTTCTTCGTGTCCTGCGAGCAGGCCCGTGATCCGTCGCTTCGCGGGAAGAAGTGCGCGGTCGGCGGCCGGGAGCGGGGCATCATCTCCTCGGCGAGCTACGAGGCCCGGGCTGCCGGCGTCTATACGCCGATGCCCACAAAGACCGCCCTCAAGGTCTGCCCGGACCTCATCATGATATCCCACACTTCCGGGCTTTACGGGGACGTGTCCCGCCGGATGTTCGACCTGTGTGAGACGCTCACCCCGCTCGTCCAGCGGAATTCGATCGACGAGGGCTACCTCGA
>CAZJNA010000044.1:0-24543 GCA_964547325.1 uncultured Opitutaceae bacterium | reverse complement strand
CACCCGGGATGATGATCTCGGCAAGGCGGGGGCTATGGATCGGCCGGTCGTCAGGCATGGTGGAAAGCAAAGACCGCCTGCCCGGGCGGGGCCACAACTTTTGATTGCGTTCGGGTTCCCGGCACTCTGTTATGGCCACCCTTTCAACTACGCCTGCCCTCGATTCTCGGGGTCTCAGGGGGAACGAAATCATGAAAATCCAGCTCACGCTCACCGTAACGTCGCGCGCCCAAACCGGTCGCAGCGCCTCCCGCCGCCTTCGCAAGGTCAACCGCATTCCCGCGATCCTCTACGGGAAGCGCGCCGAGCCGGAGAAGCTCTCGATCGAGGGCCCGGAATTCGTGCGGCTCCTCAAGTCCGTGGGCGGCCGGGCCGTCCTGATCGAACTCAAGCGGGAGGGCCACGCCGAGAACGCGCTGTCCTTTCTTCAGGAGATCCAGCGCGATCCGATGACCGATCGCTTTCTGCACGTGGACCTTCACGAGGTGAAGCCGGACGAGAAGTTCGAGATCCGCGTGCCCGTGTACCTCGCCGGCGAGGCTTTTGGCGTCAAGAACCAGAGCGGCGTCTTGGAAGTGAACACCCACACGCTCCGGATCCGCTGCCTGCCGAAGGATCTTCCCGCCCTCATTGAAGTCGATGTGACGCCGCTGAAGGTCGGAGAGACCATCAAGCTCGGCGAACTCAAGCCCATCGCAGGCGTCGAATTTCTGGACCAGAAGGGCCAGGTCGTGGTCGCCTGCGTCGAGCCGGTCGCCGAGGTCGTCGTCGAGGCGCCCGTCGCAGCCGCAGCCCCCGCAGAAGGCGAGGCCGCCGCAGCCGCACCCGCAGGGGATGCGAAAGCCGCAGCCCCCGCCGATGGGAAGGCAGCCGCACCCGCCGGGGACGCCAAGGCCGGGGCCGCTCCCGCCGGCGACAAGAAGGGCGCTGCCCCCGCAAAGGGCGTCGCCGCCGCCGCGAAGCCCGCGGCACCCGCCAAGAAGTAAGCTTTTCCGCCGCGGCCCTCCTCACCGGAGGGTTCCCGGCGGATGTTCTTTGTCATGTCCATAGCGCTTGTCGCCGGCCTCGGAAATCCGGGCCGCGAGTATGCGCAAACCCGCCACAACCTCGGATGGATGGTCGTCGAGGCGCTTGCCAGGAAGCATCGGCTTGCCTGGCGCGTCGAGCCCTCCTTCGAGGCCGAGGTCGCCCGCTGGGACATCGAGCCCGGGCGCACCTGCTGGCTGGCCAAGCCGCTGACCTTCATGAACGAGAGCGGCCGGGCCGTCGGCGCCTTTGCGCGGTTTCACCGGATCGCTCCGGAGGCGATTGCCGTAGTCTATGACGACTGCGCGATCGACTGCGGCCGCCTGAAGGTGACCGTGACCGGCAGCGCGGGCGGCCACAACGGTGTCGCCAGCCTCCTCGAGCACCTCGGGGACGGCTTCGTGCGCTACCGGCTGGGGGTCGGCCCGAAGCAGCCTCCGGAAATGGACCTCAAGGACTACGTCCTCGGAAAATTTGCCCCCGAACAACTTGTTATAATCAATCAGAAACTGGAACACTACGTGCAGGGCCTCGAACTGCTGCTCGCACGCGGCGCCGACCAGGCCATGAATCACCTCAATCGCAAAGACCCATGAATCCGACCAAACGCAACTACCGCGCCACCTTCATCCTCGACAACCGCGGCAGGGAAGAAACCGTCGAGCAGATGATCGACGGCGTGAAAAAGGAAATCGCCGCCGTGCAGGGCGACGTCACCGCCGTCGAGAATCTCGGCCGCAAGGATTTCGTCCGGGTCACCGACCGGGCCTTCCCCGGCGCGACCTACGTGCAGATCTCATTCGCGGCGCCCCAGCAGGGCCCCGCCCAGCTCCGGGAGCGCCTGCGGCTCAACAACGCGGTCTACCGCACCTTCGTCGAGTCCGTCTGACGGACCCGGCGGCACCACCCCCATGGCCTACCTCAACAAAGTCTTCCTCATCGGCAACCTCACGCGCGATCCCGAGCTGCGGGTCACGCCCAAGGGGACTGCCATCTGCCAGTTCGGCATCGCGGTCAACCGTCAGTTCAAGGACGAATCGGGCGCGACCCGCGACGAGACGACCTTTGTCGACATCGAGGCCTGGGGAAAGCAGGGAGAGCTTGTCTCGAAATACCTCAGCAAGGGGAGCCTTGCCATGGTGGAGGGCCGCCTGAAGTTCGACCAGTGGGAGGACAAGACGAGCGGGCAGAAGCGCAGCAAGCTCAAGGTCGTCCTCGACAACGTCCAGTTTCTATCGTCGCGCGGGTCCTCCGGCGGCGGCCAGGGCGCCCCGGCGGGCGACGCGGATTCGTCCGGTCAGGGATCGCCCGCGCCCCGCGCCGCGAAGCCCGCGGCGGACGGCCCCGACGAGGACGTGCCGTTCTAGATTCCGGGCGTTCTTTTCCGAGTCAGGCTCATGCACGGCCGCGGCCCTCGCCCATCGATGCATCGATGGGCGCACCTCGGGCTCATGGCACTCGGCCTGTCTGCCGCGGCCGTCCTGCCGTGCTCGGCGGTCGATTTCAGCCAGCCCTGGAATCCTGCCACGCCCCTGCCGCAATTCATCACGCGCGACTACGTCGATCCGGCGAACCTCGTCGCCATCGCGAAGTACCGGTCCGGCGTCGGGCATTCGTACACGGACAACTATGAGTCCGCCGACAGAAGCCTGAAGTACTACTTCGAGCCGCGGAAAAAATACCTGAACACGCAGCAGTCGCTGTCCCTGTTCGCGCCGACCTCGGGCACGATCACCTCCGTCACGCCGGAACAGCAGGTGCTCTCGAACGGCGATATCCGGGGCAACCAGATCCTCATCAGCCCCGACGGGTACCCGGCCTTCGAGGTCCATCTTTTTCACGTCAACCTGTCGCCGGGACTCGGGACCGGCGCCCATGTGACCGCCGGGAATTTCATCGGGTACGCGGATCTGCGCGAATCCGTGGACTTCGACCTGGCGGTCGGCGCGGCGTGGAACGCCGTCCAGGTTTACCCGAACACCGGCCAGTCCTCGGCCCCGCCGGGGTTCCGGCTTCTATCGCCCTTCGACCTGATGACGGACTCGAATTTCGCGCACTGGTCCGCCTACGGGATCACCGATCGCAGCCAGCTCATGGTGCCGCTCGCCTACCGCAACGCGCACCCCGGCCAATTCGGGTCCGAGGATCTCTATAATTTCGATCCGATCGAATACGCCGTATTGCTGACGGCCCCGGACATCGGGGCCCAGCCGGCAAGCCTGGTCCTGAACCCGGGCTCGTACGGGTACTTCTCCGTGGTTGCCTCCGGCCAGGGAACTCCGCTGACCTACCAGTGGTATTTGAACGGCAACACGGTTGCCGATGGCGGCCTCTATTCCGGATCCGCCACCGCGACGTTGAACTTCTTCTCGGCGAGCGCGGTCCAGGCCGGCACCTACACGGTCGTCGTGACCGACGTGTACGGATCAGTGACCTCGGATCCGGCCACGCTGACCGTTCTGGCGGTCCCGGTGGACCTGCCGGTCATCACGACCCAGCCTGTCGGCGGGACGGTGAACGCGGGAACCAACGTCACCTTGAGCGTTGGCGCCACGGGATTCGGCCTCAACTACCAGTGGACGCTCAACAACGGATATCTGTTCGGCGCCACGGGGCCCTCGCTGACTCTCAATTCGGTCGGGGCGAGCCACGCAGGGAGCTACGTTGTGTACATAACAAATCCCGCAGGGACCGTCGGCTCGATCCCCGCCGTCCTGAATGTGCTCGTGTCACCGCCGGTCATCACGGTCCAGCCGTCGAGCCAGGCGGTCGGCATGAACACGACAGCCACCCTGAGCGTGAGCGCTTCGGGATCGGAACTCGTGTTTCAATGGTACCGCAACGGCATACCACTCTCGAGCTTCACGAACACCGTGATCGCGTCCACGGCCAACAGTTCGACGATCACGCTGTTCGACATCAACTCCGCGCTGACCGGCACCTACACGGTCTCGGTCACCAATACTGCGGGTTCGGTGACTTCGAACGCGGCGGCGCTCACGCTTGCGCCAAACACTCCGAGCGGCGGCTCGGGGGGCGGCGGCGGAGGGGGAGGGGCGCCGAGCCTTTGGTTCGACGGCGCCCTGGCGATTTTGGGCGGCGTCCGTCTCTGGGCCGCGCGCCTGGGGCGCAAGAAGGCCCGCCCTGCCGGGTTTAGCGCAACCTGATCCGGTTCCAAAGATAGCGTGCCCTGTAGGCCGCAAGGCGCGAGGGTTTGAACAGGGCGTCGGGAGACTCCATGCCGTCGGCGTCGATCCGGTAGATGAGCCGCTGGCTCCAGCTGTGGTTGCCGGCGCCGCCCAGGCGGACTGCGTGCCGGTAGCTCTTGCGCACGGTGTCGAGCGCTTCCGGGGAAAACCGGCCATACGGAAACACAAAGCTCTCGACCGGCTGGCCAAGCCGGGCGGCGAGGAGCGACTGGGGCACGAGAATCTCCGAGGACAGGTCGGTCCCGGGCTGGTCCAGCCGGCGATGCGTGTAGCCGTGGGCCGCGACGGCTATCCGGCCGCTATCGGCCAGCTCCTGCAATTCCGGCCAGGTGCAAAAGCCTCCGCGGCTCGGGTGCGCGTCGGCCGCGTCGGAGCGCTCCTTCAGGCGCTCCTCGGCCGATGCGTCCACGCGCTCGCGCGCGAATCCGGGGCAGATCGCAAGCAGCGCCCGCAGGCCGTGCTTTCCGAGGAGAGGGAAGACGACCGCATGGAAGTCGAACGTGGCGTCATCGAATGTCAGGCATACGTTCAACCGCGTCCGGTCCAGCGGCTCGCCGGGAAGCACGCAGTTGTAGTTGAGGGCCAGGTGCCCGAAATGGGCGTCGAGCATCGCGGGGTCGTTGCCGAACGGGCCCGCGGTGGCCCGGTGGTAGGCGAATACCAACAACCTCATGCGCCGAGCCCGCGGTTGGCCTCGTCGAGGAGCATGTATTTCCAGAAGACAAGCTGCGCCTGGTATGCGCTGATCGCGAAGCCCGCGGAACCCTGCAGGATTCCGCGCCGCAGCAGATAGCTCTTCGCGAACGCCCATGCGCCGCGGGTTAGCGCCTTGAACGGGCCGGATGACTTGCGGCCGGCGTGCTGCTTCGCATAGAGCGTCCCGTAGTCGCGCATTTTCCGGAGGAAATCGTCGAGGGATCCGTAGGAATAATGGAGGATCGGCTGCCGCAGCCGCCGGACCGACGCACCCGGGGCGCGCACGCGCTCATGGACGACGCTCTCGCAGAAGTTGGCGGAGGTGCGATTGAAGAGCCGCTCGTGACGGTCGGGAGACCAGCCGCATGTCGTGATGAGCGTTCCCTTGAAGAAGTTGCGGAAAGGAATGGCGTAGATCGCGTGCGGATCGAGCCTCAGGCCCATGATCTCTGCCGCAAGGCCGTCGGAGACGACCTCGTCGCTGTCGACAGACAGAATCCAGTCGTTTCGGGCGATCGCGACGGCCTGGCGGTGAGCCAGTCCGAAGCCGGGAAACGGCCCGCTCATCCGGTGGAAGCGGACGTTGACGAAGTCGCCCGCGATGAGGGCAGTCTCGTCAGCCGATCCCGTGTCCAGGACGACGACTTCGTTGCACCATTGCAACGCGGTCAGCACCTCGCCGAGGTGCGCCGCGCTGTTGTGGGTCAGTATGGTCGCGCTGATTGGAGCGCGACGGCGGGTGTTGCGAGCGGCGGAAGCCGGGCTCACAACAGCCCTTGCCTCGGGCAGCAGCGCCGAGGCAAGGGCGTAGGACGCTCCCCCTTCGGGGAGGCTGATTTGGGGTGGCATGCGCAAGCCTACCCCGGAACGGGTCGGCGCGTCTGCCGGGCGCGCGCGGTAAATCGCGTCAGGCGGGACCCTACAGGCGCTTGGCGTCGACCCAGCGGAGCGCCTCGCGCATCAATTCGGACCCGTTTGCCATGTTCAGCTTTTCCTTGATGCGCGCGCAGTAGGTCTGGACGGTCTTCGGGCTCACTCCCAATTCGTCGGCAATCCTCCGGGTTGCCTGGCCTTCGCCGAGCCGCCGGAACACCTCAAGCTCGCGATCGCTCAGGGTTTCGGGAGTGCCCGAGGATTCCTCTTCGGGCCGCCCGACGATGCGCTCCGCGAGCTGCGCCAGGACTTCGGCTTTGGCGTAAATCTGGCCGGAAAGAACCTTGCGGATGGCCGTGACGACCTGGCCGGACGACTCCTGCTTCATTACGTAGCCCCGGGCGCCCGCCCGGAGGGCGCGAAGGATATCCGTGATGTCTTCGTGCATGGAAAGCACGATCACCTTGGTTTCCGGACAGCGGCCGTGCAGATCCTTGATCAAGTCCAGCCCGGAGCCCCTCCTCAGCGACAGGTCGACTATGGCGATGTCCGGGCAAAGCCGTTCGATCGCCTCGGCTGCGGCGCCGGGCTCTTCGGCTTCCCCGCAGAGCTCGAAATCGGGCTGCAGACGGAGGAGATTGCCAAGCCACTCGCGGACGAGCGGGTGGTCGTCGACCACAAAGATGCGGATGCGCCGCAGGTTCATGCGGGGGACGAGGCAGCCGGCAGCCGGCAGATGACGCGCGTTCCCTCCCCGGGAGCGGTGATCACGGAGAGCGTTCCGCCTGCAAGCACGGCGCGGTGCTCCATGATTCGCAGCCCCATGCCGCCGCCCCGCTCCTCCGCGGGAGGCAGCCCGCGGCCGTCGTCCTCCACGACGAGGCAGGTCGCGCGCTCATCGCCCGCGAGGGTGATGTCCACGTGGCGGGCCTGGGCGTGGCGGACGGCGTTCCGGGTCGCTTCCTGCGCGATGCGCAGAAGTTGCGCCGCCGTGGATGCGTTGCCCGGCTCGGGCATTCCCTCGAGGCGGAAGCGGCAGGAGATTCCCGCGCGGCTGCTCGCTGCGGCCAATTCGCCGAGCTCCCTGCCCAATTCCTCCGGTTCGATGCGCGAGAGGAGGAGGCCCCGGGCGATCTGCCGGGTCTTCGCGATGCCGCCTTCCACCCAGGCCACGATCTTGCGGGCGTCCGAGGACGCCTCGTCGCCCCGGGCCTCCAGGCGTTCGCTCAGGACCTGCGCCGCGAGCGCGGTGCCGACGAGGTGCTGTCCGAGCTCGTCGTGGAGCTCGCGTCCTATCGTGTTTCGCTCGCGCGCCGTGATGTCCAGGAGCTCGTGCTTCAGGCGCTCGCTGGTCATGGCCGCCTCATGGAGCGCCTTGGTGCGTTCCTTCACCCGCTGCTCGAGGTCGCGATGGAGCGAGATAAGGGCGTTCAGGATCCAGTTGATGAGGGAAAAGGTGATCGTGCCGGCTGCGATGTGCCACCAGGTCCAGAAGGGCAGGGGCCGAAAGCCGACGGCGATAAAATCGCCTGTGATTCGCACGGCGATGATCACGGCCGTTGTCGCGATCGCGGCGCGCGCGCCCAGCCAGGCCACGGTCATGCACAGGGGCACGAGATAGAAGATGAAGAGCGAGATCTGGATCCCGAGGAGGCAGTCCGCCACGCCGATGACGAGGATGAGGCCGGCGATGATTGCGACGGCCTTGCCGCGGGCCACCGGCTTTTGGGTGAAGAAGCCGAGAGCCCGGCCGGTCGTGCGTGCCCAGCGTTCGCTTAGGTTCATGGGGTATGGGTGGGCACTGTGGCGCCGAAAGTGCGCTTGTGCAACGTTGTGAAGCGCCCCCGGCTTTAGGCTTGCCGGAGGGCGGCCTTTGCCGCCTTAGTCGGCGGCTACCCCCGACCCCTGCGGTATCGGCCAAACGCCGCTCCGCATACCCCGAGATGCGTGCCGCTGCCTTCCCCGTCCTGACCGCCTGCCTGCTTTGCCTGAACCAGGCGAGCGCGGAGAACTTTGTCACGGTGCGCGCGTGGGCGGATCCGCAATATGCCTCGGAAAAGGCCGGAAACGGAAAGACGAGGAAGGAGAGCTACATCATCGCCAAGGGTGAATACTTCGAGGGCACCTGCCGCGATCCGTCGATCGAGAAGGCCTCGTTTGACGGCATCGTCCAGCTGCTGTCGAAGAGCCTCGCCCGGCAGCAATATTATCCGGCCCGGAACGCGGCGAGCGCCGACCAGATCATCGTCGTCCACTGGGGGATGACGATTCCCTATGTGAATGAGTACGAACAGCAGGCGATCGAAAATCCGACTTCCTACGATCCGCACCTCGCGGATTTTGCGGTTGCGGGGCAGACGATGGACACGGCGTCATCCGCGGTTGCGTCCCAGGCGGGCTCCCAGCAGAGCGTCGAGCGGGATATTTTCAACGGCCAGCAGCAGGGGGCGATCAACCTCGCCATGGATATCGACAAGATGGCGCACACGATGTCGGCAAATTCGGCCGCGGGCCTGCTGGGCTACACGAGCCAGCTCGCGCGGGAGGGGCAGAAGCTGATGCCCACGGAGGTTGCGAGGACGCTGATGGCCAACCTCCACGAGGACCGGTATTTTGTCATCATCCAGGCCTGGGACTTCCAGAAGCTGTCGCACGACCACAAGAAGAAGCTCCTCTGGACGGCGCGGATGAGCATGAGGGCCCCCGGCATGAACTTCCGACTCGCCCTGCCGCGGATGGGGCGTGTCGCATCGGACTACTTTGGGAAGAGCAACGATCAGGTGGTGACGGCGGAGTTCCAGCCGGCCAGGGAGGGGCGGGTGGACATAGGCCCGGTCAGGATCCTGGGCGAGGTCTCCAGCGCCCAGTTGAACAAGTAGGCCCGGCCGGGTCAGGATTGGGCGTTGACAGCGGGAAACAGCCCTGAGAATTTTGGCCCCTTTCCGCAGGCAAATACGCGTCCGCAAGCATCCTCATCCGCATCCCATGGCATATCACGAAATCCTCCTCCTAAAGCCCGTCGAAGGTCTCGGCGGCGAAGGCGACCAAGTCAAGGTGCGCGCCGGCTACGCGCGCAATTTCCTGCTGCCCGGCGGAATGGCCGTTCCCCTGACCCAGTCGAACCGGAAGCAGGTCGAGGCATTGAAGAAACGCCGGGCCGAGCGCGAGGCCCATGAGCTGTCGGGCGCGCAGGCGCTCGGGGCAAAGCTCGAGAAGGCCCACCTGGACGCGTTTGTCGTCAAGACGGGCGAGGGCGGCAAGATGTTCGGCGCGATCACCGCCGCGGACCTCCACGACAAGCTGACGGCCGCCGGTTTCACGATCGAGCGGAAGCGGATCCATCTCTTCACCCCGGTCAAGACTCTCGGCCATCATACGGTCAAGGTGAAGCTGCATGCCGACGTCTCCGTCGAGGTCCCCTTCGACGTCGTTTCGGAGAACCCGATTGTCGCCGCCGCCGAGGAGAAGACGCCCGAACCGGCCAGGAAGGGCGATGCCCGCCAGGCCGAGGCCAAGGGCGCCAGGTAGCCCCGAAGGGGCCGCGCCTCCGAAATTGCGACTGGCGGCGATTTCGGAGGCTTGGTTCCCGAAGGCTGCTGTGAACAACAAAGAATAAGTCCGCGTTGCGTTCCCCTCCTTCCGCCGCTCGCATTTTTGGCCGCAGCCGCATGGTCGACGACGCCTCTCCTTCCCCGTCTGCCCGCCGCCATGGCGGCATCGTCACACCCTCGGCGCCCGGGGCGGGCCGTGGAATGCCGCATAGCGTGGAGGCCGAGGAGTACCTGCTTTCATGCTGCCTCCTGGATGGATCCGAGACGATCGCGCGCTGCCTCGAGGCCAAGCTTCCGCCCGCGGCCTTTTTCATCCCGGCGAACCAGATCATCTACGAGAAGCTCTGCGACATCTACCAGCGGCGGCCGCCGGTGGACGTCGCCGTCCTGGCCGAGGAGCTGAAGACCTCCCGGCAGCTCGATGCCGTGGGCGGCTACGCCTATCTGGCCCAGATCAGCGGCCGCATTCCGACGACGGCGCAGGCCCAGTATTTCGTGGAAAAGGTCCGCGAGCTGCACCTCCTTCGGGAGCTGATAAAGGCGGCAACCGGCGCGGTGGAAAACTGCCTCAATTACTCGGGCGGGCTCGAGGAGTTCATCGACAAGATCGAGCAGGACATATTCCGCGTCACCCAGGACCGGATATCCGATTCGGCCAAGCCGATGAAGGACCCGACCCACGAGGCGATGAACGTCATCACGAAGATGATGATGAAGAAGGGGGAGCTGACCGGCGTCACTTCGGGCTTCAAGGACCTCGATTCCCTGACCTGGGGGTTCCAGCGCCAGGAAATGATCGTTCTGGCCGCCCGCCCCTCGATCGGGAAGACCTCCCTCGCGCTCAACTTTGCCGAGGCTGCGGCGCTGCCCAAACAGGGGGATCCCGTCGCCACCCTGATCTTTTCTCTCGAAATGAGCGCCTCCCAGCTCGCCCTGCGCATGCTTTGCTCCCGGGCGCGGGTGAACATGAGGCTCCTGCGCGAGGGGCTGCTTTCGAAGAATGGCGACGAGCAGCAGCGGCTGCTCCAGGCGGCCGACGAATTTTCCAAGGCGCCGATCTTCCTCGACGATTCCAGCCATCTGTCAATCATGGAGTTGCGCGCCAAGGCGCGCCGGGTCCATGCCCGGCGAAAGCTTGGGTTCATCATCGTCGACTACCTGCAACTCCTCAGCCCGGTCGACAACCAGGCACCCCGGGAGCAGCAGGTGGCCGAGGCTTCCCGCGGTTTAAAGGCCTTGGCGAAGGAACTTGATCTGCCCGTCCTTGTATTATCCCAACTCAACCGCTCTTCCGAAAAGGAGAACCGCGCCCCCCGGCTTGCCGATTTGCGCGAATCCGGATCGATCGAGCAGGACGCCGACGTAGTGCTCATGCTCACCCGACCCAAGGACGCAGATGAAAAATATCAGGTTGCCGCGGATTCCGCGGACTTAATCGTTGCCAAACAACGAAATGGGCCGGTAGGAGAGAAGAAGCTCACCTTCCTTCGAGACATCACCCGCTTTGAAAATTTCACCCAGTAACTCCTGGCGCGGGCTGCTCCGTCTCCTGGCCGCCTGCCTGCTGCCCCTGGCGGCAGCCATCGCGCCCGTGGCTGCCCAGACGGCGCCCAGCTCCGGACAGCAGGCGAGCCCCGGATACCGCGTCGGCACCATCACCGTGAAATTCGTCGGGACGGCTAACGTGAACGAGCAGATCGTGCGGGCGAACATGCAGGTGCACGAGGGCGGCGATCTCGACGACACGATCCTGGATCGCGACATCCGCAACCTCTACAAGACCGGCCTGTTCGAGTTCATCGAGATCAAGCGCGAGGCGGTCGATCCCCGGACCTTCAACCTCGTGGTCGAGGTGACGCCCAAGTACCGCGTCCTGCTCGTGCGCTACCAGGGAAACAAGCAGGTCAAGATCCCGCGGCTCGAAAAGGAGGTCAAGACCCGGCCCAACACGGCCCTGGACGAACGCCAGGTGAAGGAGGACTCGGAGAAGATCCGCGACTATTACCAGAAGGTCGGCTACAATCAGGTTTCCGTGACCTACCGGGTGGATCGGGACCGGAGCACCGGCTTCGGCACCGTCGTCTTCCTCATCAAGGAGGGCAATCGCGTCAAGATCGCCGACGTCCGGTTTGTCGGCAACGCCCACGTCAAGGCGAAGCGGCTCCGCGGCCTGATGGACACGCGGCGCTGGTGGATGTTCTCCTGGATCACCGGTCACGGGCGCTTCAAGGACGAGCAGTTCGAGGACGACCTGGACAAGCTGCGGGATTACTACCGGGAGGGCGGCTTTCTCGACGTCGACATCGCCGAGGACAAGGTGCTCTTCGAGTACCCGCGGCCGACGAAGCTCGTGCTCGTCATCCGGATCAGCGAGGGCCGCCAGTACCACATCGGCAGCATAACATTCACGGGGAACAAGCTGCACTCGGGCATTCTTCTCCGCCGGGTGGCCCGGATGAAGAGCAGCATGGTCTTCTCCCCGACGCTGATCGACAAGGACGTCGAGCGCCTGGAGGACTTCTACGGCAAGGACGGCTACCTGGACACGCGGGTCCGCCTGCTCAAGAATCCCAACCTGACGACCGGCAACATCGACATCGTGTACCAGGTGGACGAGAGCGAGAAGTTCAACGTCGAGTCGGTCGTCGTCGAGGGAAACACGAAGACCAAGAGCACCGTGATCATCCGCGAGCTCGTCATGGGTCCCGGCGACACGTTCGACACGGTGCGGATGAAGATCAGCAAGCTCCGGCTGGACAACACGCGCTTCTTCGACGACGTCGAGGCCTCGCCGCAGGACACGAACATCCCGGGGCGGCGCAACCTCCGCGTCGCGGTCAAGGAGGGGCGCACGGGAAACCTCACCTTCGGCGCGGGCTACAGCACGCTCGAGCGCGCCTCGATCTTCGCGGAAATATCCCAGTCCAATTTCGACCTCTTCAACCCGCATTCGCTCTTCCAGGGCGACGGCCAGAAATTCCGCATACGCCTCGAGCTGGGCCAGCTGTCGAGTCAGGCCATCCTTTCCTTCGAGGAGCCCTATCTCTTCCAGAAGCAGCTGGCGCTCGGGTTCAGCCTCTTCCGCACGACGTCCGACTACAACAGCGCGTACTACGACGAGGTCGATCTGGGCGGCACGGTCTACCTCCGGAAGCACCTATTCGAACTGGTGGACGCGACCCTGGCCTACACGTACGAGATCATCGAGATCAACAACGTCGTCCCGAACGCCTCGTCCGTCATCGCCTCCGCGGCGGGCAAGAATTCCGAGTCCAAGACGTCGCTGACCCTCACCCGCGACACGCGCGACAAGATCATCAGCACGACTTCCGGCAATTTCATGGAGCTCACCTCCACGCTCTCGGGCGGCCCGCTCGGCGGTAAGAACAACTACTACAGCTTCGATTTCCACGGCTCGCAGTTCTTCGAGCTCTTCGAATTGCAGCAGCAGACCCTGGCCCTGATCGCGCACGCGGGCGTCGCGGTGACGTTCGGCTCGACGAAGACGCTTCCCTATTACGACGCGTTCTACCTGGGCGGTCCGGACGATCTGCGCGGCTATGAATTCCGGCAGGTCAGCCCGCGCGATATCTTCGGGGAGCCGGTCGGCGGCAAGACCCGGACCGAGTTCACCGCGGAATACTCCCTGGACATCGTCAGCCCCGTGCGTTTTGCAATCTTCTACGACGCCGGCTATGTGAACCGGGGATCGTTCGATTTCAGCCCCGTCAACTACCAGGACGACTTCGGCGTGGGCCTGCGGCTCTTTGTCCTGGGGGCCCCGCTCAGCCTCGACTACGCCTTCCCGATCCGCAGCGACGCCCTGTTCCCCAACAAGAACGGCAACCAGTTCAATTTTTCCTTTGGCACCCGCTTCTGATTTTGCTCTAATAACCCTTTCATTCCCAAAAAGACTCCATGAAGAAAACCATTCAGCAACTCCTCGCCGCCGGCGCCTTCGCTTCCGTCGCGCTTTTTGCACACGCCCAGCCGGCGCCGAAGATCTGTGTCGTCGACGTGGCCAAGGTCTTCGACAGCCACTGGAAGACCCAGGACCAGATGGCCAAGCTCCACGCCGACCAGGCCTCGGCGCAGCAGCAGTATGACCAGATGACCAAGGACCTCAACGCCCTCAAGGCCGGCATCGACGAGCTCGTCGAGCAGTCGAAGAACCCGACCGCGACCGCCGACGCGGTCAAGAAGGCCCAGGACGACGCCCAGAAGAAATACGACGACCTGCAGGCCCGGCTCAATGAGCGGAACAATTTCCAGGCCACCGTTCAGCGCGAGTTCCAGCAGCGCACGCAGAGCTTCCAGGCCCTGATGATCGACGAGATCGGCCAGAAGGCCACCGAGGTCGCCAAGCGCCGCGGAGCCACGCTGCTGCTCGACAAGCCGGGCATCACCCATTCGGTCATCTATTCCGATCCCGCGTACGACGTCACCGACGAGGTGATGGCGGAGATTGCCAAGGACAAGCCCGCGACCCCGGCTCCTGCCCCCGCCGCCGCGCCTGCCGCCGCAACTCCCCAGGTCGCGCTGCCGCCGATAGCGGCTCCCGCGAAGTAAGGACCCGCTGAATTCAAGGCCCCGCTCCCGCGAGCGGGGCTTTTTTGTTCCGGCCCGGATGGAAATGCACGGCATTGCGCACCCGCTGAAATATCCCCCATTCTCGGCTCCATGCAGGTCGCCTTCACCCCACAGGACATAGCCGCCGCGGTCGGTCCCCTCCGGGTCTCCGGATCGACCTCGGAGACGATCCGGGGGATCGCTGGCCTCGCGGCCGCCCAGCCCGGCGACCTGGCTTTCCTCGGGAATGCCAAATACAGGGACGATGTCGCTTCCACGCGTGCGTCGGCCGTGCTTCTGCCGCCCGACTACTCCGGCGAGCCCCGTCCGGGGCAGGTCTTCTTCTTCGTCGACGATCCCTCGGCCGCTCTCGCCCGCCTCTGCGGGCGGCTGGAGCAGGTGCTATGGCCGAAGCCCGCGGCGGGAGTGCATCCCTCGGCGAGCGTCGCCCCGGGCGCGGTCATCGCGCCTTCCGCGACCGTGGGTCCCCTCTGCGTCGTCGAGGCCGGCGCGACCGTGGGCGCCCGTTCGCACCTCCAGGCTCAGGTGTTCCTCGGGCGCGGGGCCGCCGTCGGCGAGGACTGCTGGCTCATGCCGGGCGCCGTCGTGGCCGCCGAATGCTCGCTCGGAAACCGCGTTAGGCTTTATCCCGGCGTTGTGGTGGGATCGGACGGCTTTGGGTATGAATTCGTGGGCGGGCGCCACGAACGGGTGCCTCAGATCGGCACGGTGATCGTGGACGACGATGTCGAGATCGGCGCGAACAGCACGCTCGACCGGGCGCGCTTCAGCCACACCCGGGTCGGGGAGGGCACGAAAATCGACAATCTCGTCCAGGTGGGGCACAATGTCGTCATCGGGAGGCATTGCATGATCTGCGCCCAGGTGGGCATAGCCGGAAGCACGACACTGGAGGATTATGTGGTCCTCGGGGGCCAGGCCGGAATCATCGGGCACATCACGCTCGGCAAGGGGGCGAAGATCGGGGCCCAGACCGGCATAGGCAGGGATGTTCCCCCCGGGGCGGCGCTTTGGGGGACCCCGGCCCTGCCCTATATCCTTGAGCAGAGGCTCTTTCTTCTGCGCCAGCGGATGCCTGAGCTGTTCAAGCGGGTGGACGCCCTGGAGAAGCTTGTCGGCGGATCCGCAAGCAAGGATTCTTAAGGGGCAGGTAAGTTTTATTAACAATGGCCGGCGGTGCAGCAACATCCGGGCATTCGCGGCGTTAAGCTTGCGCCGGAGCGATACCGATCCACTTTCTACGTTTCCGTTCATCAAGACCAACAGGTTCGACGCGACTATCGTCCCCATGCATAGATTCTCCCCGGCTCATCTGGCCGCCAGCCTGACCTTCGTCGCGCTTATCGCCGGCTGCCACAAAGAGGCCGGCGTTGGCGGGGGCAGGGGTGGTGGCGCGCCCGTGATGGTTGAGGCGGGGCGTGTCATGCAGAAGGATACGCCCATGTATCTGGATGGAATCGGCACCGTCCAGGCCTTCAATCAGGTCACCATCCACGCGCAGGTAAATGGCGTCCTGCAGAAGATCGCGTTCGTCGAGGGGCAGGACGTCAAGGCGGGCGACCTTCTTGCAGTCGTCGACCCAAGGACCTATCAGGCGCAGTTCGACCAGGCGGTCGCGAAGAAGGCCGAGGACGCCGCTCAGCTGAGCAATGCCGAGGTCACCTACAACCGCAATTCCTCCCTGCTGGTCAAGGGGCTCGTGGACCAGCAGACGGTCGACACGGAGAAGGCGAGCATGGACCAGCTCAAGGCGGCGGTGCAGGCCGACGAGGCGGCCGTGGAGCAATCCTCCGTCCTGCTCGGCTTCTGCCACATCACTTCCCCGATCAGCGGACGCACGGGTATCCGGCTCGTCGACCAGGGCAACGTCGTGCAGACCTCCGACGCGGGCGGCATCGTGGTCATCACGCAGCTGAAGCCGATATCGGTCGTTTTCACCCTCCCCCAGCAGGACTGGCCCCAGGTCCAGCGGCTGATCGCCTCCGGGACAAAGCTTAAGGTTCTCGCGACCGGGGACGGCCCGCAGCCGCTCGATGTCGGCACGCTCGCTGTCGTGGACAACGAGATCGACAGCGCTACCGGCACGATCAAGGCCAAGGCCTCGTTCCCGAATGAGAAGCTCGCGCTCTGGCCCGGGCAGTTTGTGAACGTCCGGCTGCTCGTTGAGACCCGGAAGATGGGGATCGTCGTCCCGGCCAGCGTCGTCCAGCGCGGCCCCCAGGGGGCCTACGCCTTTGTCATTGCCGAGGATTCGACGGTGAAGGCCATTCCGATCCAGGTCGCGCAGATCGATTCCGGCACCGCCCTCATAGACAAGGGGCTTGAGCCCGGACAGCAGGTCGTCGTCGACGGCCAGTACAAGCTCGAGGATGGCAGCAAGGTGAACGTCGCCGGAGCCGCGCGCGCCAGGAGCGGGCAGCGGGCTCCGGGCCCCGGATCTTCCGGCGATTCCCCGGGCGGTCAGTGAACGTCTCCGAAATCTTCATCCGCCGGCCGATCGCCACCTCGCTCCTGATGGCGGGCGTGATCCTGCTCGGTTTGCTGGGCTATTTCCTGCTGCCGATCTCCGCGCTTCCGAACGTCGATTTTCCGACGATCCAGGTGACGACGCAGCTTCCGGGCGCCGCTCCGGACGTGATGTGCTCGTCCGTCACGACGCCTCTGGAGCAGCAGTTCGGCCAGATCAGCGGGCTCACGTCCATGAATTCCGTGAGCTCGCTCGGCGTCAGCACGATCACGCTCCAGTTCAGCCTCGAGCGGAACATCGACAGCGCCGCGCAGGACGTGCAGGCCGCGATCAACGTCGCCTCGGGCGTCCTCCCAGCGAACCTTCCCAATCCGCCGGTCTACAACAAGGTCAACCCCGCCGACAGCGCCATCCTCACCCTCGCCATCTATTCCGAGACCATCCCGATAGACAAGGTCAACGACTACGCGGACACGCTGCTGGCCCAGAAGCTGAGCGAGGTGACGGGGGTCGGCCTCGTCACGATCGAAGGCAACCAGAAGCCCGCCGTCCGCGTGCAGATCGACCCGGCCGCGACGGCGGCCCAGGGACTCAGCCTCGAGACGATCCGCACCGCGATCGCTAACGCCAATGTCGACGCGCCCAAGGGGAGCTTCGACGGATCGCACCAGGCCTATGCGATCAACGACAACGACCAGCTGCTTACCGCCGCCGACTACCGGGACATCATCGTCGCCTACCGCAAGGGAGCGCCCATCCGGCTGAAGGACGTCGGGCGGGTGGTCGACAGCGTCGAGAACACCAAGCTCGCCGGCTGGTACGGCGACAAGCCGGCCGTGATCCTGGACATCCAGCGGCAACCCGGGGCGAACATCATCCAGACCGTCGATCGCATCAAGAAGCTCCTTCCGCAGCTGCTGACGGCCATCCCCCCTTCCGTCCACGTCACGATCCTGACGGATCGCACGACGACGATCCGCGCCTCGGTCGCAGACGTCCAGTTCACCCTGGTCCTCACGGTCATTCTCGTCGTCCTCGTCATCTTCCTGTTCCTGCGCAAGCTGTGGGCGACGGTCATCCCCAGCGTCGCCCTGCCGCTCGCCATCGTCGGCACGTTCGGCGTGATGGACCTCATCGGCTTCAGCCTCGACAACCTCTCCCTGATGGCGCTGACGATCGCGACCGGGTTCGTGGTGGACGACGCGATCGTGATGATCGAGAACATCGTCCGCTACATCGAGGCGGGCGAGAAGCCCTTCGAGGCGGCCCTCAAGGGATCGAGGCAGATCGGGTTCACGGTCATATCCCTTTCGGTCTCGCTGATCGCGGTCTTCATCCCGCTCCTATTCATGACCGGCGTCGTCGGAAGGCTGTTCCGCGAGTTCGCAATCACCCTGAGCATCGCGGTCATCGTGTCAGCCTTTGTCTCGCTCACGCTCACGCCTATGATGTGCTCGCGGCTGCTCACCCCCGAGAGCGACGAGCGGCACGGGCCGCTCTTCGCCTGGAGCGAGCGTGTCTTCGACGCCATGCTCGCGTGGTACACCCGGGGCGTCCGCTGGGTGCTCGGGCACCAGCCCCTGACCCTTGCCGTCGCCGTCGTCACGCTCGCCGCCACGCTCGTCCTCTACGTGGTCACGCCGAAGGGCCTCCTGCCGGCGCAGGACACCGGCCTGATCGTCGGCGTCACCGACGCCGCGCAGAACATCTCCTTCCGCTCCATGGCCGCGCACCAGCGCACGATAGCCGACATCGTCCTCCAGGATCCGGACGTCGCGAGCGTGACCTCCTTCGTCGGCACGGGCACGATCAACGCCACGCTGAACACCGGGCGGATCTCCATCAATTTGAAGCCCCGGGAGCAGCGAAAGGCGACCGCGGACGAGATCATCGCCCGGCTTCGGGACCGGGTGAGGAACGTCGAGGGCATCGCGCTCTACATGCAGGCGGTCCAGGACCTCCAGATCGACAGCCGTGTCAGCCGCACGCAGTACCAGTACATCCTCGAGGACTCGGACGGGGCCGAGCTCGCGCTCTGGACCCAGCGCCTGGTCGACAAGCTGGCGCAGGTTCCCGGGCTGAGCGCGGTCGCCAGCGACCAGCAGACGGACGGATACCAGGTGAATGTCACCGTGGACCGGGACAAGGCCTCGCGGCTCAACGTCCTGCCCGCGGACATCGACAACACGCTCTATGACGCGCTGGGCCAGCGGATCATATCGACCATATTCACGCAGCTGAACCAGTACCGCGTGATCATGGAGGTCACCCCCGAGTACCAGCAGGATCCCGCGGCCCTCAGCAAGATCTACGTGCCCGCGAACGCCGGGGTGTCGGCGACGGGGGTCTCCGCCTCGGTCCCCCTTGTCCCCCTGGGCGCCATCGCGACGATCACAACGGGGACGGCCCCGCTCGTCATCACGCATCAGGGGCAGTTTCCTGCCGCCGTGATCTCCTTCAACCTGCGCAAGGGATATTTCCTCAGCGATGCCGTCGCGGCGGTCCAGCGGGCCCAGGCCGAGATCGGACTGCCCGAGACGATCCAGACCTCGTTCTCCGGCAGCGCCGCAGAATTCCAGAGCTCGCTCGCAAGCGAGCCCTGGCTGATCCTCGCCGCCATCGTCGTCGTGTACATCGTCCTGGGCGTCCTCTACGAGAGCTACATCCACCCGATCACGATCCTGTCCTCGCTGCCTTCGGCCGGCGTGGGGGCGCTCCTTGCGCTGAACGTGTGCCGGATCGACTTTTCGATGGTCGCCCTGATCGGGATCGTGCTCCTGATCGGGATCGTCCAGAAAAACGCCATCATGATGATCGATTTTGCGCTCGATGCCGAGCGCAACGAGGGCCTGCCGCCCGAGGAGTCTATCTTCCAGGCCTGCAGGCTGCGCTTCCGCCCCATCATGATGACCACGATGGCCGCGCTTCTCGGCGCGCTGCCCCTCGCGATCGAGGGCGGCACGGGATCCGAGCTTCGGCGCCCGCTCGGGATAACCATGGTCGGAGGCCTCCTGGTGTCGCAGCTGCTCACGCTCTACACCACCCCTGTCATCTACCTCTACATGGACCGGCTTAGCCGCTGGCTGACGCGCTCGGGCGAGCCCGCGCGGGCCCGGGCGGCGGCGCCTGCGGCGGCGAAATGAACCTGTCGGCGATCTTCATCCGCCGGCCGATCGCCACGTCCCTTCTGGCGCTCGGCCTGCTCCTGGCCGGGCTGGTCGCCTTCCGGTCCCTTCCCGTCGCTCCGCTTCCGCAGATCGAGTTTCCGACGATCCAGGTTCAGGCGAATCTGCCCGGGGCGGACCCGGTCACCATGGCGACTTCCGTCGCCGCGCCGCTCGAGCGGCGCTTCGCCCAGATCGCCGGCGTCAGCGAACTCACCTCGAACAGCTCGCTCGGCAGCTCCGAGATCACGATCCAGTTCGATCTCAGCCGCGACATCGACAGCGCCGCCCACGACGTCCAGGCCGCGATCAATGCGAGCGCGGGCGACCTTCCCGCGGGTCTCGTCCATCCCCCGGGGTACCGGAAGGTCAATCCGGCCGATTCGCCGATCATGTTCATCGCCCTTTCCTCGAGCACGGTGCCCCCCGGCGATATCTACAATTACGCGAATGACGTCATCGCCCAGCAGCTGAGCCAGGTGGCTGGCGTCAGCCAGGTCCTCGTCAACGGCTCCCAGAAGTCGGCGGTTCGCATCCAGGTCGATCCTGCTTTCCTCGCGACGATGGGGCTCAGCCTCGAGAGCATCCGGAATTTCGTGGGGCTTTCGAACGCGAACCTTCCCAAGGGTAGCATCGACGGGCCGGACAACTCCTACACGCTCAAGGTCAACGACCAGCTTCCCGAGGCGAGCGACTACCGGGGGCTCGTCGTCTACCAGAAAAATGGGGCGGCGGTCCGGCTCGGGGACCTGGGTCAGATCGTGGATGCCACGGAGAACACCCGCCAGGCGGGCTGGTACGGCGACAAGCCGGCCGTGAGCCTCTGGGTCTTCAAGGAGGCCGGGGCCAACGTCATCCAGACCACCGACCAGATTCGAGCCCTCATTCCCCTGATGACGAAGTGGATGCCGCCGGCCATCAAGATGCACGTCGCGATCGACAAGACGGGCACGATCCGGTCCTCGGTGAACCACATCGAGGCGACCCTGCTCATATCGGTGGCGCTCGTGGTCATGGTGGTCTTCCTCTTTCTCCGGAGGTTCTGGGCCACGCTCATACCGAGCTTCACCGTGCCCCTGGCGCTGGCAGGGACCTTTGGCATGATGCACATCGTCGGCTACACGCTCGACAACCTGTCGCTCATGGCGATGGCCGTCGCCGTGGGCTTCGTGGTGGACGACGCGATCGTGGTCATCGAAAACATCGTCCGTCACATCGAGGCCGGCGAGACGCCGATGGAGGCGGCCCTCAAGGGGGCGCGCCAGATCAGTTTCACGGTCATATCGATCAGCATTTCCCTGGTCGCGGTGTTCATCCCGCTGATATTCATGACGGGCATCGTCGGAAGGCTGCTGCACGAGTTCGCGCTCACGCTCACCTGCGCGATCCTGATCTCGGGCGTCGTTTCGCTCACGTTCACGCCGATGATGTGCAGCCGATTCCTTCGCCATGAATCCTCGGCGGATCGGCCCAATCGGCTGTTTCGCGCGCTCGAATCCGGATTCCTTCGCCTCCAGAAGGGCTATGAGCGGGGCCTTGCCTGGGTGCTGCGCCGGGAGAGGCTCATGCTGAGCATCACCATCGGCACGATGGTCGCGACCGTCGTCCTCTATATCCTGGTGCCCAAGGGATTCTTCCCGATCGTGGACAACGGACAGATGATGTGCACCGTCGAGGGATCCCAGGACATCTCCTTTGCCTCCCTGCGGGACAAGCAGCTCCAGGTGATCGACGTCATGCTGAAGGACCCCGCGATCGAGGCCATCATTTCCGGCGTGAGCGGCGGGGGCAACCAGGGCCGCCTCTTCGTCCAGCTGCAGCCGCTCGAGGTGAGGAAGGTGGACATCCAGACCGTCATCGCGCGGCTTCGCAGGCAGCTCTCCCGCGTGGAGGGGGTCGGGGTCTTCATGCAGCCCTCCCAGGATCTTCGTGTCGGCGGGCGGGGATCCAAGTCTGCCTACCAATACACGCTGACGGGCCCCGACCTCGCCGAACTGCACACCTGGTCCAATGCCGTGCTCGCGGAGATTCGAAAGCTGCCGCATTTCCAGGACGTCACGACGGACCTGCAGACGACGGGGCTTGAGGCCCGCGTCGTCGTCGACCGGTCCGCCGCCGCCCGCCTCGGGGTCACGCTGGGCGCGATCGACAACACGCTCTACGACGCCTTCGGCCAACGCCAGATATCCACGATCTACACCGCCCTGACGCAGCACCATGTCGTCCTCGAGGCCTCGCCCAAGTACCAGACCGATCCGGCCTCGCTGGACAAGATATTCGTCAGGTCCTCGGCCGGGCGGATGGTTCCCCTGAGCGCCCTGGCCCGCTTTGAGCGTTCCAACACGTCGCTTTCCGTCAGCCACCAGGGGCAGTTTCCCGCCGATACGCTGTCCTTCAACCTCGATCCCGGCTATTCGCTCAGCGACGCCACGGCGGCGATATCCGCCGTCACCGCGGGCCTGCACCTCCCGCCGGAGATTCACGCGAGTTTCCAGGGAACGGCGAAGGTCTTTCAGGAATCCCTTTCCAGCGAGCCCATCCTGCTCGGGGCCGCCCTGCTCGCCGTGTACATCATCCTCGGCATGCTTTACGAGAGCCTGATCCATCCCCTGACGATCCTCTCGACGCTGCCGTCCGCCGGCGTCGGCGCGCTGCTGGCCCTGCTGATCACCCGCTACGAACTGTCCATTGTGGCCGTGATCGGCATCATCCTTCTGATCGGTCTCGTGAAGAAGAACGCCATCATCATGATCGACTTCGCGATAGCCGCCGAGCGCGGGGAGGGGCTGAGCCCCGAGAAAGCGATCTACCAGGCCTGCGTCGTCCGCTTCCGCCCAATCATGATGACGACGCTTGCCGCGATGTTCGGCGCGCTTCCGCTGGCCCTCGAGGGGGGCGTCGGCGCCGAACTGCACAAGCCCCTCGGCATATCCATCGTGGGAGGGCTGATCTTTTCGCAGATGCTCACCCTCTTCACAACGCCGGTCGTCTATGTGACGCTGGACAGGCTCCGCCACCGCGTCTCGCTCCGGGGGCGCAGGCGCGCGCCGGCCCCGATTCCGGCCGCCCTCCCGGAGCGCGCCTGAGGACGCCGGCCGGAAGCCGCCGCCGCGCACCGGGCTCCCGGGTTCCGGAGCCAGGTTTTCGCTTTCCGCCTTCCGCTTTCCGCATTCTCCTTCCCCCGTGCTCCAATCGCTGCACATCCGAAACCTCGCCCTGCTGGAGGAGGTCGCGCTCGACTTCGAGGCGGGCTTCACCGCGGTGACCGGGGAGACGGGCGCGGGTAAGAGCATCCTGCTTGGCGCGCTCAGCCTTCTTGCCGGGGAGCGCGCGGACAAGACGATCATCCGGCAGGGCGCCGCGGCCTGCGAAGTCGAGGGATCCCTCTATTTTGGGGATCCCGAGGAGATGAATGCCGTCCTCGCGTCGCTGGAGCTGCCCCCGTGCGAGGAAGGCGTTCTTCTGCTCAAGCGGACGGTTCCCCGGGACAAGGCGCCAAAGATCACGGTCAACGGAAGCCTCGCGACCCTCGCCGCCCTCCAGCGGTTGGGCGAGCACTGGGTGGACTTTCACGGGCCGAGCGAACCGCGCCGGCTCCTCAAGGAGGCCTGCCAGCTCGAGCTGCTCGATCTCTTCGCGAAGAACGCCTCCGCGCTCGAGGCTTATGGCGAAAGGCACGGCGCCTGGCGCGCGCTGCGGGCGGAGCGGGAGCGGATCGCGGCCGCAAGCCAGCTGTCGGCGGACCAGGTGGAATTCCTCCGGCAGCAGCTGGCGAGGATCGACGCGCTCGCGCCCACGGCCGAGGGAATCGAGGCGCTTGAGCGCGATTTCAACCGGCTGAGCCGCGCCCAGGAGCTTATCGGCATCGCCGATCTCCTGGCCGGCGGCCTGACGGGAGAGGACGGCATCCAGGGGCGCCTGGCTGCGTTGCTCCGCGAATCCCGGCGGCTCGAGAGCCTCGATCCCGCGAGCCGGCCACTGGCGGCGCGGCTCAATGCGGCCACCGCAGAGCTGAACGATCTCGGCGCGGAATTCGGGTCCCTGGGCCAGCAGCTTCAGTCCGACGCCGAGCAGGGGGAGGAGCTCGGCGCGCGCATGAACGACTGGCTCGACCTCAAGCGGCGCCATGGCGGCGACGTGCCGTCCGTGCTTGCGGCCGCTGACGAGATGCGGCGAAGCCTCGAGGGCCAAGCTGATCGCGCCGGAACGCTGGCCCGCTTCGACCGCGAGATCGCCGACGCCGAGAAGGCGGTTCGGTCCGAGGCGCAGGGCTTGCGGGGTCGCCGGGAAAAGGCGGCGAAGGAGCTCGCGAAGACGGCGTCCAAGGGGATCGCGCAGCTTGGATTCCAGAAGGCCGATTTTTCGATCCATGTCGTCCCCTTGGCCGAACCGGGCCCCCGGGGCGATTGCGGCTGCGAGTTTCTGTTTTCCCCCAACGTCGGGGAAGCGCCGCTGCCGCTCCACCGGATTGCCTCGAGCGGCGAACTCGCGCGGGTGATGCTCGCCCTCAAGACCGTCCTCGCCGACCTCGATTCCGTGCCGCTCCTCGTGTTCGACGAGGTGGACGCGAACGTGGGCGGGGAGATCGGGCGCGTCGTCGGGGAAAAGATGGCCGGGATCGCGCGCACCCACCAGGTGCTCTGCGTGACGCACCTGCCGCAGGTGGCGGCGCAGGCCACCTGCCATCTCGTCGTGACCAAGGACCAGTCGAAGGACCGCGCGGTCGTCACGATCGCGCCCATTCAGGCGAGCCGAAAGGCGAGGGTGGGGGAACTGGCCCGAATGCTCGGCGACCGCACCGCCAAAAGCGCCATGGCGCACGCCGAGGAATTGCTCGGCGGGTAAGAATCTCTCAGCGCCTGACCCCTTCGCTCCGCCACTTTTCCAGCGGGAGATTGGCGATCGCGATGATGATCAGCTGGCTGGCGACGAAGATCGAGAGCCACTGGAAGGCGGCGGCGGTGAAG
>CAZJNA010000043.1:0-24767 GCA_964547325.1 uncultured Opitutaceae bacterium | reverse complement strand
GGAATGGTCGGTTTGGGCGTCATGGGGCGCAATTTCCTTCTCAACATGGGCGACCATGGATTCTCGGTGGCGGGCTATGACAAGGATCGGGACAAGGTCGAGGCCCTGCGCGGGCAGGCTGCGAACCGGGATGTTCGCGGCGCTGCGGAAATCAAGGAGTTCATCGCTTTGCTCCGGCGCCCGCGCGCGGTCATGCTGCTCGTGCCCGCCGGCCCGCCCGTTGATTCGGTAATCGAGGATCTGCTCGCGCACTTGGAGCCGGGCGATATCATCCTCGACTGCGGGAATTCCTATTTCAAGGACACCGATCGCCGCGCGGCCGCCCTGGCGCCCAAGGGCATCCAACTCCTCGGAGTAGGCCTGTCGGGGGGCGAGGAAGGCGCCCGCCTGGGACCGAGCATCATGCCCGGCGGCCCCGCGGAGGCCTACGAAAGAGTGCGCCCGGTATTCGAAGCGTCCGCGGCCCAGGTCACCGGCGAGCCCTGCGTGGCCTACCTCGGCCCCGGATCGGCGGGGCATTTCGTGAAGATGGTCCACAACGGGATCGAATACGGCCTCATGCAGCTCATCGCGGAGACCTACGACCTGATGAAGCAGGGCATGGGTCTGAGCGACGACGAGCTCCATGAGTTCTATGCCAATTGGAATGAAGGCGAGCTGAAGAGCTACCTCGTGGAGATCACCGGAAACATCTTTTCCAAAGGCGACGAACGAACCGGGAAGCGCTTGATAGACGAGATCCGCGGAGACGCCCGGCAACTCGGCACGGGCATGTGGACATCGCAGAGCGCCATGGAGCTGGGAGTGCCGGCTCCCACGATCGATGCGGCCGTCGCGATGCGAAACCTGTCCCTTCTGGAGAGCGGGCGCGCTGCAGCAAGCGCCGTGTTTCCGCGGACTGCGGCCCCCTACCCCGGCGATCGCGGAGCCCTGCTTCGGCAGACCGGCCGCGCGCTCCTCGCCGGAATGATACTCACCTACGCCCAGGGCATGGCCGTGCTGACCGCGGCCGCCGACAAATACTCCTACGGTTTCGACCTCTCCGCCGTGGCGCGGATCTGGCGCGGAGGCTGCATCATTCGCGCGTCTGTCCTCGACGGCATTCAGGAGGCCTATCGCAGCAATCCCAGGCTTCAGAACCTCCTTCTCGACCCCGAAACAGCGAGGAAGGTGATGGAACACCAGGAGGACCTGCGCCGGGTCACGGGCGCCGCCATCGGGCTCGGCCTGCCCGTTCCGGGGTTCATGAGCGCATTGGGCTACCTGGACGGCTACCGCAGCTCATGGCTGCCGACGAACCTGATTCAGGCACAGCGGGACTATTTCGGCGCGCACACCTACGAAAGGGTTGATGTCGCCGGCGCTTTCCACACGGATTGGGATAAGGTTCCGGCCTCCTGAGCGCCGCCCGAGGGACCCCGCGAATCGAACGCAGCCAAATCCGCCAAACAGCCTGCTAGCATGGCCACCCGTTTATTCCTCATTCGCCACGGCGAGACGCGATGGTCCCTGACGGGCCAGCACACCGGCCGCACCGATCTGCCTCTCACCAAGAATGGGGAGGATCGGGCGGCTGCCCTCCGCGGCCCACTGGCTGAAGTCGCGTTCAGCCACGTGCTCACCAGCCCCCTCCAGCGCGCGCGGCAAACCTGCGAACTCGCCGGGTTTGGCGCCGTGGCGCAGGTGGATCGGAATCTGCAGGAATGGAACTACGGCGATTACGAAGGACGCACGACGGCCGACATCCGCACGGTGCGCCCCCGTTGGAACGTGTTCGAGGACGGCTGTCCTGGGGGGGAATCCGCGGAGCAAATTACGCGGCGCGCGGACGAAGTGCTGGCCCGGCTCCGCGCGATGGAGGGAACGGCGGCCCTGTTCTCGCATGGACAGTTTCTGCGCGTGCTCGCCGTGCGCTGGATCGGACTTCCGGTCCGGGAGGCCCTCCATTTTGCCCTGGATACCGCCTCGGTGAGCATTCTTGGCCACAATGGGGAGATCCCCGTCCTCGCCCTTTGGAACGCAGGGGCGGACGCGGGTTTCCCCACCCTCCCACGGGAAGGGCGCCCTTGACCCGCGTGAAATTGAATATCCTCTTTTAGCCATGGAATTCAGAAAACTCGGCGGTTCGGGATTCAAGGTGCCGGCCCTGAGCCTTGGCACGGGCACATTCGGTGGCACTGGGACATTCGGCGGAAACAAGTTTTTCGAGGCCTGGGGAAAGAACGGCGTCAAGGAGGCCACCCACCTGGTGGACATCTGCCTCGAGGCCGGCCTCAACATGTTCGACTCGGCCGACATCTATTCGAACGGCCTCGCCGAGGAAATCCTGGGCAAGGCCGTCAAGGGCCGCCGCGACCAGGTGATCATCTCGACCAAGGGCACGTTCCGCATGGGACCCGGTGACAACGACGTCGGCTCCTCCCGCTATCATCTTACAAATGCCGTCGAAGCCAGTCTCCGTCGGCTGGGCACCGATTACATAGACATCTACCAGCTGCACGGATTCGACGCGCTTACGCCCGTCGAGGAAGTCGTGCAGACGCTCGACGGCTTCGTCCGCGCGGGCAAAATCCGGTACCTCGGCTGCTCGAACTTCTCGGGCTGGCACCTGATGAAGTCGCTGGCCGTCTCCGAGAAATACGGGCTCTCCCGCTATGTGGCCCATCAGGCGTATTATTCCCTGATCGGCCGGGAGTATGAATGGGAACTCATGCCCCTGGGCCTGGATCAGGGCGTTGGCTCCCTTGTCTGGAGCCCCCTCGGCTGGGGGCGGCTCACCGGCAAGATCCGCCGCGGAAAACCCCTGCCGAAACTAAGCCGGCTCCACGCTACTGCGGAATTCGGGCCGCCCGTCGAGAACGAGCACGTCTACCGCGTGGTCGACGCCATCGACAAGGTTGCCAAGGAGACCGGAAAGTCCGTGCCCCAGATCGCACTCAACTGGCTCCTGCAGCGTCCCACGGTCTCCAGCGTCATCATCGGGGCCCGCGACGAGGAGCAACTGCGCCAGAATCTGGGCGCCGTCGGCTGGAATCTCACGTCCGCCCAGGTCGCCACGCTCGATGCGGCCAGTGCCACGACCAAGGCCTACCCGTATTGGCATCAGGCCCAGTTCGCCGACCGCAATCCGCCCCCGGTTCCCGCAAGCCCCACTCCTTCGCCGCTGTAGTGCGCGTCTACAGGGAATCCTGGTACAATTTCTCGTAGCCGGCGGCCGCTGAAGGCCAGCTGAAGTCGCGCGCGAACGCGCGCCTCTGAATGGCAGCGAAGAGGGCTGGGTTTGCGAAGAGCTGCATCGCACCGCCAAGGGCTTCCTGAAGGCCGTCGGCCGTCGGCGCGCACATGAGGCCGGTGCCCGTGTCGGGGTGCTCTCCGATGTCGATGACCGTGTCCACGAGCCCGCCCACGCGTGTGACGATGGGAATCGTGCCGTAGATCTGCGAGTACATCTGGTTCAGGCCGCAGGGCTCGAAGTGGGACGGCATGATGAAGAAGTCGCTGCCGGCCTCTATGAGGTGGCTCATGGCTTCGTCGAGACGCGCGCTGAGAGACAGCTTCCTCGGCGCTTCCGAAACCATCGCCCGGAGTTCGTCCTCGAGCCTCCCGTCGCCGGATCCAAGGACAACAAGGCGGCAATCCTGGCGCAGGAAAAAGTCCTTGTTCGCCAGGAGGAGGTCGATGCCCTTCTGCTCGACGAGGCGGCAGACCATTCCAAATACCGGACCCGCGAACTTGGGATCGAATCCGCACCGCTTGAGGAGCTCGGCGCGGCAAACCTTTTTTCCCGAGGAATCGCCCGCGGAATACCGGGCCGGAATCAGGGAATCGATCGCGGGATTCCACACCGCCATGTCCACGCCGTTCAGGATGCCGACGATGTCGCCGGCCCGCGTCTGCACCACACCCTCGAGGCCGCAGCCAAACTCCGGGGTCTGGATTTCCTGGGCATAGCGCGGGCTGACGGTTGTGAGCCGGTCCGCGAAAAGCATGCCCGCCTTGAGGAGGTTGATCTGGCCGTAGTATTCCAGGCCGTCCATGCTGTTGAACTCATCCGGCAGGTTCGTGCTCGCGAACGTCGCCGAGGGGAAAAGCCCCTGGTAGGCGATGTTGTGGATCGTGAAAACGGTTTTCACGGCGAGCGTGATCCCGTGGCGGCGCTCGGCCTCGCGCAGAAACAGCGGGACGAGCGCGGTCTGCCAGTCGTGCCCGTGGGCGATATCGGCCTGCAGGTCGGCGAGGCGCATGGTTTCCACCACGGCCTTGGAAAAGAAGATGAACCGGTTGGCGTTGTCGTCGTAGTCCCTTTCGCCCGTGCCGTAGGGCCGGCGTCGATCGAAGAATTCATCCCGGCAGATGAGATAGATCGTGAGGTTCGTGCGTGGGGAGAAAGCCCTCACCTCGCCCGATTGCAGCTGGTCGCCCATCTCGATCTTGAGCTGCAATTTGCGCTCGGCCTTCGCCACAGCCGGGTTGTCGAGCACGCTCCGGTAGCCGGGCAGGAATACGGAGACCTCATGGCCCTTGTCGGCGAGCGCAGCCGAAAGCGCTCCGACCGCGTCCGCCAGCCCGCCCGTCTTCACGTACGGGAACAATTCGCTGGCCGCTTGGACGATTTTCATCGCTTCTGCCTACAGATGCGCGTTTGATGAGCCAACACCAAAGCGGGGTTGCGCCAAAAGGCCATCGCAGCTGAGTCAATTCGCTGTCGCCAAATTGTAAAATTTGGCCCCTTTCGATGGCTGGATTCCTGTGAATTCGCCCGCGCCCCGCCCGTCTTAGCCATGATTCTCCGTGAACGCCTGCTCGCGCATTTGCGCGGGCCCTCCTACGTCCCTTCGGACGAGGCCGAAATTGCCCACAAGCTGGGCCTCAATAAAAAGCAGCGCCCCGCGCTTTCCCAGGAAATAGACCTTCTCCTCGTCAAGGGACAGGCGGTCCTCTCTCCGAAAGGCCGCCTTACCGTCTCCGAAGCCCGCCGCCCCCGCGGCGAATCGCGCCGCTCCCAGCCGCAGCATTCGGCCCGGGGACAAAAGCAGGATCCGCAGTCCGGGCGCGGCCAGCCCCGGACGGGTCGGGGCCAGCGGCAGCAGGGGCAGGACCCGCAGGACAAGGCGCAAGGCCCGTCCTCGGATCATGCCCGGCCCAAGGCAGGCCATGCCCAACAAGGCAGGGGCCAGCAGCGACGTGCGCCGGCCGACCACGGCCGCCAGCCCAAGGCTGCCCGGCCCGAGCGCCACGGTTCGGAGCACCCTTCCGGTCCAGTCGGACGGATCCAGTTTCGCGCCGGCGGCTCCGCATTCGTCGTTCCCGAAGGCCCCGTCCACATCGCCAAGGATGCGGGCTGGCAGATCGCACCGGACGAGACGGGTGTCGCGTTGCCGGGGGACACCGTTTCCGTCCAGATCCTGCACGGCGTGGCGACCCGGCGCCCGGGAGAAATAGCGGCCCGCGTCGTCAGCGTCATCAAGCGCGGCCGCGATACGATCGTCGGCAACCTGACCCGCAGCGGCCGCAATTTCGAGGTTGTCGCTGACGACCCGCGCTTCATCCACCCGATCACCGTTACGGATCCCGCCCAATCCGGACTGAACCCGGCGCCCCAGCCAGGCGACAAGGTCGTTGTCAGGCTCGGCGAATGGCGGAAACGGAACCAGCCGATCCCCGGGGAGATCACCGAGCGCCTCGGCCGCACGCACGAGCCCCGGGCGGAGCTCCTGGGCATATTCAAGAAGTACGGCCTTGAGACGAGCTTCCCTGTCGCCGTCGAGCACGAGGTGGCCGCCATCCCGGGCGAGGTGCAGCCGGGCGATCTCGCCCACCGCCTGGACTATCGTTCGATTCCCGTTTTCACGATCGATCCCGACGACGCCAAGGATTTCGACGACGCCCTGTCGCTCGAGCCGCTCGAGGGCGGCGACATCCGCGTGGGCATCCACATCGCCGATGTGTCGAGCTATGTCCGGCCCGGCACCGTGCTCGACCGCGAGGCGCAGCGCCGGGGCAACTCGACCTACCTCGTCGGCACCGTCATTCCGATGCTGCCCGAGAAGCTGTCGAACGGCCTCTGTTCGCTCGTCGAGGCGAAGGACCGGCTTTGCAAGGCCGTCCTTCTCACCTTCGGCAAGAACGGAAAGATCCGGGAGACCCGCTTCGCCAACACGGTCATCCGCAGCCGCAAGCGCCTCACCTACAAGCAAGCGCACGCCCTCCTCTTCGAAAACGACCTCGAGACGATTCGCGCCCTGCCCCTGCCGCCCAAGCACCAGACCGGCTCCACGGGGCGCGCCCTGCGCGAGCTGAGCGACGCCGAGCTCCTCGACCTCCAGACCTGGCTTCGCTCGCTCTGGCACATCGCAGGCAGGCTCCGCAAGGAGCGCATGGCCCACGGCAGCCTCGACCTCGACATGCCCGAGACGAAGATCTTCGTCGACGAGCAGGGCTACGCCGACCGTCTGGAGCGGATCGTCAACGACGAGAGCCACCAGCTGATCGAGGAGTTCATGCTGGCGGCCAACGAAGCCGTCGGCCACCTGACCCGCAGCCAGCGCCTGCCCTCCGTCTACCGCGTCCACGATGAGCCCGACGAGGAGAAGCTCGCCGAGTACCGGGAGTTCGTAGCCACGTTCGGCATCCAGGTCGGCGACCTGACGCTGCGCACCGAAGTCAGCCGGCTCCTCGAGGCCCTGAAGACCCATCCGCAGGGATACACCCTGCGGACGCAGTTCCTGCGCAGCCTGAAGAAGGCCGTCTACCGGGCCACCCCGGACGGGCACTACGGCCTCAGCAAGAAGGACTACACGCACTTCACCTCCCCCATCCGCCGCTACGCCGATCTCGTCGTGCACCGGGTGGTCGCAGGGCACATCGCCAAGCACGGCGGGGTCTCCGCGCCGGAGGGGCACGCCGTCTACAACATCCGCGGCGTGGAGAGCCTGGCCGAGCACATCAGCCTCACGGAGCAGAATTCAATGGAGGCCGAGCGGGACAGCGTGAAGGTCAAGCTTCTGGAATTTTTCGACCGCCAACTGCAGCGCAAGGAGCGCACGGTGTTCTCGGCGGTCATCACCGATGTCCGCCGGAACGGCCTCTTCATCGAGCTCGTGGAGTCCATGACCTTCGGATTCATCTCCGCGGATTCCCTGCCCGACGACCACTACCTGCTGAACAACGCCGGAAACGCGCTCGTCGGACGGCGCAAGCACAAGCGCTACGAGCTCGGCGGGAAACTCGATGTCACGGTCGATCGGGTGGACCGATTCAAGCGGATGATGGACTTCCGCCCGGCGTAAGGCGGCCCTCGCTGGCGATTTCGGGATTTTTCGCTATGTCTTCAGTATGATGAAAAATTACGACTTCGCCCAAAAATTTCACGCCCTCTACGACAAGGCGGCCGGGCTCTATGGCGGCGGCCAGCGCGGCGCCGGCACCTTTTTCACGGCCGAGGAGACGGCCTGGCTCGCCGCAAACGGCATCACGCCCCAGCACCTGTACGATTACGCCGAGGACCAGACGAACTACGGGGAGCCGGGCTACGACAACGCGCTCGCGATCGAGCTTCTCAGGCGGGACTACTTTCAGAACGTCCAGGGCGCAAAGAAGTCCACCGCTGTCCTGGCCGAGGCCGCCCTTCCCTCGAAGGACGCCTCCATCCGCGGCATCGAATGGCTGCCCCGGCTGATCCCAAAGACGCGTGCCAAGCTCCGCGGCGAGCTGCCCGAGAGCCTGATGTACTGCTGCGGCGGGGATCGGAAATTTTTCAAGGCGAGCGACATCCTTCCCTCGGAATTCCTGGCCGTGGTCTCGCGCAGCGAGAAGGACGACGGCCCGATCGTGGACTGGGTGGAGCGCCGGAGGAAATCCGGGCTGGGCGGTTGACGCCGCCCCGGTTCTTGAATGTCCTTGCAACGTTCCGCTCCCCGGAGCGTCTAGCCGCCGGTTTCCAATCCCCATGACTGCGTTCACACTCAACGTCAACGGACAGGCCCGCAGCGTCGATGTCGCCCCGGAGACCCCCCTCCTGTGGGTGCTGCGCGACAGCCTCGACTTGGTAGGCACAAAATTCGGATGCGGCGTCGGCCAGTGCGGCGCCTGCACCGTGCACCTCGACGGCTCGCCGGGACGGGCCTGCCTGACGCCCGTGTCCGCCGCCGCAGGCATGGCGATCACCACGATCGAAGGCCTTTCGGCCGACGGCACCCATCCGCTGCAGCGGGCCTGGTGCGAGCTCGATGTGGCCCAGTGCGGCTACTGCCAGGCGGGTCAGATCATGACGGCCGCCGCGCTGCTCGCCCACAATCCCCGCCCGAGCGACCGGCAGATTTCGGACACCATGGCGGGCAACCTCTGCCGATGCGCAACCTACACGCGCATCCGGGCGGGAATCCACAGGGCCGCGGAGCTCGCTGCCGGGAAGGAGGCGGCCTCATGAGCGCAATCCTTTCGCCCGGAATCGACCGGCGCTCGTTCCTGCGGCTTTCCGCGCTCGCCAGTGGCGGGCTCGTCCTCGGGATTTATCTCAAGTCCTCGGACCGGGCGGCCGCCGCCGAGATCGTGAAGGCGGGAGGCCTGGTGGACGGCAACTTTGCTCCGAACGCATTCATCCGGATAGCCACCGACGGAAGCGTCACGATTTATTCGGCGCGCCCTGAAATCGGCCAGGGCATCAAGACTTCCCTTCCCATGATCGTGGCCGAGGAGCTCGGCGTCGACTGGAAGTCGGTCAAGGTCGAGAGCGCCCCGCTCGATTCCGAGTTCGGGTCCCAGGCGGCCGGCGGGAGCACGTCGACGCCCACCTCCTACCTCCCGATGCGCCGCGCCGGGGCGACTGCCCGCGCGATGCTGATCCAGGCGGCTGCGGACACCTGGGGAGTGCCCGCCAGCGAGTGCTTCGCGGAAAACGGGGCCGTGCACCATCGGGACACGGGAAAAGCGCTTTCCTACGGAGCCCTCGTGTCCAAGGCCGCCACCCTGCCCGTCCCCGATGCGAAGACGGTGCAGCTCAAGGACCCGAAGGACTTTTCGCTCCTGGGCTCGCGCATCGGCGGCGTGGACAATCCCAGGATCGTAACGGGCCAGCCGCTCTTCGGCATCGATCAGAAATTGCCCGGAATGCTTTACGCGGTCTACGAGCGCTGCCCTGTTTTCGGAGGCGCGGTCGCAAGCGCGAATCTCGACCGGATCAAGGCCCTTCCCGGCGTGAAGGATGCGTTCGTCATCAGCGACGCGACCGGCGGGGTCACCGGGCTCGTTCCCGGAGTCGCCATTCTCGCCGATTCGACGTGGTCGGCGATCAGCGCCAAGCGCCAGCTCTCGATCAAATGGGACGAAGGCGCGCACGCCGGAGACAGCTGGGCCGGATTCGCCTCCAAGGCAAAGGCGATGGCCGAAGGATCCGATTTGAAGCAGGTCCGCCGGGACGGCGATCCCGAGGCCGCCCTGGCCGGCGCCGCCAAGGTGGTCGAAGCCGCCTACACCTATCCCTTCATTTCCCATCTGAACCTCGAGCCCCAGAACTGCACGGTCTCGATCGAGGGGGACCGCGTGAAGATACTGTCCCCGACCCAGAATCCCGCCAGGGTGCGGAAGGAGGTCGCGCAGTACCTCGGCGTTTCCGAGGAAAATGTCTCGCTGACGATCACCCGGATCGGCGGCGGCTTCGGCCGCAGGCTGGATCCGGATCCCGCGCTGGAGGCGGCAGCCATAGCAAAAAGGGCGGGCGTCCCCGTGAAGCTGACCTGGACCCGCGAGGACGATCTGCGTCACGACCACTACCGCCCGGGCGGCTTCCACTTTTTCAAGGGCGGTGTGGATGCCCAGGGGAAGCTTTCAGTCTGGACGAGCAAGCACGTCGCCTTTGGCCGCGGGCTGGCCGGGGACGATTTTCCAGGGCGTTTTGTCGCCAACTACAAGCTCGAGACGGGCACCCTGCCGAACAACGTGCCGATGGGGCCCTGGCGCGCTCCCGGCAGCAACACCTTCGCCTGGGTGATCTGCAGCTTCCTCGACGAATTGGCCCACGCGGCCGGCCGCGATCCGGTCGAATTCAACCTGGAGGTCCTCGGGACCCGCGACCTCGTTCCCGGCAGCGGTCCGCGGAGCCAGCCGTACAACGCAGCCCGCATGCGCGGGGTCATCAAGGAGGTCGCCGAGAAATCCGGCTGGGGCCAGAGCCTGCCGCGCGGCCAGGGAATGGGGCTTGGATATTACTTCAGCCACCAGGGATACATCGCCGAGGTCGCGAAGGTCACCGTCTCGAACTCGGGCGATCTCAAGGTCGACCGCGTGGTTGCCGCCGTGGACGTCGGTTCGCAGATCGTGAACCTGAGCGGCGCCGAGAACCAGGTCCAGGGATCGATCATAGACGGCCTGGGAGCCGCCTGGTATCAGGAGCTCAACATCGACAAGGGGCGGATCGTCCAAAGCAACCTGTTCGACTATCCCATGATCCGGATGCCGGACGCCCCGGAGAAGATCGAGATCCACTTTGTCAAAACGGCCTACCCGCCGACCGGTCTCGGCGAGCCCTGCCTCCCTCCCCTGGCCCCCGCGGTGAGCAACGCGATCTTCGCCGCCACCGGCAAGCGGATCCGCGAATTTCCCTTCTCCCGCACCGACCTCAGCTGGAGCTAGGAAGACAAAGCGGAAATCGGAAACACAGCTTCCGGATTGTTTTCCGATTTCCGCTTTCCGATTTCCGCTTTTCATAATAGTTCCTCCTGGACGCCGCCAGAGGGCTTGATTCCGAGGAAGTTTCCGTAGCGCTCGAGCCAATCGTCGAGCTTGTCGAGATAGTACGACGGATCGTACGGGGCCGCAGCGGCATCGTAGAGCGCTACGGGCCGCGCCCGCTGCCAATCCGACGGCCTCCCCTTCTGTTTCGGCGTGATGTAATAGCTGACCCGCTCTCCCATGCGCGGCCGCGGCTCGAGCTGCAGCGCCGCCTCAGCAGCCGCGCGCCTCGGCTTTCCCCCCTCCGCCATCGACCGCTCATAGGAATCCGGGCTCTGCCCGAGGGTCTCGCTCTTCGCGAGGTCGGCGACAGGCGCCGTGCGGTTCGAGATGCGCTTCCGCCAATCCTCGATCAGGGCGAGCGGGGACTCGGGCGCCGCACCGAGGAGGAAGTGGATCATCCGGTCCGTGATCGCCTGAAGATAGGGCTCGATCCCGCGGGATCGGAAGGCGCTGCCCCGCAGGATGATCCTCTCGCCGTCGTAGAGGGCGTAGTTCTTCGCCTTGTAGCAGAACATCGCGGCGTACCGGCCGTCGTATTCGAGCTCGATCCCGCGCGGCAGAATCGGGGCGACGAGACCGAGCAGGGACTCCGGCCGGTCGAAGTGCGCCTCGGAAGCCAGGTAGATCCCGTCCGTGTCCGCCTCCAGGACATCGCATCCCCGCCGGGTGAATTCGTCGATCAGAGACTGTAGGAGTTCCCGTCCCTGGCGGGTGACCTCCGCCGCGAGTTCTCCGTCGCCAAAGCGCGCCCCGGAAAACCCGAGATAGCCGTAGAATGAATTTATGAGGATCTTGAAGGCCGATTGCCGGGCCTGGGCCTCCGCGCGTTCGGCCTCGGTCGGCGCCGAGCGGGCAAGCTGCTTGTATTTCAGGCGATAGTCCCTGAGCGCGGTGAGCATCGGGATGAAGACGCCGAGGCTGTCGGACTTCGGATTGCGTCCGATCTTGAGGAGCAGGCTCGGGTAGAGCGAGGCCACGTCGAAATGCAGGACGTGCCTGAAGACCCCCTCGCGGAAGCTCCGCGCATAGCCGCCCTCGAAGGGCTGCACGACGGGCGGAGACGGGCAGGCATGCCTGGCGTGGTAGTATTCCTCGAGGAAAAGCAGGTCTATCTTCGAGGTCGTCCCCCGGAGGGTGGCCTCCTGGAGGAGGATCGGAAACGCGCGCGCCTGCTCGAAGTAGGTCGGCAGGAGGAGATCCCCGAGCCCCTGCGTTTCGCGCAGGTCATCCTCCAGGTAGGATCGGAAGCGCGCGCGGTCCGTCCGAAAGGTGTCGGCAATCCTCGAGCCTTCGATGTGCGTCCGCCCGGATTCGGGCGTCGTGATCCCGAAATGAACCGCCACATCCTTGAGCCCGTACGACGTGAGTTCCCGCGCGCCGATGTCGTGGAGCTGCACCAGCAGATAGGTGTCCACAACCGCGCGGCCCGGCAGGTCGCATCTCGGGAAATCGATCCAGCGCTCCGCCACCTTGAGCCGGCTGTTCCTGAAGGAGGCCGGCCGGCCATAGCGGCCCCACAGGCAGGGAACCTTGCGCAGCCGGCAGCGCTGCCGCAGGTAATCCAGGTCGAACTTGAAGATGTTGTGCCCCTCGACGACGTCGGGATCGATTTCAGCCAAGGCGGCGTTCAGGTCCTGGAGGAGCCGCTGCTCGGCGGCGTCGGATTCATCGGCCAGGAGGAGCAGGCGGCTCGTCCCGCCGCATCGCAGCCCGATCGCAAGGACGCGGTCGCCCGGCTTTCGCGCGTCGCTGAAGCTCCCGTCCGCCGAATCGGTCTCTATGTCGAGCTGGCAGCGCCTGAGGTCGGCGAATGCCATGTCGCCATAGAGCCGGATGCGGCGCTGGAGGAGGAACTGGCTTTCCAGCGGCCGGAGGGCGTCCACGGGGCCGGCCGTCCCGCGAAACGACTCGAGGAAACGCTCATAAGCCTCCAGGGTGTCCGCGTGGATCAGGTGCCGGTAGGCCCCGTCGCCGCGGAGCGCCTCAACGGCGATCCCGGGCGTCCCGGCCTGCGGGGGCTCGCCGTAGATCCACGCAAACGGCCGGAATGCCTCGATGGCGTTCTCCCGGCCCGTGGCCCCGGCGGAAGCCGTCACGTGGACCCGGCCGGCTGCGTCGACCCAGAGCCCGCAGAGCGGGCGGTTCAGAGCCGGACCCTCCTCGCTCAAAAGGGCTTCGCGTAGACCATCGCGACCGCGATGATCGCGAGGACGAGGATGACCGCCATCAGGAGGCACGCCTGGCTGCGGCGGCGGTAGGCCATGCCGGTGAGGCTGGCGATTCCGAGCAGGCAGACGATCTTGACGATGATCCAGCCCAGAGGGGCGAAGCCGTAGAGCCCCTGCCACATGCGGATCCCGGTCGCGATGACGACGAGGGCCGCGACACCCGTGACGCTCAGGACGGCCTTGCGCGTTTCCAGGGCCGCCGCGAAGGCGTAGAACGTGAAGGCTATCAGCACCAGCACCGCCGCGACATGGACGGTGTGGAGCGCGTTGAGTTCATGGGGGCTCATGGGAATAAACTGGAAATTGAAGAGACACCCCGCCTGTGCCGTGCGCCCAAAGGCTCAGGACCTTTTTACGTTAAAGTGGGCGCCCCGGCCGCGGCGTTTGCTTTCCGATGGACGGCCTAGCAGCTTCCGCGACGTTTGGGCTCCCGTAATATTTCAAAGGCAACGAGCAGTTATTGAAAGCACCTCGAACACTGCAGGGTGTCGGTGTGACGGTAGCGCCCCGTCTCCTTTCGTCAAATACCGAATCCGGCGGCCTCGGGGACTCATGGGGTGTTCTCCTACTTACGGCTCCCCGCAACCTGTGTTACGCTAGCCGAAGCCGTCCCGGCATAAAATCACATGGCTACGCTCGAAGCACCCGTCGCCCAGGCCCGAGAGATCTGGGAGCATCCTGCGGATGACTCCGCCAGGAGCCTTTGGCCTGAGACGAATTCGACGATCCCGTTGTCGGAAATTCTGAAGGCCAGCATCCTCATTGTGGACGATCAGGAAGCCAGCATCGGGTTATTGGAGCAGATGCTGCGCAGCGCCGGATACGTCTCCATCGATTCAACGCAGGATCCTCGCGAGGTCTGCAAGCTTCACCTCAGGAACCGCTACGACCTCATTCTTCTCGATCTCCAGATGCCCGGCATGAACGGGTTCCAGGTCATGAAAAACCTGAAGGAGATCGAAACCGGAGGCTATCTTCCCGTTCTCGTGATCACGGCCCAGCCCGAACTGAAGCTCCGGGCGCTGAAAGCCGGCGCGAGGGATTTTGTGAGCAAGCCATTCGAACTGGCGGAGGTGATGATCCGCGTCTACAACATGCTGGAGGTCCGGCTGCTGTACCTGAACGAGACGATACTCAACCATGCTCGGCTCCAGAACTCGCAGCGAATCGTCGGCCTCGGGGACTGGGAATACGACTTTACGCACGATCGCCTGCTTTGGTCCGAGGAAGTGTACCGGATCCTGGGGATTTCGCGAAAGGACTTCGCCCCGAACGCCGAGACATTTTACCTGCGGGTCCATCCCGACGATCTCGCGTTCGTCCACCGGGAGAAAAAAGCTGCCGCGGAGGGCTCGCGCCGCATCGACTTCGAGCATCGCATCATACGGCCGGACGGCCAGGTCCGCTATATCCATCAGATCACGGAGCTGGTCTTCGACGACAAAGGGCGTCCGGTCAGGGAATCGGGCACCATCCAGGACATCACGGATCGCAAGCTCGCCGTCGAGGCGCTCCGCCAGAGCGAGGAGCGCTTCAAGTTCGTGGCCCGGGCGGTGAGCGATGTCGTTTGGGACTGGGATCTCTCGACGGGGGTTCTCTGGTGGAATGACGGCTTCCTTACGACCTTCGGATTCGCCGCCGGTGAAATCGAGCCCAGCGTCGGTTCCCGCGAGGCGCGCATGCATCCCGACGATCGCGCCCGGGTGCTGGAAGGCCTCCATCGCGCCATAGCCTCGGACGGGGACATCTGGGGCGCGGAATACCGCTTCCAGCGCAAGGACGAAACCTATGCCCTCGTGGAAGATCGCGGCTACATTCTTCGCGACGCGGCCGGAAAGGCTGTCCGGATGGTCGGCGGAATGCGGGATCTCACGGAGCAGAAAAAGATGGAGGCGCAATACCTGCGCGCCCAGCGCATGGAGAGCATCGGCACTCTGGCGGGCGGCGTCGCCCACGATTTGAACAACGTGCTCGCCCCGATCATGATGTCGATCGAGCTCCTCAAGCTGGGCTCCGCGGGCGATCCCAACAACACGAAAATTCTGGATACGATTCAGGTGAGCTGCGGCCGCGGCGCCGATCTGGTCCGGCAGGTCCTATCGTTCGCGCGGGGGCTCGACGGCGAAAGGGTGTCGCTCCGCATGCGCCGCCTGATCGACGACCTCGAGACGATCATCGGCGGGACGTTTCCCCGCAGCATCCGGATTGAGACCCAGATGCCGGGCGACCTGTGGCCCATCACGGGAGATCCCACCCAGCTTCACCAGGTGTTGCTCAACCTGGCGGTCAACGCCCGCGACGCCATGCCCCATGGCGGGACGCTCACCCTGGCCGCCTCAAACGTCGTGCTCGACAGCCAATACGCCGGGACGAGCCCGGAGGCCAAAGCGGGATCGTATGTGCTGCTGCAGGTGAGCGATACCGGGATCGGCATCGCGCCGGATGCGCTCGATCGCATCTTCGAGCCCTTCTTCACGACCAAGGCGCTCGGCAAGGGCACCGGGATAGGCCTCGCGACCGTGCATACGATCGTCAAGAGCCACGGCGGCTTTCTGAGCGTCGAAAGCGATCTCGGCCGGGGCGCGACCTTCAAGGTATACCTGCCGGCGGATCCCTCTTCCAAGGCCGCCGGCGCCGTGCCCTCGCTGCCCGCAGACCTGCCCTGCGGCCACGACGAACTCGTCCTGGTCGTCGACGACGAGCTTTCGATCCGCGAAATCACACGGCAGACGCTCCAGGCCTTCGGCTACCGCGTGCTGACCGCCAACGACGGCGCCGAGGCGCTGGCCCATTACGCCAAGCACACGCAGGAGATTGCGCTCGTCATCACCGACCTGATGATGCCGGTCATGGACGGCGCGGCGGCAATCCGCGTCCTGCGGCACATCGACCCCACGGTGAAAATCATCGCTGCGAGCGGCATCGAGCTGACCGGGGACCGCGTTCTGGCGGACGCTTCCGGCGTTCAGGATGTTCTGCACAAGCCCTACACGGCCCAAACGCTGCTCAGGCTTGTGCGCAGGGTCATCGACCGGCCCGAATCGCCGCTCCCCGATTCCGTCACGACCCGATGATGCTTTCGTCCAGATGCTGGATGATGAGCTCCTGGATCGTCGCCAGGAAAAGGTAGCACATGAAGGCCTTTCGCGTGGGCTCGTCGAGCCGCGCGAGCTCCACCTCGCCCATCTCGAGCGCGTCGTCGCCAAGCGGCTTCAGGTACCGCTCGCGCAATTGAAGGCGGATGGCGGAGCAGGCCCGCGCGATCGACTCCGCGTTGCTCTGATCGAAGGCCACGACCCCCTCGGTGAAAAAGTCCTCGTTGAAGAGCCCGAGGAGCGCGCTCACATCCTCGTTCTGCGTGGCCAGGAGCTCCTGGGTCCAGACCTCGCGGAAGACGGAATCGGTGTCCGGAAGCGTCGGCTGGGCGGCGAGCGTCTGCTTGAGGCCGTCCGCCAGTTCCTTGACGACATCGAGCAGCGGGGCGACGACCGCAAGGCTGAGCTTCACTTCAACGCGCTTCATCGGATTCGAGGACCGCGGTGAGATGCCACTGCTGCAGGGTGAAGACGTACGCTTCCGCCTTCTCGCGGAGTCCGCTCCAGACGACCGATCGCCCCTGCTCGTGCACCTCCAGCATGTGGCGCCGGGCGGTCGACTCGTCGAAGCCGAACACCTTCTTGAAGACGAGCACGACGTACGACATCAGGTTCACCGGATCGTTGAGGACGACGACGCGCCATAGGCCTTCGAGTTGAAGCTGGGCGGCGGTACGATGGGCCGGGAGGATGTGCGTCTTGGTTTCCGCCACAATTGGATTCGACCAAGCATGCGACAAAAAGCGGGGATTTCAAAGCATCTTTCCTGCCGAAGCCCCGACTATCGCCGCGGCCAGCCGCGCCTCGGCCTCGGCCAGGGCGACCTTGGCTATCTCCTTCCGGGCGCGCCACTTCATCTCCACCACGCCCTCCTTGAGGCCCCGGCCTCCGATCGTGAGCCGGAGCGGAACGCCGATCAGGTCGGCGTCCTTGAACTTGACGCCGGGCCTCTCGGCCCGGTCGTCCACAAGCACGTCGGCCCCGGCTCCTTCCGCCGCGGCGGCCAGCCGCAGCGCCAGCTCCTTCGCCTCGGGAAGCTCGGGATCGAGGAGGCAGATCAGAACCTGGAATGGCGCGACGCTCCACGGCCAGACGATGCCGTCCGGATCGTGCGACTGCTCGATCAGGGCCTGCATCGTCCGGCTGATGCCGATCCCGTAGCATCCCATGATCATCAGATGGGACTGCTTCTGGTCGTCCGTGTAGCTTGCGCCGAACTTCTCGGTGTACTTGGTGCCGAGCTTGAAGATGTGCCCGACCTCGATCCCGCGGCGGGACTGAAGCGGCTCTCCCGACTCCGGGCAGGGCTCGCCCGGACGGACGCGTCTGAAGTCGCCGAAGCGCGTGACCGCCAGGTCGCGCGCCACGTTGACGTTCCTGAGATGGAATCCGTCCTTGTTCGCTCCCGTGACGCCGTTTCCAATCAGGCGGATGGCGGCGTCCGCAAAGACGCCGGCCAGGGCGCCGGGGTCCTTGATCGTGCCCCGGACCGCTCCCAAGCTTCCCGGCCTCGCCCCCATGATCGGGACGATCTCCTCGGGAGTCGCGGGGCGGCGGACGCCAAAGCCCAGGGAACCGAGCTTTGCCTCCTCGAGTTCGTCGCTTCCGCGCAGGATGACGAGGAACGGCTTTCCGTCACCGATGTAGACGAGCGTCTTGAACTGTCCATCCGCCGGAACCGAATAGGGCGCGGCCTCGAGGGCTGCGATCGTCAGGACTCCCGGCGTCGGGAACTCCTCGACCGCGCCGACCGGGGCCGCATCCGCGAGATCCGCCGGCACGAGGGCGCTCGTCGCCTTCTCCCGGTTGGCCGCATAGCCGCTCTTCTCGCCGTAGATGACGTCGTCGTCGCCGACCTCGGCCGGGACCATGAACTCGTGCGAGAAGTCCCCTCCCATGACGCCCGTGTCTGCCTTGACCGCGATCGCGTGCGCGCCGATCCGGCGGAAGAACCCCTCGTAGGCGGCCTTCATCGCCTGGTAGCTCCGGACGGCGCCCGCGTCGTCGGCGTCGAAGGAGTAGGCGTCCATCATGATGAATTCCCGGGCGCGCATGAGCCCGTAGCGCGGCCGGATCTCGTTCCTGAACTTGGTCGCGATCTGGAAAAGCGTCTTCGGCAGGTCCCGGTAGCTCGAGAGCTCGTGCTTCACGAGCGGTGTCACGATTTCCTCGTGCGTCGGCCCTAAGACGAATTCCGGCTCGGCGGGACCCCGCTGCCCCGCCCCGGCGCCGTCGGCCCGGTACATGATCTCCCGGGAAGCCGCCCACCGGGGCCCCTTCTCCCAGAACTCCGCCGGATGCAGGTGGGGCATCTGAAGTTCGATCGCCCCCGCCCGCTCCATCTCCTCGCGGCAGATCTGCGTGAGCTTCCTGATGGCCCTGAAACCCAGCGGAAGGTAGGTGTAAAGTCCGCCTCCGAGCTTGCGAACGAGCCCCGCGCGCACGAGCAGGCGGTGGGATGCGATTTCGGCATCGGCCGGGCTTTCCTTGAGGGTCGGGATGAAATACTGGGACCAGAGCTGCATGGGGCACGGTGAGGAATTGCGGGTTTTTAGTCTATTGCTTTCACGCGCCTTTTCTCATGCTCGTATTCCCAGCCCATTTTCTGCCTTCGCTCGCCTGCCTCCTCTTCCGCCTTCCGCATTCCGCATTCGCTCACCCGCCTCATTTTCCGATTTCCGCTTTCCGCTTTCCGCTTTCGCCTTCGCTCACCCGCCTCCCTTTCCGATTTCCGATTTCCGATTTCCGCTTAGCCACCCCTCCCACTCCCCTTCGAGTTTCCGCCTTCCGCTTTCCGCTTTCCGCTTTCGCTTTCGTTCACCCGCCTCCCTTTCCGCTTTCCGATTTCCGCTTTTGCTATCATGCCTGCCGCCCGCAAACCCTGGCCCATGCGATGGATCGTCATCGCGATCATGGTCTTTGTCGGCCTGTACACCTACCTTAACCTGCATTTCCGGAAGCCGGGCCCCGCCTACCTTCCCTACGAGGACGCACAGCAGCGCGCGGGCCTCGCCCGGGCCGGCTACCATCGGATCTCGCTCAAGGTGGACAGGCCTGCGGACCCCAAGCCCTTGGTTGCGCTCGCCTCCACGGCGGCCGCCCCCGGCGGTCTCCCCGCCGACCTGCGCGCGACCCTGACCGATCCCCTGCTGCTTCCGGCTGAGATTGGCAAGGTCGAGGCCGCCGCCGCTGCGAGCGCGGCGGTGCCCTATCGGATCGCCTTTTCGTGGGTCGAGACCGACAACCGCGAGGACCTCGCGGGAGCGCACGTCTACATCAAGGGCGCGGACGTGTTCGTCGTCCCCGACTGCGAGCATCTCGCGGAAGGCCTGACGGCGCGCGCCCGCGCGGGTGTCGCCGTGGTCACGCTCCCCTCGGATTCGCTGGTCGCCGGCACCTATCGCGTGACCCTCGCGGCCGAGCGCACGGCCCGTTCCTGGACTCTGCAAGTGCATTGACGAGCGCGGCCATTGCTCCTTGTTTACCGGTCCCTTGACGAATAGTTCACAGACTCCGACGTCGTCTGCGCAGGCGACGACGATCAAACCCACGGACCTGCGCGGCATCCTCCAATACGTGCCGCGCTTCCAGGGGCAGATCTTCGTGATAGCGATCGACGGCTCGATCGTCGCCGACGAGAATTTCGGGAATCTCCTGGTCGATGTCGCCGTGTTGCGGAGCCTCGGGATCAAGATCGTCCTCGTCCACGGCGTGGGCCACCAGTTGAAGGAGCTCTCGGAACTCCGGGGCGTTCCGATATCGAATGACGACGGCACGGGCGTGACCGATCCGGCAACGCTGGACCTGGCGATCCGCGCCTCCTCGCGGGTTTCGCACCTGATCCTCGAGGGCCTGACCCAGAACGCCCTGAAGGCCGTCATCACGAACGCCATCCGCGCCCTCCCGGTCGGGATCCTGAAGGGCGTGGACCAGCAGCTGACCGGCAAGGTCGAGCGGATCGACAGGGATTTCATAGGCGAGCTGATCGAGAAGCAGGTCGTGCCGATCTTCTCCCCGCTCGCGTTCGGACCGGACGGCCGGTCGCTGCGCGTGAACTCGGACCTCCTCGCCGCGGAGGTCGCCGAGGCCCTGAACGCGACCAAGATCGTCTATCTGACCCCCCAGTCCGGGCTCGAGATCGGCGGCGAGATCCGTCGCGAGATCTCCGTCGACGCCCTCCGCACGCTCCTCCAGGAGCATCCGGAGCAGATCGCCGAGTCCAGCCGCAGCAAGGCGGCGCACGCCGTCAAGGCCATCGAGACCGGCACGCCGCGCGTGCACGTCGTCGACGGCCGCGTCTTCGACGCCCTTCTGAACGAGATCTTCTCGAGCGAGGGCGTGGGCTCCCTCGTGTACGGCAACGACTACCAGCAGATCCGAAAGGCGACCAAGCGCGACGTCAGGCTGATCTACAACCTCACCCGGAACGCGGTCCGGCGCGAGGAGCTCGTGCACCGCACCCAGCAGTCGATCGAGAAGAACATCGACCAGTTCTTCGTGTTCGAGGTCGACGAGAACATCGTCGCGTGTGTGACCCTCTACTATTACCAGGGAAAGCCGCTCGTCGCCGAGATCGGCTCGCTCTACGTCATGCCCTTCTACCACAACCGGGGCATCGGAAAAAAGATGGTCGAGTACGCCTGCATGCAGGCGAAGGAGTACGGCGCGGCGAAGGCGATCGCCCTCTCTACCCAGAATTTCGGGTTCTTCATCAACGTCTGCGGCTTCCAGGAAGCCGACAAGGAGAGCCTGCCCGAGGCCCGGCTGAAGCTCTATGAGGAGAGCGGCCGCAATCCGAAGGTCCTGGTCAAGGAATTCTCCTGATCCTCAGCCGCCCGGGCGCGCCGCCGTTGGCGCCGCCGTCCCGCCGGCCTTCGCCCCGCCCGACTGGTTCTGGTAGAGCTGCTGCAATTGCTGCAGTGTCTGGCCGGCCGCCATGACCTGGTCCCGCTGCTGCAGGACCTGCATCTGTGCGGGGCTCAGGGAGCCCAGCGCGATCGCGGCCACGCCATTCGAGACCTGCGCAGTCTGGTCGTCGGTAAGCGGACTGGCCGTGCCGGACATGCCCTGCTGAAGGCTGCCAACGGCGTCGCGGAAGAACATTGTCTGCTGGTACGCCTGGTACTGCGCATAGGCTTCCGGGGAGAGCGCCGACTGGATCCTGCCGTCCGTCTCGGCCTGCGCGTTGGCGATCAGCTGCAGGAATTCCTGCCGGTTCTGGGAGGGATCTATGCCCTGCTGGATGTCGGCCGCGATGACGTCCGTGATCGCAGCCTGTTTTTCCACGAGCAGATCCTTGAACTGCGCGAGCAGGGCCGGCGGCAGGTTCAGCGCCTTGAGGAGCGGGCCGTAGCGGTTCTGCACCTGGTTCTTCTGCTGGGCGGCGATGGCCCCCTGCGCGTCGGAGCTGTTCAGGAAGTCCATCATCTGGCTGAGCCGGGTCAGCGAATCGTCCGTCGGCTTGGAGCCTCCCTTGCCGCCCGGACGCGCCGCGCCCGGCTTGTCTCCGGGCGCCGCCGGGGCGCGCGCCGCCGCAAGTTCGGCCGCGAGATCGCGGGCGCGCTTTTCGGCCGCCCAGGTGCGCTTCTGAAGATCGGCCCGCTCGTCGGCAGTGAGGGCCGCCGCACGCAGCCCGGTCAGCTCCTGGTATTCCTTCCATGCGAGTCCGCCCGCCCCGAGGGCCAGCAGGACGAATAACACGAGCAGGTAGGTCTTGGTGGATTTCATGGAGGGGGACTGGTTTCTAGCAGGCTGTTGAAAAATCTGTTAGGTTTCCTGCCGAAGGACTTCAAGCGGCGGATGGCTTGCGACGCCGCGGTTCGAAAGGAGGCCGGTCACAAGAGTGATCGTGGCGACCGCGGCCACCGCCTCCAGGATAAGCGACGTGTCCACGTAGAGCGGAATCTTGAAGACGTAGTGCGAAAGCAGTGCATGGCCCAGGATCGCGAGGAGGCAGCCGACAACCGCCGCGAGGATTCCCAGGACTGCATATTCGACCGCCTGAATCACGATGAGCTGCCGGCGGGAGGCGCCCAGCGTGCGCAGAAGTATGGTTTCCCGGATTCTTTGGCGCCGGCCCGTCAGGAGCGCGCAGCCCAGCATCACGACTCCCGTGGCGACGATGAAGAGCACCATCACCTGGACGCCCGAGGCCAATTTCCCCATGATCCGCTCGACGACGCGCAGGATGCTGACCAGGTCCGCCACGTTCGCGCCGGGAGCGGCTGCGGCGACCGCGCTTTGCACGCGGGCGGACATCGCCGGGTTCGCCACGCGGACCGTCACGACAAAATTCTTTGGGGCCCCATCGAGCGCCCCGAGCGGAAAGATCACGGGAGCGTTGGGCTCGAAGCGCAGCTGCTGCTTGAAGGCGTGAATGCTCGCCACCTTCGTCCGGATCGGCACGCCGTCGACGTCCCAGACGATCTCGTCCCCGAGTTTCACGAACGCCATCTTGATCATCGAAATCGGGATGACCGGCGTTCCGGGCGCCACCCTGCCGACAAATTTGCCATCCACGATCTGGTCCGAATCGCCCGGCGTATCCCGGTAGGTCGCCTGGAAATCCCGATTTTGCAGTCCGTTGTTGCCACGGCCGTTGGTCAGCTCGCCGACGGGCTTCCCATTTACCGAAACGAGCTTCATCGCGACTTCCGGAATCTCGTCCAGGACCTGGCCCCCCTGGGCGGCAACCACGGGAGGAAGCTTCGCCCGCTCGTCCTCGCCGATATTGAAGAAAATCAGGTTGGCGCTCCCCTTTCCGCCCGGCCCCATGTACTGCCGAAGCAGGCTGGTCCGGGTGAGGTAGAGGGTGACCATGAGGAAGGTTCCAAGTCCGAGCGAGAGAAGGAGGAGCACCGTGCGGTTGTTCGGGCGATGAAGGTTCGCCAGGCCCTGCCGGACGACGTAGGGCAGGCCGCCCGGAACCCAGCGGCGCGCCACCCAGGCCACAAGCGAGGCCGTTCCGGCAAAAACGCCGAAGCTGAAAGCCAGCATGCCGGCATAGCCCAGTCCGACCTGCCAGTGCCTCGTCTCCAGGAGGGCGAAGCCGACGACCGCGCCCGCGATCATCAGGCATATGACCACCTGCCAGGGATCGGGACCACGGGCCCCGCGTTCGGCGACGGCGGAGCGCAGCGCCGCGAGCGGCGATATCCTCCGCACGGTCAGAAGCGGAAGGAGGGCGAAGAGGAAGCAGATGACCAGGCCTGCGGCGGCCCCGCGGAGGATGGCGGGCCAGACGATGAAGAATTCGATGTGGATCGGCAGAACATCCCGCAGGAGCGCCGGCGTCACGTACTGGAACACGACGCCAAGCACGGCGCCGAGGAAGGCGCCGCAGGCGCCGACAGACATGCCCTGAATGAGATAAATCGAGAAACTCTGCCGCGCGCTGGCTCCCAGGCAGCGGAGAATCGCCACGGTCGCTATCTTCTGCCTGACATGGACGTGCAGCGTGCTCGCCATGCCGATCGCACCGAGAAAGAGGGCGATGAACCCGACGAGGCTCAGGACGTCGGCGAGCCTCTCAAGCACCTGGTCGAAATTGTGGCGGCGATCCTCCGGGGTCGTGATGATGATCGGTTCCTTCGGAAATCTTGCGTGCATGTCCTTCACGATCGCCTTCGGATCGCTGCTGTCCGGCAGCTTGAGCGACGTCCGGTAGTCGAAGGATCCCCTTCGGCCGGTCAGGCCGAGGCCCTGCACCTGGTCGAAGGGGATAAGCACTCGCGGAGCACCCCGAAAGAGCGCCGCCGGATCGCCGGCAAGCTCCTTCAGCGCCCCGATGATCGTGAAACTCATCTTCCCGATCTTCACCTCGTCGCCGGCCTGCGCATGCATTTCCTGCATCAGATCTTCATCGATCACCGCGACTTGGCCGCCCTTCCGCAGCCGCGCCACCGCGCTCCGTGGCTCGGTCGTGAAATCGCCGTACAGGGGAAAGGCTCCGTCGATCGCCCTTCCCTGGATTTCCCGGGTGGCCCCGTCCGCTTTGGGGAACACGATCAGCCCGAAAAACCGGCGCATGCGCGATCGCTCGCCGCCCAGGCCGTCCACGTAGCGCTGGACGGGCTCGCGCATCGGACCGCTTGAAACGATGACGATATCCCCGCCGACAAGGCCCTTGATCTGGCCGTCCACCGTGCGCTGCAGGTTGGGCGCCAGGGATCCGATGACGACGAGCGCGGCGATCCCGAGAACGACCGAAAGCGAGAAGAGCACGAGGCGGCGGCGCGACGACCGGGAGTCGCGCCAGGCCATCCTCAGGACGAAATCAGACCCCTTCATCGCTCGCCACGGCGCCATGGCGCAGCTTGAGGATCCGCTGGCAGCGCCTTGCCAGCTCCAGATTGTGGGTCACGAGGACGAGGGTCGTTCCGTTCTCCCGGTTCAACCCAAAGATGAGCTCCACCATGGACGCAGCCGTGTCGTCATCCAGATTGCCGGTCGGTTCGTCGCAGAAAAGGATCTTCGGGCGGTTGACGAAGGCGCGCGCCAAGGCCACGCGCTGCTGCTCGCCCCCGGAAAGCTGCACCGGATAGTGGTCGCAGCGCTCCGCGAGCCCCACCCGCCCAAGGAGGGCGCGCGCCTGCCCCTCGTCGGCGCCGCCCCCGCGCAATTCAAGCGGCACGAGGACGTTCTCCAGCGCGGTGAGGGTCGGGATAAGCTGAAAATTCTGAAAGACGAAGCCGACATGCGCATTCCGCACCCG
>CAZJNA010000042.1:0-25558 GCA_964547325.1 uncultured Opitutaceae bacterium | reverse complement strand
GAGCGGCTCGCCGGCGAGTTCCTTGGTGAGGAGATCCTTCAGGCCGTTCTCGGACCTGAAGGGCTTGCCGTTGAGCGTGAGCGTCAGCCCGCGGTTCAGGAAGGCGTAGTTCCACAGCATGTCCTCGATGAACTCCGTGCGGAACCTGAAGTCCCTGCCAAAGAGCGCCTCGTCGGGTGTGAATTCGATGATCGTTCCGTTGCGCTCGCCTGTCTTGGCGACGCGGTGGTCCTTCTTCAGCTTTCCCTGGGCGAATTCGACGACCTTCGTCTCGCCCTCGCGGACAGCCTGGGCCCTGTAGCTGACGGCCAGGGCGTTGACCGCCTTCTGGCCGACGCCGTTGAGCCCGACCGCTTTCTGGAAGGTCTCGCTGTCGTATTTTGCGCCCGTGTTGATGACCGAAACGCACTCGAGCACCTTGCCGAGCGGAATTCCCCGGCCATAGTCGCGCACGAGGACGGTGCGCTCCGCGAGCTCGATCTCGATCCGTTTTCCATGCCCCATGGCGAACTCGTCGATCGAGTTGTCTATGCACTCCTTCAGGAGGACATAGATGCCATCCTCGGCGTGAGCCCCGTTCCCCAGCCGACCGATGTACATGCCGGGCCTCAGCCGGATGTGCTCGGTCGAGGAGAGGGTCTTGATGCTGGCTTCCGTGTATTCAGAGGGCATGGGGGTTATGGGGCGCAAGCGTCCGAAGGAGCGCTCCGGTGACAAGCGAAATGCGGCGGCGGGCGGCAACCTCCACGTTTGCCGGGTGACCAAGAGGCCGTGCATCATCAGCCTGTCATGAAGAGAAAGCTCCTGCTCGGCATCCTCGGCGGCTGCCTCGTCCTTCTCCTCGCCGCATACCTCGTTCTGGTCATTTTTAGCGGATCGATCGTCCGCTCCCGCATAAATGCGTACGGACCTCAGCTGACGCAGAGCAGCGTCGTTCTGGCGGCTGCACATGTCTCGCCGCTCAGCGGCACCGGCGACCTGATCGAGCTCTCAGTTGGCAACCCGAAGGGCTGGAGGGCTCCCGACGCATTCCGGCTCAAGCGCGTCCACATCGACGTCGTCCCATCCTCCTTGTTGACCGACCGGATCGTGATCAACGAGATCGTGATCGACGACCCCGAACTCGTCTACGAGACCAGGATCCTGTCGAGCAACATAGGCGACCTCATCAAGAACATCGACAAGTCGATCGGCCGCCCGCCGGCAAACAGCCCCACCGCCGGCAACGGACGGCGGTTGACATTTGTGATCAAGAAATTGCGGCTGGAGAAGGGCCATGTGAAGCTCGGCGTCGGCCCGACCGCGGTGACCCTCGACTTGCCCGCGGTCGAATTCGACGACCTTGGCGCCGGCAGCGGCATCTCCGCAGAACAGCTGACCCTCCTCGTGATGCGCACGATCGCCAGCGATGTCGTCAAAGGCTCTGCCGGGGCGGTCGGCAAGGGCGTCTCGGGCGTCGGAACCCTAGCTGGCATGGCGCTCAAGGGCAGCTTCGATGTCCTCCAGGCGCTGCTCGGCGGAATCGGCAAGTAACCTGCGGGTCTCGGACGTTGACGCTGGCGGCCCGGCTCGCTGAATCTGCCTCAATGCCCCAGGCCAAGATCACCCAGTATCTGGATATAATGTCGTCCTGGTGCGTCTGGGCCGAGCCGGCCTGGGCGGATCTCAAGGAGCGCTACTCGGGCCGCGTCGAATTCGACTGGAAGATCGCCCTGATGAGCCCCGGCGATTTTCCGGCCTCCCGCGAGCAATGCGAATGGGCCTACCGGCGAAGCGGCGGAACGGTCATGCATTCGCCATTCATGCTGAGCACCGGCTGGTTTGAGCCAGATCTCAAGGGCAACTATGAGGCTCCGAACCTGGTCGCGGAGGCCGGACGGGACCTGGGAATCGCAGACGACAGGCTTCGCATTGCGCTCGCGCACGCGGCGATGCGGGAGGGCCGGAAGATCGGCCGGATGGCGGAGGCGGTCGCGGTCGCCGCCAAGGCCACCGGCCTCGGCGCGAAAAAACTGCGCGCCCACGCTGAGTCCGCCAAGGTCCGGGCCCGGGTCGAGGCGAGCACCGCCGAATTCCATGCGCACCGGCTATTCCAAGCGCGTCCCGCCTTCATTCTGGAGGACCCGATCGGAGACAAGGCGGTTGTCGCCGGCCTCGTCCGCGCGGAGCCCCTCGCCGCGCTCCTGGATGCAATGCTCTCGGACACGGCCGCCTACGCAGCCCACGCGGCGCACCACCCGCCGCCCCGATGACCACCGGTCTCCGGGCGGACGGCTGATAGGTTGACAAAACCGAGGGGCTCGGACGCCATTTTCCCCTTTCGCTTCATGGAGTCCTCCCCTCTGGCGTCCCCTCCGCTGCTCGAACTGCGCGGCCTCACCAAGTCCTATGGCGGGGTGCGGGCCTTGCGCGGGGTGGATTTCGACCTGAGGGCGGGCGAAGTCCACGCGCTGCTCGGTGAAAATGGCGCCGGAAAGAGCACGCTCATCAAGGTGGTCACCGGCGCGCACCAGCCGGACGGGGGCACGGTGGCCATCGGTGGCGTTCCGGCGACGCAGCTCACGCCGGCGTCCGCCCGGAAGCTCGGGGTCGCCTGCATCTACCAGCAGCCCGCCCTGTTTCCCGACCTGACCGTCGCTGAAAACATCGCCCTGCGGCTCGATCCGGCCACCCCCCTGCGACGGGTGGACTGGGCCGGCCGTCGGGCGCGGGCGCAGAAGCTTTTGGACCAGATCGGCGCCTCGCTTTCGCCGGAAGCGGAGATCCGGCAGCTCTCGATGCCGGAACAGCAGCTGGTCGAGATCGCCTGCGCGATAGGCGCGGGGGCCCGCATCGTGGTCATGGACGAGCCGACGGCCTCGCTCACGCAGAAGGAGCAGCACCTCCTTTTCGCCGTGGTGCGCGACCTGCGCGCACGGGGAGTCGGCGTCATCTACATCTCGCACCGTCTCGAGGAGATCTTCGGCCTTGCGGACCGGGTGACGGTGCTCCGCGACGGCCAGAGCGTATCCACGGTGCCTGTCGGCGAGATCGACGAGGCCAGGCTGATCAAGCTCATGGTCGGGCGGGAAGTGACGCAGATCTATCCGCCGGCCGAGTCGGAGCCCGGCGAGGTCGTCCTGTCGCTTCGCGGCCTCGGCTCATCCGCGACCCCCACGGGGGTGCGCGACATCACTTTCGACGTGCGCGCAGGCGAGGTCTTCGGCTTGGCCGGACTGGTGGGCGCGGGACGCACGGATCTCTCCCGCGTCCTCTTCGGCCTCGTTCCCGCCGATGCCGGCGAGATCCGCCTCAAGGGCGAGCGCATCAGCCTCCGCTCGCCCCAGGATGCGATCGCGCACGGGATCGCCTGCGTGCCCGAGGACAGGAGACGGCACGGCGTCGTCCTCGAAATGCCGGTCGCTCACAACATAAGCATGGCCATCCACCGCCGGATATTCCGCGGGACCTGGCTTCGTTTCGGCGCGGAACGCCGCCTGGCGCTCGATTTCATCCGGGACCTCGCCGTAAAGTGCAATGGGCCGGAGGCTCCGGCGGGCAGCCTGTCGGGCGGCAACCAGCAGAAGGTCTCGCTCGCGCGCTGGCTGGCCACGGCCCCGAAGGTCCTTATCCTCGACGAGCCGACCCAGGGCGTGGACGTGGGCGCGAAGAGCGAGATCCACCGGATCGTCCGGCGCCTCGCGAAGGCCGGCATGGCGGTCATCCTGATCTCGAGCGACCTTCCCGAGGTCCTCGGGATGAGCGACCGGATCGGCGTCATGTGCAGCGGGGCCCTCACCGCGATACTTCCCGGCAAATCCGAGGCCGCCGTCGTGATGGCGGCCGCCCTCGGCCAGTCCCGCAAAGGAGCAGCGGCATGAGCAGGTATTTCCGAGAATGGTCGGTCGCGGCGGCGCTCGGAGTCCTGCTGCTCGTCCTTGCCGTGTTCGCGCCGGCGTTCTTCCAGGGCCAGCCCCTGCTTTCGCTGGCGGCCGGCGAGTCGCCGACCTTGGTCGTCGCCTGCGGCATGGCCCTCGTCATCATCTGCCGGGAGATCGACATCTCGGTCGGGTCCCAGTTCAGCGTGTGCAGCGTGTGTGCGGGCCTGCTGGCCACCCACCACGCGCCGATGGCGGTCGCGCTGCTCGCAGCCATACTCGTCGGCGCGGCCCTCGGGGCGATCAACGGCGCTCTCGTCGCCGGACTGCGCCTGCCGTCCATCGTCGTCACCTTGGCCACGATGGTGACGTGGCGCGAGGGCCTCAATTGGTGGCGCCAGGGCGAATTCGTGTACCTGCCCGAGGGGCTGCAGTGGTTCGGAATGACCCAGGCGGCCGGCCAATGGACGCTGATCGGGGTGGCGCTCGCCCTGCTTGTCGCCGTGGCCCTGGGCTTGCGGCGGCTCTCCGCGGGCCGGTTTCTCTACGCCGTGGGCACGGACGCCGAGGCCGCGCGCCTTGCGGGAATCCGGCCGCAGCTCGTCAAGTTCACGGCCTTCATGGCGATGGGCGCCCTGACGGGCGTGGCCGCCGTGATGAACGTGGTCCAGTCCCCCCAGGTGGACCCAAAGTCGGGGACGGGGCTTGAACTGAAAACGATCGCCGCCGTGGTTGTCGGCGGAGTCGCGATCTCGGGCGGCCGGGGCAGCCTCTGGGGCGCCTTCGCCGGGCTCCTCCTCCTCGCGTGCATCTCGCCGGCGCTGATCCATCTCCATATCGAGGCCTACTGGGAGAAGGCGATCCAGGGCGCGATCATTCTCCTCGCGGTCGTGGCCGACGGAGTCCGCACGCGGCGGAAAAAGTCATGACGCGCGCGCCCTCCCAGGCTCCCGGATGGAAATCGGTCGTGTTCCGCCACGAGACGGTGCTCCTGGCCGTGCTCGCCGCCGAGTGGTGCTATTTCAACGCGGTCGGGGCGCGCTTCGGGACCCTCGACAACACCTACGACATCGTCCGCCACTCGGTGGAGATCGGCCTCCTCGCCCTCGTGATGACGCCGGTCATCCTCACCGGCGGCATCGATCTCTCCGTCGGCTCGCTCCTCGGGCTGTGCGCCATCCTCTTCGGCAAGCTCTGGCGCGACGCGGGGATGTCGCCGGCGGCAGCGGCCGCCTGCACGGTTGGCATCGGCGCCCTGGCGGGCGGCCTGAACGCGACGCTCATCACCGAACTTCGGCTGCCGCCTCTCATCGTCACCCTGGGGACCTATTCCCTCTTTCGCGGGCTTGCGGAGGCGATCACCCACGGCTCCGACACCTTCACGAACTTCCCTTCCTCCTTCCTCTTCCTGGGACAGGAGCGCTGGCTCGGCCTTCCCGCGCAGGCGCCCGTCTTCATCGCGGTGGCCGTTGCCGTCTGGCTGCTCGTCCATCGGACGACCTTCGGCCGATCCTTCCGCACGATCGGTTTCTCTCCGGAGGGAGCCCGATATGCCGGCATACCCGTGGAGCGCCGGCTGGCGCTGGCGTACGTCCTTGCGGGGACCGTCTCGGCGATCGCGGCCATCATCTACACCGCCCGCCTGGGGCAGGCACGGGCCGACGCGGGCACGGGCTACGAGCTCTTCGCGATAACCGCGGTCGTTCTCGGAGGCACGAGCATCTTCGGCGGCGTGGGCAGCGTCCACGGCACCCTCCTCGGCATCGCCGCCATCGCCGTCCTCGACAACGGCCTCGTGCACGCCCGGCAGCCCCGGGAGGCGGCGGGAGTGCTCACCGGCCTCCTGCTACTGCTTGCCTTGACCAGCAGCGTTGCGCCAAAACTATGGGCTGCACGCCGCAGGAAGCGGCCCGCGCCCGCAGCCCCCTCCCCTCTCCCAAGCCCCCAATCCAAAGCCCCATGAAGAAAATCATCCCCCTTCTCCTGATCGCCGGCCTCGCCCTCGCGGGCTGCGGCAAGTCCCCCGACGCTTCCGCGGGCGCCGCCAAGAAGCTCACAATCGCCCTGCTGCCGAAGGCCAAGGGCAACGCCTACTTCATCTCGTGCAGGAGCGGCGCCGACAAGGCCGCCGCGGACCTCGGCGTCGACCTGATCTTCGACGGCCCGACCGACACCGACCCGGCGAAGCAGAACGAGATCGTGGACAACTGGACGAACCTCGGCGTGGATGTGATCGCCGCCGCCTGCGAGAACAAGGAGGCCCTTTCCACCGCGCTCCGCAAGGCCCAGGCCAAGGGCATCAAGGTCATCACCTATGACGCCGACGCCCAGCCCGACGCTCGGAGCTTCTTCGTCAACCAGGCCACCCCAGAGGGGATCGGCTCTACGCTCATGGACGAGGCCGCGCGCCTTTGCGACAAGTCGGGCGAGTACGCCATCATCACCGCCACGCTCACCGCGGCGAACCAGAACGAGTGGAAGAAGTACATCGACGAGCGGAACGCCACCTATCCCGACATGAAGCTCGTGGCCTTCCGTCCGTGCGACGACGACAAGGACAAGGCGCAGGCCGAGGCCACCGCACTCCTCAGCACCTATCCCAATCTCAAGCTGATCATGGCCATCTGCTCGCCGGGAGTGCCCGGAGCCGCGGAGGCGGTGAAGCAGGCCGGAAAGATCGGCAAGGTGAAGGTGATGGGGCTCGGGCTGCCGAATGAGAACAAGAGCTATGTCCACGCGGGCGTGACGGACAGCGTCATCCTGTGGAACACCGAGGACCTGGGCTACCTGACCGTGCAGGCGTCGGTCGCGCTCGTGAAGGGGACCCTCAAGCCGGGCGACAAGTCCTTCACCGCCGGAAAGCTCGGAACGTTCGAGATCCGCGGAGACAACATCCTCCTTGGGAAGCCGTTCATCTTCAACAAGGACAACATAGACCAGTTCAACTTCTGACGCGGCCGCGGCGCAAGCGGCTACTGGCGCGTCAGTCCCTGCACGGAGCCGTCCGCAATCACGGGGAGGCCTTTAGCCGCCGTCACCCTGACATTGCGAAGCCTGATTCCCCTTCCGTTCGCGATTCGAAGGCCTGTCGGGGCGTCGATTGCAACGTTCTCGAGAACGATACCCTCCACAGGAGCCTCCGGAAGACCGACAATCAGGCCCGCGCTCTTCCTGCAGCCGGTGGCAGAGACGTTCCGGACGGTGATGTTACGCCACTCGGGGGTCGTGCGGGTCAACGGCTGGGCCGTGTCGTGCTCCAGCGTCGAATCCAGGGTCGAATCCTGGTAATAGCTGCTGATGCTGACGGCCACCCCGACGTTCTTCATCGTCAGGTCCTCATAGACAACGTTCTCGACGAGGCCTCCGCGGCCGCGGGATGACTTGAGGCGGACGCCCGTGTCGGTGCCGTCAAAGGTGCATCGGCGGACGATCATGTCGCGGACGCCGCCGGACGTTCCGCTTCCTATCGAGCAGCCGTGCCCGTGCAGGAACGTGCAATCGGTGACGAGGATATCCCGCTCCACGGGACCCCCGCCGCCCCCGAGCGCGATGCAGTCGTCGCCCGTGTCGATTCGGCAATGCGAGATAAGTACCCGCTGGCAGCCCTTCGGGTCGATGCCGTCCGTATTGGGGGAATCGGATGGGTTTAGGATCGTTATCCCTTCCACGGTGACGTCCCGGCAGGAGTTCTGGACCAGGTTGAAGACCGGCGCGTCGGTTAGGGTGATGCCCTCGACCCGTATCCGCTCGCAGCGGCTGAACGCGACCATGACGGGCCGCGGGCTTGTGGTGCTCCTGGCATGCCGCGCGGTGGCCTCAACCTTGAACCGGCGCGCCTCGGGCCACCAGACCGATCCACTGCCGTCGATCGTGCCTGAACCGGAGATCAGAATGTCATGGGCATCTGCGGCCTGTATTTGCGGACGGTATCCTCCGCGCCCTGCGCCGCGGTAGTCGTCGATCTTCGGGGAGAATAGGATGGTTGCGCCCGACTCGAGGTGGAGGTTCAGGCCGCTGCACAGGTCAAACGGCCTGGTAAGGTACGTCCCCGCGGGCACGACCAGCGTGCCCCCGCCGGATCTTGCGACGGCCGAGATCGCCCGCTTGAAGGCCCCCGTGTTGTCGGTCGCTCCCTTGTCGCCGACGCCGCCAAAATCCCTGAGATTGAAGCTCCGTCCAGGAATGACGGGCTGCGCCGGCGCGACGTCGGCAGGCGGATCGGACGCCGCCCAAGCCGCCAGTGGGCAGATTCCCAGGATCGCAACGCCAAGACCGGATAGGAGCCGAAAAAAGGGCATGCAGGTCTTTCCGCCTATCCTGCGAGGGAACACTGCGATTGAAAACAAAATCCCGCCCCTCAAAGGGGCGGGATTTGAATCTGAGAAACCTGAAAGCCCGAGCTTATTGGGCGGGAGCGGGAGCCTCGGCCTTTCCACGGGTGGCCTTCCAGTCGGCCTTGACCGGGTCGCCGCCATCGGGATTCGGGCGCTCGAAGGTTCCGGTGATCGTGTCGCCGTCGAGCTTGCCGGAATACTTCATGGTAAAGCTGTTGCCGTTGAACTCGCGGGTGACGGAGAAGGCGATCATGTCGTCCTTGAACGTGGCGTCGCTGATCGGCGTGTCGCCGTTGCGGCCGCCGATGCTGCCGGTGAGCGCGCCGTCCTTAAGGGCGAGGGTCGCCTTGGCCGGGCGGCCGGGGCCGCCATTGCGGGACGGACCGGTCCAGGTCCAGTTGCCGGTCGGGTCGCCGGCGAAAGCTGCGAGGGTGAGGAAGCACACGGCGCCGAGCGCGGTGGCGAGGATACGGAATGATTTCATTTTCATGATTATCGGGGGGTTGAGGGGTGAGATACTGGGGAAAAGGCAAGACGAAGCTCCGTGCAAAAGGTTGCGCCGGCGTCACCGGACAGCCTGGGAGGATCCTCCGGCCAGCTTCCACACTTCGCTCCCCGCCAGGAGGAAGCAGCCGATCCCGAAGTCATCGAAATCCGGGACGCTGTCATGGGTGACAGGCTGGGACGAGGAGGGCTGTTTGCCGGTGCCCTGCACGTAACCGAGAAACCCGCTGGTGTGGACCGCATCGGCTGCCATGGCGTTCCAGGCCTTCGCCGCCGCCGCCGCGTAGCCGTCTGACGGCAGCCAGCCGCGCCTGACCCCGAGCGCAAAGCCATAGGCAAACAGGGAGGTTCCGGTCACCTCCTTGCCCCCGAAGTCTCCCGGATCCAGGAGGCTGACATTCCAGAACCCGTCCGGCCGCTGGACGGCCAGGATCGCGGGAGCCATCTCCCTGTAGGTCCGAAGGTATTCGTCGCGGTGGGGCGCGTCCGCGGGAAGCACATCAAGCACCCGGGCGAGGGCGGCGAACACCCACCCATTGCCGCGCGCCCAGTAGCAATTGCGCCCGTTCGGCTCGCGATAGGGAGGGAAGAACGTGCGATCCCGCCACCACAGGTGCTCATCGGGATTGTACAGCCCGCGGCCTCCCTGGTGCGTCTTCGCATCCTGGTAAAGCGCGTACAACTTCTCCAAGTAGCCCCGGTCGCCGGTGAGCACGCCCAGCCTCGCGAACACGGGCATCGCCATCTGCAGGGCATCGCACCACCACCAGTCGTCGGCGCGCTGGTCGGCAAGCATCCCCTCCACGTTCGCCTTGAGGTCGGCGATGCGTTCGGGCTTCGGATCGGCGGCGTAAAGGTCGAGGAAGGTTTGCCCGATGCATTGGTCATCCGCGCTTCGAACGGCCGCCGTCCCGCGAGAGCGCCGCAGCATCCAGTGATGGGCCTCACCCCAGCGGACCGCATAATCATAATAGCGGGGATCCCGGTCGATCCCGTACAGGCCCATGAGCCCCTCGTAATAGACCGCACGCGTCCAGATGTTGCTCGGATAAGGATTTGCGGGACGCTGCGCCTGGCCCGCATTGCCCGCCGGCCTTGGGATGGGCTGGCCGGGATCGGGATGTTCTCGCATGAAATACCCGTTCACGCTCCGCATCGTTCCGAGCACCTGATCAGGGGAAAGCGGCTGCGCAGGCTCGGCTGCAGCCGAGGCTGCCGCAAAGAACAAAATCCAGCCTAGGCGGAGTCCGGAAGGCATAATGAAGATCCCAAGGGGCAACGGGATGTGCGGGGCGGGCACACCCTGACCCAAGGCGGCCATCTCCGTGAAGCAGCGCGCCATCAGACCGTCCGAATGGTGCCGGCGGGGGTCAGAACAATGCGTTGGCCGCAACGCCGACCGCCGTGATGGGGCCCGAATCATTCAGCCCGTCTATCGCCCGATCCGCCTTCTGGAGAGTATTCTGCGCGGTGTTGTAGAGGCTGTCGTCGTTGATGAGCTTTCCAAGCGTGCCCTCGCCCTTCGCAAGCTTGTCCGAGACATCGCGGACGTTCTGGATCGAAACCTTGATGTTGTTGGCCGTCTGCTCGTCATAGACGATGGCCCCCAGGGCGCCCTTGCCCGATTTCACCTGGTCGACGATGGTCTGCGCGTTCGCGACAAATTCCTTCGCCTGCGCCGCTGCGGACTTGATCTCGTCGACGGTGGCCAGCAGCTGGTCGTGGAGCTGGGGATCGTTGATCAGCTTTCCCATGGTTCCCTGACCCTGGTTGATCTTGGTCGTGATGTCCTGGAGGTTCGAGAGCGTGGCGCTGACCTTGTCCCGGTTCTCGGTGACGAGTTTGTCCAGCTTCTGGAAGAGACCGCCGTCCTTGTCGGTGCCGTTGAGGGCGCTCATCACCGACGACAGGGCCCCGTCCATCTTGTGCCCCAAGTCGCCGAGGTCCTTCATGATGGAGTTGAAATCGGGGGTCACGGTGGTCGCAATCAGATCGCCGTCGGCGAGTATCGCGCCGCCGGGGGTGCCGATCGCGATGGCGATATAGTTGTTCCCGAGCAGCCCCGATTGGACGATCGCCGCCGAGGCGTCGTGAGCTATTTTGATGCCCGTGTTGATGCGGAGGACGGCCGAGGCCGGGGCGTTCGTTCCCGCCGGCTGCGCAGGCAGGCTTGCATTGAGCTGGGTCTTCTCGACCGTGCCGATCTTCACGCCGGCCATCCGCACCTCGTCGCCGACCTTCAGTTCCTTCAGGTCGTCGAAGCCGGCGATCAGCTTGTAGCCGTGGTCCTGAAAGAACCTGCCGCCGCTGAGCGTCTCAAAAGTCACCCAGATCAGGGCGACTCCGAGAAGAAAGAAGAATCCGACCCGGATGGTCTGTTGTGAGTTTTGCATGGTGAAATCAGGTTTCGAGCTTCTTGAAGCGCGGATTTTTGAGATCAAACTTGGGATTTAGGAAATCGACGATCCGCGGGTCGTTCGACTTCCTGAGTTCGGCGGGAGGGCCGACAAAGATCAGTTCCCCGCCCATCAGGATGCCGATCCGGTCCGCAATGTTGAGCGCCAGCTCGCGGTCGTGGGAGACCACGATGCTGGTGACGTGATACTGCTCCTTGAGCGAGGCTATGATCTCGCTGATGGTCGCGGCCATTATGGGATCCAGTTCGCTCGTCGGTTCGTCGTAGAGGAGGAGTTGCGGCCGCATGACGAGGGAGCGGGCGATCGCCACCCGCTTTTTCATGCCGCCCGAGAGGTCGGAGGGAAACTTCTCGGCCGTGTTCTCCAGGGATAGGATCTGCAGCGCATGCCGCACCTTCTCGCCGATCTCCGCCTCGGTGCCGATCCGGTGCTCGCGCAGATAGAGGGCGAGGTTGTCGTAGACGCTGAGCGAATTGAAAAGCGCGCCGGCCTGGAAAACGAGCCCCAGGCGGACGTGCTGCCGGGTCTCCTCCAGCGCGGCGTCCTTGCCCTCGATCGTCACGCGCCCGGAGGTCGGCTGCTCCAGCCCGACGATGTGCCTCAGGAGGACGCTCTTTCCGGAGCCGCTCGGTCCCATCAGCACGAATATCTCCCCGGGAGTCACCTCGAAGCTGACATTCTTGAGGACATGCAGTGGGCCGAAGTCCTTGGTCAGGCCCTCGATCTTCACGCCGATCGCGGGAACCTCTTCCGTGGTTGCGGGATGGGATATCTGAAGGCGGGCGGGCATGGCGGGGATGGCTCGGCTACGGCGACGGCGAAATCCAGAGCAGCATCTGGGTCAGGAGGTAATCGAGGACGAGAATCAGGATCAGGGATGTGACGACGGCGCGGGTCACGGAAGCGCCGATTTCCCTCGGGCCGCCCCGCGTCTTGAGGCCGATGCTGCAGCAGACGAGCACCACGACGAAGCCGAAGACCTCAGCCTTCACCAGGCCGTCCATCACGTCCTTGAACTTCACGAACCGGCGGAGCGCCGCGAAGTAGGTGTCGGAATCCAGGTCGATGAACTTGACGCGGCTCGCGACGAGGGCGCCGCCGAACCATCCGACGATGTTCGCTATGATCGTGAGGACCGGCATCATGACGATGACCGCGGCGAGCCGGGGCATCACGAGCATGCGCGCGGGAGGGATGTTCATGGTCTCCAGCGCGTCGATTTCCTGGTAGACCTTCATCGATGCCAGCTCGGCCGCGATGGCTGAGCCGACGCGCCCTGCGAGCAGGATCGACACCATCATCGGGCCGAGCTCGCGCGCCATCGAAAGGCCGACCAGGGAGCCGATGAACTCCTTCGCGCCGAAATCCTGCATCGAATACCCGGCCTGGAGCGCGAGAACGCTGCCGATAAAGAAGCTGAGTATGGAGACGATCGGGAGCGTCGTGTATCCGACGAGGTAACATTGCTCGACAAAGCGCCCGAACTGAAGCGGAAGCGTCGCGAAGTAGCCGATAGAACGGATAAGCAGCTGCACCGTCCCTCCGACTTCCTCGCATATGGCCCTGAATTGTTTCATGTCAGCGTGATCGGCTCGCCACTGTGGGCTGGTTTCCCGAAAAATCCATTCCGAATACCCGCCACCCGGCATCCGCCGGCCGGCGGTGCAAGCCGACCACGCCTCCCAGGAGGGTTATCCGGCGTTCGCCCGGGGCATTCTGGATTCCAAAAAGGGGCCCGAGGTGAAACTCCGATCGATTCTCCGCGACGCTGCGCTTCCACGTGACTCCATCCCACAGGAATGACCAGCGCGTCTCGCCCGGCGCCTGCTGGTCGTACTTGAAGATCGAGAACAGCGGCGTCCACGCCTGGCGCACGTCATCGTTATGCGGAAAGAAGACCTCGAGCGGGCTGATCGCCTGCCACTGGCGCCTACCGGCCCCGTTGTCCCAATAGCTGAGCAGGGGCCAGATGTGGATCTTTCTGGCGGGGGCTGCGTTGGGATTGGAGAGGCTGCGCTGCTCGAGCCCCCAATAGATGAAGTAGTAGAATTGGGTCTTCGTCTGCGCCACGCCCTCGGCCGTCCAATGCGCCCGGCGCCAGAGCGGCCAGATCACCCAGGTCTTGTCGTAGCCTTTGATTATGGAATGCGTGTAAAAGGGACCCCAACGATTGATAAAGTGTTCCTCGCCCCGCCCCTGCACGAAAAACGGCCAGAAATAACGCGTCACGTGGTCGCGGAACGGAGCCGTGCGGTCGGTGTATCCGAAGAAAGGCCAGAGAAAATTTTCGCTGACGGCATCGGGGCCCCGATCGGAGGTGTAAAAGGGAAGGAAACCCGACTGCCGGACCGGCGAAGTGCCCGGAGGCGCATCCGGCGCGGGCAGGATGGTGTTGTTCCAAGCAAGCGGCCAGAGGTAGTATTCCCGATGGTAAAAGCCGGGCCTGTCCTCCCGCCCGTAGAGCGGCCAGAGGGCGAAGCCCTGCGCGGCGCCGCGCGTCGTGTGGAAAATCGGCCAGGGGGTCGAGGTCGTGACGGCACCGGCCTTTTCCGTCTGAAGGTAAAGCGGCCAGAGCACAAAACTGATCCGGTCGCGGGAAAATCGGTGCATCAGCGTGCCGCCGATCGGGAAAAGAGCGCGGTAAGATGTCTTTTTGTCCGGCGTGACGCCGGAAAAGTAGAAAGGCCAGACGTCGAAGTCCTCCTCCTCGGTCGCGGGCCTCACGGATTCCCCGTCCTTGCGGCCGAAATGGTTGATGAGCTTGAACACGCTCCACTCGTAGTTCGGGCCGTAGGCGCGATAATAGAAGAGCGGATAGAGGACGGTGGCCTCGGCGATTCCGCCATCCCCGGCCTTCCGCTCGACATAGAAAGGTCGGAAGCCGGACACCCGGCCGGCGGGCGCCAAAGCCTGGGAGAAGAGAAAGGGGCCGAGCGCGGTCCAGGACTTGGCGCTTCCCCCAGGGGCCGGCAAGGCACTCCGTTCATCAGCATCCGCCCGGGCGGCAAAAGCCAGGGCGGCGACACACGCGAGCGCGGTGAGGCGAAACGGAATCATATTTGCTGGTGCAGACGTCCCAGGTAAGGAGGATAAGCACGCTGGCCGGGTTGGTCTAGGCGTGCAAATATTAAACCGGGATTGCAGAACTCTGTTCCATGCGACACTTTGCGCAAATCGAACGCGATCCGAATTCCCGGCCGGCAGGGCGGGACTGCCCCAATGCAGCCGCGGACAAATCAAGGCCGTTACATGCTTGCTGACAGCCACTTAAACCAAAAGGAGCGCCGGTGCGAGTGACCGGCGGAGGCGCACGGGGGATTCCGCTGCTCGCCCCGAAAGGCGATGCTGTGCGGCCGGCGACCGACCGGCTGCGCCAGTCGGTCTTCTCGAGCCTGGCAGGACGGGCCGCGGATTCCCGGTTCCTGGACCTTTTTGCAGGCACGGGCGCCTACGGGCTCGAGGCCCTCAGCCGAGGCGCAACCGGCGGGACCTTCGTCGAAAGGAATGCCGATGCCGTTGCCTGCCTGCGCCGGAACCTGGCGGCGGTATGCAAGAGCCTCGGCCGCGACGAGGGAGGGCTGGCGGTCGTCCAAGGGGATGCCGTCCACATCCCGTTCGGCGGCTCCCCGCCCGACCTCGTCTTCATCGACCCCCCCTACGAGGTGATCGCGACGGTCGCGCCCGCCCTCTTCTCACGGCTCGCCGAGGTTCTTCGGGACAAGCCGGATGCGCTCGTCATCTTCGAGATGCCCGGGGAAATGGAGCTGGCTCCCGCCGGCTGGTCCTGCCTGAAGCGGCTCGGCCGCGGCGCGCGCCAGCCTACGGTCGCCATCTTCGGCAAGTCCGGCTAGCCCTGCTTTAGGGCGTCCTCGATCTCGGCCAGCTCGTCGCCGCTGAACTTCAGATTGCGAATGACTCCAAGGTTCTCGTCGATCTGGGCCGTCTTGCTGGCGCCGATCAAGGCCGAGGTGACCGCGGGCTGGCGCAGAACCCAGGCAAGCGCCATCTGAGCGAGGGACTGGCCGCGCCCGCGCGCGAGCGCGTCGAGGCGCCGGATCCTGACCAGCTTCTCTTCGGTGATGTGCTCGGGCTTGAGAAACCGCGGATCGCGGGCCGCGCGCGCGTCCGGGGGAATCCCGCCGAGGTAGCGGCTGGTGAGAAGGCCCTGGCCGAGCGGGCAGAAGGCGATCGCGCCGATGCCCTCGCGGGCCAGCACGCCGAACAGCCCGCGCTCGGGCGCGCGCTCGAACATGTGGTACTTGGGCTGGTGGATGAGGCAGGGCGCGCGAAGTTCGCGCAGGATGCCGGCGGCTCGCTCCGTCTGCTCCGGATCGTAGTTGGAAAGCCCGACATAGAGCGCCTTTCCCGAGCGAACCGCATCCGCGAGGGCGCCCATCGTCTCCTCCAGGGGCGTGCCCGGATCCGGCCTGTGGCTGTAGAAGATGTCGACGTAGGGGAGCCCGAGGCGGCGGAGGCTCTGGTCCAGGCTGGCCAGAAGATATTTCCGGGAACCCCAGTCGCCGTAGGGCCCCTCCCACATCGGGTAGCCCGCCTTGGTCGAGATGATCAGCTCGTCCCGATGGGCGGCGAGGTCCTCCCTCAGGATACGGCTGAAGGTCGCCTCCGCGGACCCGGGCGGAGGGCCGTAGTTGTTGGCGAGGTCGAAATGCGTGATGCCGAGATCGAACGAGCGAAGGATGAGCGCCCGGGCGTTGGCGAAATCCACCTCGGCGCCGAAGTTATGCCAGAGGCCGAGCGAGAGAAGCGGCAGCTTCAGGCCGCTGCGGCCGCACGTGCGGTACAGGGCCGGCTGATCATAACGCGTGGGAGCGGGTTGGTGAGCCATGAATGGAAATCCTATTCCGCGCGCATCGGGGCGACGCCGTCGGAGAATTCGGCGGCCAGGAGCTTGCCTGGCTTGACCGATGCCCGTCGGATCACCGGCCGCCCCCGATCGTCGCGCATGATGACAAAGCCGCGGTTGAGCACCGACACCGGGCTTGCAGCCTGAAGGCGCTTGCCGAGCGCAAGGAGCCGGTGCGAGGCGAGCGGAAGGCGGCCCTCGGGAGAGGCCCGCTCCAGCCGCGAACGGATCTCCGAGAGCTCGTGGCGGCGGCGCTGCCCGGCGGAGCGGAGCGCCGAGGCAAGCCGGTTCGAGAGATCGTCGAGGCGGAGGTGGCCGCGCTCGACCTGCGCCGCGGGAGTGAGCAGGCGAAGACGGGAGCGCGCGTGATCGAGCCTTTCGGCCGCGCGCTTCCGCGCCTGGTCGGCCGCGACGCCCAGCGCCGCGCCGGCGTTCGAGGCCCGTTCGGCGCACGCTATGAAATGGCTCGATATCAGCTCCGCCGCCGCGCTCGGCGTCTCCGCGCGCGCGTCGGCCGCGAAGTCGCACAAGGTGAAGTCGATCTCGTGGCCCACCGCGGAGATGATCGGCACGGGCGATGCCGCGACCGCGCGCACGAGCGGCTCCTCGTTGAACGCCCAGAGATCCTCCGCGCTTCCGCCACCCCGTCCGATGACGAGGAGATCGAAAATCCGGAGCCCGGCCGCAAGCTCGAGCATTTCGACCATTTCCGCCGCCGCCCCCTCGCCCTGCACCTTGGCCGGCAGCACGACGACCCGGCCCCTCCAGCCGCGCCGCGCGAGGATGCGCAGGAAATCCTGGACCGCCGCGCCCGTGGGCGAAGTCAGGAATCCGATCGTGGCGGGAAGGACAGGAATGGGCCGCTTCCTCTCCGGCGCGAAAAGCCCCTCCTCCGCAAGCCGCCGCTTCAGGGCCTCGAACTCGCGCTGCAACCGCCCGACGCCGTCCTCGACGATCGCACGGACGATCAGCTGGTACTGGCCCCTGACCTCGTAGACGTCCACCTCGCCGTAGGCGGCGACCTGGACGCCGTCGCGCAGCTTGACCGTCTGGCGAAGGGCGTCGCCGCGAAACAGGACCGCGCTCAGCTGGGCCCCCGAGTCCTTGAGCGAAAAATACACATGCCCGCTCGCCTGCGCCCGCAGGTTGGACACCTCGCCCCTGATCCAGCCGGGCGCAAGTCCGCCCTTGAGCAGCGCCTTCAGCCGCCGGGTGAATTCGGTCACCGTCTCGATCGGAGACCCTTCGGTCATGCGGCCGCCCTCCGCTGCGAATAATGGCGGCGCAGGAGGTGCGTGGCCGCCACCACCGCAACAATGAGGCTCAGGGCGAGGACGATCGTGCCGCCCCGCCCGTGCCGCAGGGCGTCGCCGAATATCGTGAAGGCCGCGTTATTGGGCCAAACGAACAGGCAGGAGAGGAGAAAGTAGAGGCGCACCGGGGCGTCGGCCAGGCCGAGGAGATAGTTCTGGACGAAGAACGGAACGCCGGGCGTCACGCGGAGGATGATGATCAGGTCCGTGATGTCGCCGCGGTCCACTTCCGGCAGCTTGTATCCCAGCTTTTCGAACAGGCGCGCCAGCCGCGTCCGGAACACCCAGCGCGAGAGCCAGTAGGTCAGGGCGAGGTTGACCGTCATCGCCGCGTTCACGGCCAGGACCGTGCCCGCCATCCCCATGCGCTCGCCAAAGGCCGAGCCCGCGACGAGCGTGAATGGAAGCGTCGGCACGCCGAATGCGGGCATGAGCGCCATGGCCGTGAAAAACACCCAGGGGCCGAGGCCGCTCACGACCGCGAGAGCCCGGTCGATCAGCGCGAATACGGGCACGCCCTTCAGGAGGAACAGGGCCGCGGCAGCCGCGAGGACGGCGGCAATCCCCAGCCGCAGCATCAGCTTTCTTTTCCTGGCGGGGGGAAGCGGGGGCATGACGGGGGTCAGCCCTTCTGGATCAGCTCGATCTCGTAGCCTTCCGGGGCGTCGATGAATGCGATCAGGGATCCGCTGCCGGTCGTCGTCGGACCATCGCTCAATTTGTATCCCTTCTGCGCCAGCCGCGCCGCGAAGGCGGCGAGGTCGTCCACCTGGAATGCGAGATGCATGAGATCAGGCTGGACGTGCACGGCGGGGCTGTTTGGTAGCTGGCAGAGCTCGATCTCCTCCTCGCTGTTCGGCGTCCGCAGGAAGGCGAGCTGCGCGCCGCGCGGGGACGTGTGCCGGCGTGACACGACGAGCCCCAGCGCATCCTCGTAGAACTTCACCGTGCGCTCGAGGTCATCGACGCGCATCCGGGTATGCAAAAGTTTTGTGACCATGAGCTTGAATCAATTCCCAACGGTTGCCGCCAAAGTCGAGAGGAATTCCCGCGCGGCGGGCCTCCGGCCGTCGCCCGCCTCGCCCACGTAGCGGCTGACGGCATCCGGCGGGCCCATATTGAGCCGCTCGGTGAGCCATCGGTTGGTGGCGCTCGTGTGCCGCTTGAGCCATGCGGCAAGCGCGACTTTCCAGGGCGCCGATTTCGGGTCCGCGGCCGCCGCGGACAAGGGCCGCTCGAGCGCCCGGGCTCCGGCCTCGAGACGCGTCTCCCACTCCCGCCGATTGCCCGCCGAAAGCGGCGAGCCTCCCCAGTCGCCGGCCGCGGACAGGCGGCCGGCCTTCTCGCGGCATCGCCGAAGGAACGCCTCGCCGCCATGGGCCCAGCCCCGGGAGAGCAGGTCGAATCGCCCGGAGAGCCCGCTCCCAGGATCCGCGGCGATCCGCCGGAGCCGGGAAACGGCGTCCCGCCAGCCGGCTTCCGTGTCGGGTAGGCCGCCGCTTCCCGGCAGCCAGTCCGCGCAGAGCCATGCCGGGCGCCTGTCCGGCCCTCCCCGGGCAAAATGCCGGAGGCTCGACCATCGAAAGGACGCGATCTGATCGGCGCCCACCAGTCCGGCGCGCACCGGCTCCGCGTGAATCCCATCGACAAGATCCGACAGGACGGCCCCCGGCTCGACCAGGATCGCCCGATAGCGGTCCCGGAATGCGCGCCCTTTCCCTCCGCGAAATCGATGGAAGCGGTTGCCGAAGGCGCTCTGCAGCCAGTGGACGCCATTTGCCAGGTTTCCATGCGGGGTTTCCAGGGCCAGATGGTACCGGTTCCTGGTCAGGCAAAAGGCGTGAATCCGCCAGCGCATGCGCCCGGCGGCTTCGCCGAGGCCCTCCACGAAAGCCTGCGCCGCATCCGCCGTCGCAAAGAGGTCGGTGCGGTCGTGCCCTTGGTTGAACACGTGATAGACGGCCCCCTCGAACTCGATCCGCGGCGTCCTTGCCATTATGGAAATGCTCGCGGGGAATCCCACCGGGCTCAACCCCCAATGTGAGCGGGAGGCTCCCTGGCCGGGCCCGGCGGCGACTCCCGGCCAGCCGAAGCTTGCACCGCGCCCGCCATTGGTTTTTCTGGGCGAACCTCAAACACCCCATGCCCCGTCCCCTCACCCTCTTCACGGGCCAATGGGCCGATCTGCCCCTCGAAAAGCTTGCGCCCCTGGTAAAGAAGATGGGCTACGACGGCGTCGAGCTCGCCTGCTGGGGCGATCACTTCGACGTGGACCAGGCCGCCTCCTCCCCGTCCTACCTGAAGGCGAAGTGGGAGATCCTCCAGGACAACGGCCTTTCCTGCCAGGCCGTCTCCAGCCACCTGGTCGGCCAGGCTATCTGCGACCTGATCGACGAGCGCCACAAGGCGATCCTCCCGCCCGACGTCTGGGGCGACGGCGAGCCCGAGGGCGTCCGGAGCCGGGCCGCCGCGAAGATGGCGCTCACCGCGAAGGCCGCGCGCGCCTTCTTCGACGCGAAGCCGGGGAGAAAAGGCCAGGCCCCCGAGTTTGCGCCGGTCGTGAACGGCTTCACCGGCTCGTCCATCTGGCATTCCATCTACGCGTTCCCGCCCACGTCGGCCGAGTACTGGGAGAAGGGCTTCCGGGACTTCGCGAAGCGCTGGCTGCCGATCCTGGACGCCTTCGACAAGGCCGGCGTCAATTTCGGGCTCGAGGTTCATCCGACCGAGATCGCGTTCGACCTCGCCTCCGCGCAGCACGCGCTCGCCGCCGTCAAGGGCCACAGGCGCTTCGGGTTCAACTACGATCCCTCGCACCTCGCGTATCAGGGAGTTGATTACGTGAAGTTCATACGGGAGCTCGGGAGCCGGATCTACCACGTCCACGTCAAGGACGCCTGGTGGGAGCACGGGGACGGCTCGGTCGGCGTCTTCGGGGGCCACGTCGCCTTCGGCGACCCGCGGCGCTTCTGGGACTTCCGCTCGCCGGGACGCGGCGACATCAAGTTCGAGGACATCATCGTCGCCCTGAACGGCATCGGCTACGCCGGCCCCCTGTCCGTCGAGTGGGAGGACGGCCGCATGGACCGCGTCCACGGGGCGACCGAGGCGGCGGCCTTCGTGCGCCGTCTCGACTTTCCGGGCAGCGGCGTCGCCTTCGACGCTGCGTTCGCAAAGAAGAAACGCTGATGCGCCGCAAACTTCGCTTCGGAATGATCGGCGGGGGCCGCGGGGCCTTCATCGGCGGCGTCCACCGGATCGCGGCCGCGATGGACGGCAGGGCCGAGCTCGTCGCGGGCGCCTTCTCGTCCGACGCCGCCCGCTCCCGGGCTTCGGGGAACGACCTTTTCGTCGATCCGGACCGGGTCTATGGAAGCTACGCCGAGATGGCCCGCGCGGAAGCCGCCATGCCGGCCGGCCGGCGGCTCGATTTCGTCGTCATCGTGACGCCCAATCACGAGCACTTTCCGGTGGCCAGCCTGTTCCTCAAGTCCGGCTTCAACGTCGTCTGCGACAAGCCGGCGACCTTCAGCCTTGCGGAAGCCAAACGGCTCCGCGCCCTCGTGCGCAAGACCGGGAAGATTTTCGTCCTGACCCACAATTACACCGGCAACGTCATGGTGAAGCAGGCCCGCGAGCTCGTCCGGACCGGGCGCCTGGGCGACATCCGCAAGGTCGTCGTCGAGTATCCCCAGGGCTGGCTCAGCACGAGGCTCGAGGCGACGGGCCAGAAGCAGGCGGTCTGGCGCTCCGATCCGAAGCGGAGCGGGATCGCCGGATGCATGGGCGACATCGGGACCCATGCCGAAAACCTGGCCCGCTACATCACCGGGCTCCACATCGACAAGCTCTGCGCCGACCTCACGGTTTTCGTGAAGGGGCGCAAGCTCGACGACGACGGCAACATCCTCGTCCGGTTCAAGGGCGGAGCGAAGGGCATCCTGCACGCGTCGCAGATCAGCGTGGGCGACGAGAACCACCTCAACATCCGCGTCTACGGCACCCGGGCCGCGCTCGAATGGCAGCAGGAGCACCCGAACGAGCTCGTCGTCAAGTTTCCCGACCAGCCCCGCCAGACCTGGCGGCGCGGCAACGGCTACCTGGACGAGTCCGTCCGCAAATTCGTGCGCATCCCCCCCGGCCACCCGGAGGGCTACCTGGAGGCGTTCGGAAATATCTACCTCGAGGCTTTTCGCGCAATCGCCGCCGAGGTCGAGAACCGCCGGCAGTCCCGCGACCTGGATTTTCCGACGATAGACGACGGGGTCGAGGGCATGGCCTTCATCGAGGCGGCGGTGAAGAGCTCCAAGGCCGGAGCCAAGTGGGTGGGTCTCGACCTCAAGTGACCTTCCTGAGGAGCCCCGATTCCTCCGCCTGCGGTCGGGCCCGTTCTCCCGCCAAACGCTCCAGCGCCATCTCCTCCAGGAACGCGAGATAGTCCTCGGCGGCCTCGGCAAGGCCCCCAATCCCATGGGAAAATGCCAGCATGACTCGGGTTGCCGGGCCCGCATGCGCTCGCAGCATCGCATGGAGCCGGGCCGCGATCTCGGCCTGCTCCATGTGGTCGTCGGGCTCCGGCGCAGGATCGCACAGACGCAGCTCCATCGCCGGAGGCTCGGCTCCCGGCCCCTCCGCGCCGTGGAGCGAAACAACTTTCGGACGGCACTGCTGCCAAAGATAGGCGGCCCGCCCAAGCTGCAGCTCCCGGCAGACCTCGTCGGCCGAAGGGGGGGTGTCGCAGGACTCGCGGTTCGCGAGGTAACGGTCGATTCGGCGGGCGATGCGGTGCTGGTGGACCGGGAACGAGATAAGGGACCCCGTTTTCTGGAAATGCCGCGCCATGTGGTAGCGGATCCAGAAGCCCGCGAAATGCGCGAAGCGGGCGGCCTGGCAGCCCGGAACGTAGCGGTCGATCGCATCGAGAAGGCCGTCCGACGCGGCGCTAAGCATTTCGGGATAGCCCTGGCGGCTTCGCCTCTTGGCGGCTGCCTTGGCGAGCCCGTAATTGCTCAGAAAAAGCGTCTCCCTAAGTTCGAGCAGACGGCGATGGCACTCGTCCGACGCCGGATCGGACAAGCGGGCCCCGGACGCCTCCACGGCCGCCATTTCAAAAAAGGTGCGCACGGGAACTGCCGCAAGGAGCCACCCGGCCAGGGTCCTGGATTCCGCACCCGGGCCCTCCGCCCGAACGATCAGCCTATGGAGTTCCCGGCGCCGCGCCGCGCTCAGCCGGGCGGTCCTCCAGGTTCGCACGGACTCAGAGGGCTCCCGGACCTCGGGATCCCGCGGAGGCAGTGCCTCAAGCCAGGCGCGGAGCATCCCAGGCTTGGCGGCGAGGCATGAGGCAAAGCGGCCCTGGAGGTCGTAGAAGCAGGCGAAGAGTTCTTGGTTTTCCGTGTATGTTGGGGCTGAATTCATGAGGGGTAGGCTCATATAGTAGCAGCCGAACCCCTTTCCCACGCGTGTGTTGTGGAAAAATATTCCGCTAGTATCCTCTGGGATGCAGCCCCCGGCCGGCCGATGGCTATTTGTTGCTATCTGTTCCGGGATCGCAGCCGCCAGGGCCTTCGTCCCCGGACGGGATGCAGGGGCCGCCATCCATCCTCCAGACCCCAGCGATTCTGCCGGCACGGCTGTTGCGGGAAGAAATAAGGACCGCAGCCACCGGGGGCCCAGCCGGCTGCCCGGGAAATTGGGAACTCGGGCGGCCTGTCGGGAAGCGAAGCCGCCGCAGGGCCCGCGTCCGCCACGGGACGCGGAAGCGCGGCAAGGCTGTCGGCATATGCCTCGGCGAGCGAGCCCGCGCCCTCGAGCCCGCGGCTGACGGCGGACTCCACGCGCCGCGCGGAATCATCGATGGCCGAAGCTCGCGCGCGCAGGTGCCTGGCGACCATCGGCACACAGAGCGCGGCCACCGCCGCAGCGGCGGCCAGGCCCGCCAGCGCGCCGCCAAATGTGAACCCATCGCTTCCGAGTGACGAATCCGAATGGTAGGGACGAATTTGCATGAAGGGAACATAGCAAGCGGCCCACACGCCGCGCCGCGGAAGGGCAGTGTGTCAGTTTGCCGGAAGCATGCTCCGCCAGAGGAGTTGCAGCCGCATCCGACGCCTCGGGGCCGCCATCCGGCCGGCAACTGGCCGGCGGACCTTGGCGGCCGGTGTTGGCGGCGGTCCGGGAATTGGCAGCACCCGACGATGGGGGGCCTGCTTCCGGCAAACTGACACACTGCCCCGCGCACCGGTTGCTATTATCCCGGATGATGAAGATGACATTGTCCGGTGCCTGCAGGGCGCTGATCGGCTGTTCCGCAATTCTCGGCAGCCGCCTGGCGCCGTGCGCTTCCGCTCTTCGGGCGGACGAGAGGCCTCCCCTTCCCTGCCGGGAGGAAGTGGCAAACGTCGACGAGCCGGGTGCGGAGAACATCCCCTTCCTCCACCTGCGGCGCGGGAGCCTGATCGAAAGCATCGCATTTTCGGCGGCCTACCTGCGCGGCGCACCCGGCGAGGACTGCATCGTCCTCATCAGTCCCGAAGGGACGCGTATCGGCGGCGTTGCCGTTTACACCAAGGCGGACCGGCTTTTCCTGCGAAGCGCCGCCTACGGGGTGCTGCCGCTGCCGGGATTGACGGCCGCCGACATAAATCGGACGGAGAAGATCCATGCGGCGATGGCGGCGGCGATGAGGACGGTCCCCCGGCTCGCGTATTCAACGGAGGTGGATTCCGACGAGGCCCAGCTGGCGAAAGCCGCTCTCGCCGTGGATTTCTTCCCCTCGGCGATCAGCGAAGTCGCACTCCGCCCGACGGGTACCGCTCCCTCAATTCCGGAGCGGAAGACCCGCGTGCTCGTCATCGACTGGAACGGAAAGCATTACCTATGGAGCCCAACCACCGGAGTCATCGACGTTCCCGTTCCTCTCGACCCCCTTACGAAGACGGCCTTTCTCTGCGTGCAGCAGCCCGAGTTGCCCGAAAGCGTGCTGTTCGCCGCCGAGTTCGCGCGCCTCCATCCGGAAGAGAGGGCCGAGACGCTGCTGGATCCGGCCCTTTGCTCGCATCCGCTCACGTGGTTCGCGCGGGGCGCCGCCGTGGCGGCCTACACGGAAGGCGACGCGGTCAGGCTCCACACGCCATTCGGGAACATCGCCCTTCCCGGCGCGACGCGGGCGGACTTTTCCCGGCTGCCCATTCTTACGGCCAAGGCCTTTGAACGGTACCACGACTACCTGAACACCCACGGCAGCGCATCGGGCGAACAGCCGGAGGGGCTGCCGGGCGACACCGACGACCTCCAGGTCAAACGCGCGCATTTCCGCCTTCAGGTCGCAAATGCGCGACCGGGCCGGATCAACGGAAACCGCAGCGTTCTCATCATCCGGTGCGGGAATCTTCAATGCGTCTACGCGCCGGGCCACGGCGCGGCCTATTCAGGATGGCTTCCCCCCTATCAGGCGCTGCTTGTCGATGGAATCGTGTTCGCGGGGAGCTACCTGAAGTCGCATCCGGGAGAGCGGGCCTGCGTGATCGCCCATCCGCCTCCCGGGCGGCTGACCTACCCGCAGGGAGGCATCAACGCGCACACCTTCTACACCCGGGGGAGCGCGCTGTGGGGGCACATCACCCAGGATCATGCCGGAGAATACCGCGTCGCCGGCTCCGCCGGGAGCGACATTGAGGACCGAGGCAAGCTGGCGCGCCTATGCGCGGACAATCCATCGATGGCGGCCACCTCCGCCCGGACGACGGCGAGCATCCTCGGAAGCGACTACAGGCGTTCCGTCGCATCGATGTCGCCGTACGACGGCCGGGAGTTCACCGCGATCGCGGTCCTGGCGCAGCTCAGCGACGCCGGAGTACCCTGCAGGATGGTCCGCGAGCGCGAGCGGATGGAAGACGGGCGGATCGTCGATTTTCCATCGAATGCCGTGGCATTTCAATGGGGTGGCGCGTGGTTCGTGTATGCAAGGCAGAAGGTCTTTCGGGCCAGGGCCAGGGGCTACCCGTCGGACATGACGCTCGACTGACATGAGCGCCCGTGCCTTTGGAACCCTCGCAATCGCTGTCCTGGTCCTTTCTGTCTCCGGACCCGCCCGCGCGTGTTTTTCCGGCGGCAGCTTCGATGACTACGCCAACGGCGACACCTCCAGTTCGGGCGGCTTCACCTATGGGGAACTCGGCGGCGGCGATCCAAACGGGCCCGCCTGGGCGAATTCGGGCCTGTGTATTTCCGACCCCAATTCCTCGCCGGATCCCGCCTATTCGGATCC
>CAZJNA010000041.1:0-25658 GCA_964547325.1 uncultured Opitutaceae bacterium | reverse complement strand
CTGGCTGCAGCGTTGACAGCGGAACCGCGGATTATTCGTTGCGGGATTCGGCGAAAAATGCATGCTGTCCCAGGATGAAACGCCTGGTCTGGCCGCTTCTCGCCGTATTCTGCATCGCGCTGGTGCAGGCAGAGCCGGTTGTCGGGCTGGCCGCAAAGGCCAAGTCATGCTGCTGCTGCAAGATTCCAGGCGCCTGCGGGATGCCCGGTTGCTGTCCTGCCCCCGCGTCGGTTCCCGCGGCTATCAATTCAGGGCAATCGGCCCGCGTTGCGGCCGTTCCCACCCTCCGCAAGGCGCAGCCGATCCCCGCCGCCGCCAGTATATTTTACCTGTCATTCCTCGAGGCGGCGGCCGCTTGCCGCCCGCTTCCTGCGTTCGCTGAGGCGGCGCCTGCTGCCCGTGTGCCCTTGTTCAAGGCGCACTGCAGCTTCCTGATCTAGGGTCCGGCTCGAATCGCGTCCGCGCGTCGTCGCGGGCCGAGCCATCCGTCCGCGGCGCAGCCTCGCTTCCGCGCGCCTGCGCCTGTTCGCCGTCCGTATTCACCCTGGATCAGCCATGAAACCATCCTACGCCAGCATCTCCCTCCTCGCCGTCCTCTCCGCCGCCGCAAGCCCGCTGCGGGCTGCGGATGCATCGCCGCCGCGGGAAACGGTGGAAATCACCCCCGGATTCATCGACAGCCTGGTGGCCGAGGCCAGGGAGCACAATCCGGCGCTGCAGGCCGCAGGCGCGCGGGCCGAGGCCTCATCCGCCGCGGTCGCCGCCGTCAGGACATGGGACGATCCGACGGCATCGGTCGGCTTGTCGGCACCGACAGCGCGCGGCTTCAAGTCCTCCGAGGAAGGAAACCTCATCTACGGAGTCGCCCAAAAACTTCCCCTCTACGGCCGGCCGGATCTCATGCGGAAGGTGGCGGCGGCCGACGCCTCGCGCGACCGGCTGGCCGCAGGCTATGAGACGGAAAAGCTGCGCCGGGACGTCGAGGTCGCCTTGAACAACGTTGCAATCGCCGACCGCGAGGCGGAGGCGGCGGAGGAGGACCTGGCCTGGCTCGACGCCACACTGGCTGCGGTGGACCACCGCTACCGGGTCGGCCAGGCAAGCCAGGTGGATTGGCTGAAGATCCAGACGGCCCGAGCCATGGCGACGGACGACGTGAAGACGAAGGAGCGGGAACGCGATCACAGCACCTTTGCCCTCAACCGGCTTCTCAACCGGGATCTCCACGCCGGCTGGCCAAAGGTCGCCCTGCCCTCCCTCCAGCCGCCGATCTACTACACGGCCCCGCTCGTCGACGCCGCGCTGGCGGCGGAACCCGAGCTGAAGGTGATGCGCCAGGAGAGCGTATCGGCCCAAGCCGCAGCGGACTTGACCCGCCGCAATCGCCTTCCCGACGTGAGCATCGGGGTGGAGGCGAGGCAGTACAGCGGCGACGCCGGGTTCAGGGAAGGGTCGGCCACGGTCAGCTTCAGCGTGCCCTGGTTCAACAAGGGCAGGTACGACAACGATTGGCGGCGCGACCAGCAGCTAAAGCGGGCCAGCGACCTGGCGGCGGCCGACTACGCCCTCTCCGTCCGTGAATTGCTGCACCACCATGTCGTCGATCTCGACGCCGCGCGCCGCCAGGCGGTGCTCTACAGGGACCAACTGATCCCGCTCACCCAGCAGACGCTCGCCAGCGCCCAGGCAGCCTGGGAGCGCAACCTCGGGCTCTTTCAGGATATCCTCGACGCCCACCGCATGCTGCTCGCGGATCAGCTCGCGCTGGCACATGCGCTTACCGACCAGGCGAACCTGCTTGCGGAAATCTCATTTCTCACGGGGAGCCGCGATCTCGGCACCGTTCTCGCCCTCGCGGGCGCCCCGCCTTCCGACCACGACGGACACCCTCCCGAAGACTCCAAATGAAAACACTTCGCCTCGTTCGCATCCTTTCCGGCATTGCCGTCCTGGCCTTCCTGGCCGGCTGCCCGAAGCCGGGCTCATCGGGCAGGGCAAAGCCCGACGACGTCGACTACTACACGTGCGCAATGCACCCGTCGGTGCGATCGCAGAAGCCGGATGACAAATGCCCCATCTGCGGGATGGACCTCGTGCCCGTCATGAAAGCGGACGCCCAGGCCAAGGCCGGCGGATCCGCCGCGGACCAGCCTCACGAGTTCACGATTCCCCTTGAGCGGCAGCAACTGATCGGGGTGACGTACGCCACCGCGGAGATGCAGCCCCTCAGGCGCACCATTCGCGCGGTCGGACTCGTGGCCGCCACCTCGGCCAAGCATTGGGACTACGTTGCCCGCGTGGACGGATACATTCACATGCTCAACGTCACGGCGCCGGGCGAATCCGTCGAAAAAGGCCAGACCCTGATGGACATCTACAGCCCGGACCTGGTTGCGACCGAGAACGAATACGTCGACCTCCTCCGGATGCGCGATGATGGCCGCCGTGGGCAAAATCCGGCCGCGGTCGAGAACGCCGAACATCTGCTCGCGGGCGCCCGCGCACGGCTCCTCCAGTGGAATATTTCCGAGGACCAAATCGCCGCGATCGAGAAGGCCGGCGCGGCCGAACAGTATCTTCCCCTCGCTTCCCCGGTGAACGGGATCGTGGAGGACGTCCCGGTGCACCAGGGGCGCCATGTTTCGATCGGCGATCACCTGGTCGACCTGGTCGACCTGTCGTCGGTCTGGGTCTGGGCGGAATTTTACGAGGACGAGGTGCCACTCCTCAAACCCGGCCTCGCCGTCACGATCACGAGCCTGGCCCTCCCAAACCTCGCCCTCAAGGGCAGGATCGCCGTCATCGATCCGATGTTCAACGGGATGAAGAGGACGGGGCGCGTCCGGATAGACGTGGAAAACGCCGATTCGAAACTTCGGCCGGAAGGCTACGTCAATGTCACGCTTGAGCTCGATGGAGGGCGGGGACTCGCAATTCCCGTCGATGCGGTGCTCCCGACCGGCGAACATAACATTGTTTTCGTCGACAAGGGCGCCGGGAAGCTCGAGCCCCGGTTTGTCCAGCTCGGCGGCAAGTTCGGCGACGTCTATTCGGTGACCCAGGGCCTGCGCGAGGGCGAGCGGGTGGTCAGCAGCGCCAATTTCCTCGTGGATGCGGAGTCGAAGGTGCAAGGCGCCCTCAAATCCTGGTGAGTCCTCCGAACGCCATGCCACCTCCGTCCCCGGCTCCGATGACCTTCGTCGAGAGGATCATCGATGCGAGCTCCCGCAATCCGTTCCTCGTCTTCGTCCTGACCATCCTGGCGATGGCCGGCGGGTATTGGGCGCTCGCGCACACGCCCCTCGACGCGATTCCCGACCTCAGCGACACGCAGGTCATCATCTACACCGATTGGGGCGGGCGCTCTCCGGACCTCGTCGAGGACCAGATCACCTACCCCATATCCACGCGGTTCATCGCGGCGCCCAAGGTGAAGTTTGTGCGGGGCGAATCGATGTTCGGAAAATCGTTCGTCTACGTGATATTCGAGGACGGGACCGACATCTACTGGGCGCGCTCGCGCGTCATCGAATACCTGAACTCGGTCCGGGGCTCGCTTCCCGACGGGGTCAATCCGGTCATCGGTCCGGACGCGACCGGCGTCGGCTGGGTCTACGAATACGCCCTGGTCGATGAGACGGGAAAGCACAGCCTCGCCGACCTGCGCTCCTTCCAGGACTGGCACCTGCGGTACGCCCTGGAGTCGGTCAAGGGCGTGGCCGAGGTGGCCCCGGTCGGCGGCTTCGTGAAGCAGTACCAGGTGGACCTGGACCCGAACAAGCTCGCCGCCTATGGGATTCCCCTGTCGGACGTGGTCGGCAAGATCCGCATGTCGAACAACGACGTGGGCGGAAAAATCTTCGAAGTCTCTTCCACCGAATACTACGTCCGCGGCCGGGGGTACATCAAGAGCCTCGCCGACATCGAGGACATCCCGCTCAAGGTGGATCACGGCACCCCGGTCTACGTGAAAAACGTGGGCCTGGTCCACCTGGGACCCGATCTGCGGCGCGGCGTGGCCGAACTCGACGGAAAGGGCGAAACGGTCGGCGGCATCGTCGTCATGCGCTACGGCGAGAACGCCCTCACGGTGATCGACGGCATCAGGCAGAAGATGAAGGAGATCGCCCCCTCCCTGCCGCCCGGAGTGAAGATCGTGCCCACCTACGACCGGAGCATTCTCATCAACGCAGCCATCGCGACATTGAGGGAGAAACTCATCGAGGAGAGCATCGTGGTCGCCTTCGTCTGCCTCGTCTTTCTCTGGCACGTGCGATCGGCGCTCGTCGCGATCATCACCCTGCCGATCGCAATCCTTCTCTCGTTCATTCCCATGCATGCCCTCGGCCTGACGTCGAACATCATGTCCCTGGGCGGCATCGCGATCGCCATCGGCGCCATGGTGGACGCGGCGATCATCATGGTCGAAAACGCCCACAAGCAGCTCGACCATTTCCGGGACGATCATGGCAGGGAGCCCAGCAACACGGAGCGAATCGACGTCATCGTAGCCGCAGCCCGCAGCGTCGGCCGGCCCCTCTTTTTCTCGCTCCTTGTCATCACGGTGAGCTTCATGCCGGTCTTTTCCCTGACAGCCCAGGAGGGCCGGCTTTTCAAGCCGCTCGCCTTCACGAAGACCTTCGCAATGGGCTTCGCCGCCCTGCTCGGCATCACGCTTGTTCCCGTGCTGATGATGCTGCTCGTCCGCGGCAGGATAACGCCCGAGCAGAAGAATCCGGTCAACCGCTTCCTCATCTGGGCCTACCGGCCGTTCGCAGACTTTGTCCTCCGCTTCCGCTGGATGACGCTCGGGACTGCGGCGATCCTCCTCGGGGCGACCGTCATTCCGTTCAGCCGCCTGGGCAAGGAGTTCATGCCTCCGCTCAACGAGGGCACCATTCTCTTCATGCCGACGGCCGTCCCCGGCATGTCGATCGGAGAGGCGACCCGGATCCTCCAGGTCCAGGACCGGCTCCTTAAGCAGATTCCCGAGGTGGCGACGGTCTTCGGCAAGGCCGGCCAGGCAGAGACCCCGACGGATCCCGCCCCGCTTTCGATGTTCGAGACAGTCGTCTCCCTCAAGCCCCACGAGGCGTGGCGGCCGGGCATGACCTGGGAAAAGATCATCGCCGAGATGAACGCCAAGCTGAAGACGCCGGGCATGGCCAACATCTTCTGGATGCCGATCCAGACCCGCACGGAGATGCTGACGACCGGCTTCCGGTCGGTCCTCGGCGTCAAGGTCTTCGGCCCCGACCTGGGGGAAATCCAGAATATCGGCGTCCAGATTGAAAAGGCGCTCACCGACCTCCCCGATACCCGCAGCGTCTTCGCCGAGCGCACCACGGGGGGTTACTTCCTGGACTTCACGGTCAACCGCCGGGCGGCCGCGCGTTACGGGCTGACGGTCGGAGACGTGAACGATGTCATCGAGACCGCCATCGGCGGCAATACCATCGCGACCACGGTCGAGGGCCGGGAGCGGTATCCGATCAGCGTGCGCTACGCGCGCGACTACCGGGGGGATCTCGATGCGCTGAAGCGGATTCTCGTTCCAACGCCCACGGGGGCGCAGGTGCCCATCGGGGAAATCGCCGACCTCTCCTTCCATACGGGGCCGCCCTCGATCCGCGACGAGAACGGCCAGCTGGTCGGATTTGTCTTCGTGGACGTCACAACCGACAATATCGACGGCTACGTCCGCGCCGCCAACACCCGGATCGCACAGCGTCTCCACTTCCCGCCCGGGTACTACCTCCAATGGGCCGGCCAATTCGAATATCTGAAGAGCGCGGAGCAGCGCCTGGCCGTCGTGATCCCATTCACGCTGCTCATCATTTTTGTCCTCATCTACATGAACACGAAGTCAGCGGCCCGCACCGCCATCGTCCTCCTGGCCGTGCCGTTCTCGCTCGTGGGCGCCTTCTGGTTTCTGTACCTCCTGCACTACAACCTCAGCGTCGCCGTCTGGGTTGGGCTGATCGCGCTCGCCGGGCTCGATGCCGAGACGGGGGTCGTCATGCTTCTCTATCTCGACCACGCCTGGGACAAGTTCAAGGCGGCGGGCCGCCTGAACACCCAGGCGGACCTGCACGATGCGATCATCGAGGGCGCGGTGCAGCGTATAAGGCCCAAGATCATGACGGTCTGCGCGATCCTCTTCGGCCTTCTGCCGATCATGTGGTCGCCGACGACCCAGGCGGGAGCGGATGTCATGAAGCGCATCGCCGCGCCCATGATCGGCGGCGTCGTCACTTCGGCGATCCTGGAACTCCTCCTCTACCCCACGATCTACATGCTCTGGCGCCGGCGCCATCTCGCTTCTGTCAGTTGAGCTCCTTCGAATTCCTGCGGAGCCAGGCTCCGTATTCGGCCTCGCTTATCTTGCGCGTCGGCGAAAGCATTTTCTCGCCAAAAATGATAGACTACGTGCCGTGCTGCCACCACGACTGAGCCCCTGATATGGCCCTGCGCAGCGGTGAATTCAGCCCCTTAACGCGCCATTGCCCATTCGGGGCGGTCGAAACGAATTGGTAGAGCGGATGACGGCCCGATGACCTCCAATTCAAATCGAGCATCTTCCATTTTCGCAATGGCCTGGGTGCTTTGCGGCGTCGGCTTCGGACTTGTCCTTCATTTGGGATGCCGACTGCCGCCGCCCTCGCACCAATCTCAAATATCCGTTGTCGCCGCATCGAATGACCTATTGTCAAAATCGGCCGCCAACCCCACCCTGCGGGGATCTCCCTGGTCGGCTTTGGTGGAAAACCTCAATAGTCCATTGAGCCGGTTGCTGGCACAGCTCTTGGTCATCGTTTTCGCCACTCGAACCACAGGTTCACTCTTTCGTAAAATCGGCCTCCCTTCGGTCGTCGGCGAGATTGCAGCGGGCATCCTGCTTGGCCCGTCGCTCTTTGGTTGGCTCTGGCCACGCGGCTTCGCGTTCCTGTTCACGCCCGCATCCTTGGATGTCCTGAAGCTTTTGAGCCAGGTCGGGGTGGTTGTGTTTATGTTTGTGGTCGGGATGGAACTGAAGGTCGGCCATCTCCGCGACAAGGTCCGCACTGCATTCCTTGTCAGCCTGACTGGCATACTTGTCCCGTTCCTGATGGGCATGACGGCTTCGCTTTACCTCTACGACGGGTATGCGCGAGCAGGCACAAGCTTCACCTCCTTTGCCCTATTCATCGGCATTGCACTGAGCATCACGGCGTTTCCCGTGTTGGTGCGCATCCTTGAGGAACGAGGCATGGCAAATTCGCCGCTTGGCAACGCCGCCATCACTTGTGCGGCCGTCGGCGACGCGAGCGCCTGGGCCATCCTTGCTCTCGTGGTTGCGTTCGTGCGGGCGGAGGGCATGAAGGCAATCCTCTATAACTTCGCACTCCTGACGTTGTTTGTATCGTTCATGCTCATCGTGGTACGGCGATGTCTTCCGAAGTTGCTCGGCCCGGACGCCGGGGATCGGCGCCGACCGAGTTCCGGATTCGTCGCCTGCGTGCTGCTGTTCATGAGCGGGTCGGCGCTCGTCACGGAAGTCCTCGGCATCCACGCGTTGTTCGGGGCATTTCTGGCCGGCGCAATCATGCCCAAGAACAAGGGATTTCGACGCGATCTAGTGGTTCGGATGGAGAATTTCACGAATGTCCTTTTGATGCCGTTGTTCTTTGCATTCAGCGGCCTGCGCACCCACATCGGCATGCTTAACGACACGAGAAGCTGGTTCGTCTGTCTTGTCGTCGTCGTCGTGGCGACTGCAGGAAAAATGGGCAGCAGCATGTTTGCCGCCCGGCTGACTGGGATGGGCTGGAACGACTCCTTTGCCTTTGGCGCTCTTATGAACACGCGGGGCCTTATGGAATTGATCGCGCTGAACATTGGCTACGACCTGGGCATCTTGCCCTCCCCTATCTTCACAATCTTGGTCCTTATGGCATTGATCACTACCTTCTCGACCGGTCCCCTATTGAACCTGGCCGCACGCCTTGGGCCGTCGTCCAAAACAACCAAGGACACTGCGGCCGCCTAGCAGGCTGTGTACCTTGGGTCCAGAGCTTCGTTTTCAGAGGATAATCAACTTCTGTGCTACCGTTCAGCACTTCGTTCGTACTAATTCCTTTTTGGTGGACCAGATCGGGATTAAACCGACGACCTCCTCGTTGCGAACGAGGCGCTCTATCAACTGAGCTACTGGCCCGTTTGAAGGGAAAATCTTGGAAATCGGGGGGAGCCAAGTCCACCTAATTTCGCTAACGGCGGTGCCGCAGCCAGTAAACCACCAGGGGGGCAAAGATGAAGATGCCCATGATGAGGTAGAGCAGCATCTGGGCGCGGAAAGCTTTGGCCTTTGCGGCTTCGGTCGGATCCATTTTAGTGCGCCAATGAAAATCCAACAATGGGTAGTAAAGCAAGAGCCCGAGGGCTACTCCTGGGACGATTTTGTGCGCGACGGAAGCACCACCTGGGAGGGGGTTCGGAACTACCAGGCGCGCAACAATCTCAAGGCCATGCAGCCGGGCGACCGCGTGCTTTTCTACGCGAGCAGCGACACAAAGTCGGTCGTGGGGATCGCAGAGGTGGCCAAGGCGGCGTTTCCCGATGTCACGGCGAACGAGCCCGGCTGGGTCGCGGTCGAATTGAAGCCGGTCCGGGCGCTCGCCAAGGCGGTCACCCTGGCCGAGATCAAGGCGCAGCCGGCGCTTGCCGGCATCGCGCTCGCCCGGCACGGGCGGCTTTCGGTGTCCCCGCTGACGCGCGATGAATTCGAGCGAATCGTCAAATTGGGAGCGGAGTTTGAAAAGCGGAAATCGGAAAGCGGAAGTCGGAAATGACGAACCCCAAGCCTAAGATCTCCGGAAAACCCAATGGTCACGTTCGGAAGCCCGGTTCGACACCCGGGCTTCGGCCTCGCCATCCATGTCCTGAGCGCTAGATTGCGCGTCGCTCCAAAGTCCACTGCCATGCAGATTGAACAACTCACGATCCTCGCCCCCGGCCTGATCGGGGGGTCCGTCGCCCGCGCGGCCCGGGTTCGGGGCGTCGCCCGGAACGTGGTGATCTGGGCGCGGCGGCCGGAGACCCGGCAGGCGGTGACGGAGGCGAAGCTGGGCGACCGGACGGCCGAGACGCCGGAGGATGCGGTCAGGAATGCCAACTTCGTAGTCATCGCCGCACCGGTGGACGCCATCGTTCCCCTGGCGCGGCAGATCGCCCCGCATCTGTCCGCGGGCTCCGTCGTGACCGACGTCGGAAGCGTCAAATCGGAGATCGCGCGGGAGGGGCACGCCGCATTGGACGGCAATGGCGCCCATTTTGTCGGAGCCCATCCGATGGCAGGGTCCGAAAAGACGGGCTGGGAATACGGCAACGCATCGCTCTTCGCGGGCCGAACCTGCTTCGTGACGCCCGGGAAGGGCACGGACAAGGGCGCGGCCAAGGCCGTCGCCAACTTCTGGTCGGGCCTGGGGGCCACCGTGGTGACCGTGGACCCGGAGACCCACGACCGGATCGTCGCCCATATCAGCCATCTTCCACAGATCGTCGCGTCCTCCCTGTGCGCATTTCTCGCCACGCAGGACCCGGGCTGGCGGGACTTTGCAGGGGGAGGGCTGAGGGATACGACCCGGATCGCCGGGAGCGACCCGGCGCTCTGGAAGACAATCCTTGAACAAAATCGAACCGAGGTGCTGAAGGCCCTCGGCGGGATGCGGTCCGAGCTGGAGGGATTCGAATCGGCCCTCAAAAGGAAGGACTGGTCGGAAGTGAAGCGGCGCCTCGAGCGGGGCAACGTCTACCGAAAAGGCATTCACTAGCAGGCTTTCCGGGCATTAAGGCAGTGGTACGTTTTGGCGATGGGAGAGACCCTCCGGGGCTACGCTTCGCAAATCCCAAGCCGGTCGCCGCAGCCCGCCTTCCCCTCTAAAGGGGGTCGGCGCAGAGGCGACCGACGGAGCGCGAAAGCGCGGAGATGGCGAAACCGCAGGTTGAGTCCCGAAGGGATGGCCTCGGCGGGCGCCCATTTGGGCAGCCGAGGACACACGAAGCTACGCTCATGCCCCTTCCGGGTCTCTCCCATCGCCAAAACGTACCATCACCGGGCAGTAAAGTTTGCTTGGCCCTGCGGGCCGACTCCGCGACTCTGGCATCCCTCTTGCCGCTGGCCGATCCCCTGCCCATTCAGCCCTTCACGCGCCCCGTGCGCGGAGAGGTGGAATTGCCCGGATCGAAGAGCATCACCAACCGGGCGCTGCTGCTCGCGGCGCTGTGCGGCGGACCCACCACGCTCACGGGCGCCCTCTTTAGCGAGGACACCCGCCTCATGGCCGATGCCCTGCGGAAGCTTGGCTTCGTCGTCAAGGAGGACAAGAAGCTGAAGACCGTCTATGTCGAAGGGCGCGGCGGCAAGGTCCCCGCCCCGCAGGCGGACCTATTCGTCGGCCTCGCCGGGACTGCCGCCCGATTCCTGACCGCCTTGTGCGCGAGCGCGAAGCGCGGCGTCTACCGGATCGACGGCGTTCCCCAGATGCGCAAGCGCCCGATGCGGGGGCTGATCGCGGCCCTCCGCGCCCTGGGCGCCGACGTCCGCTGCCTGGGCGAAGAAGGGTTCCTGCCTGTGGAGATTCACGCCACGGGGCTTCGCGGCGGGCCGCTGGCGGTGGATGCCAGCGAAAGCAGCCAGATCCTCTCCGCCCTGATGATGGTCGCCCCGCTCGCGGACGCTCCGGTCACCGCCGCGCTCGCCGGCAGCCTGCGCCAGCCCTTCGTCATCATGACCGCCCGCCAGATGGGGGAATTCGGGATTCCGGGAGCCGACCGCGGACCCAGGCCCCACGTCTATGCGATTCCGTCGGGGAGCTACTCTTCGCCCGGCTCCTACGCAGTCGAACCGGACGCGACTGCCGCGAGCTATTTCCTCGCGCTGCCGCTCGTCGCCAATGGCGCCGTGGCACTGCCGAATCTGCGCGGTCCGGGCCAGGGCCTGCAGGGCGACACCCAGTTCATCGAAATGCTGGAGAAAGTCGGGCTGGACGTTACCTACGCCGCAAAAGGGGTGCAGGTCCGAATCGAACGGGGCACGCCCAGAAGGGGGCTCGATGAGGATTTCCGGGAGTTTTCCGACACCTTCCTCACGCTTGCGGCGGTCGCTCCGCTCCTCGAGGGGCCCACGCGCATCTCGGGAATCGCGCACACCCGGAAGCAGGAAACCGATCGCGTGGCCGGCATGGTCAGGGAACTGCGGAAGCTCGGCCAGAAGGTGGCGGAGACCGAGGATTCCATCGAAATCGAGCCAAAGCCCCTCCCCCGCTCCGACCGGTTGGTCGAGATCGAGACCTACGGGGATCACCGCTTCGCGATGAGCTTCGCCATCCTGGGCTGCCACGACCTGCATGGCGACGGCCGGCCCTGGCTCGCCATTCGCGACCCGGGATGCTGCGCGAAGACCTTTCCGAATTTCTTTGACGTGCTCGAAGGGCTTCGCCGGACATCCACCCTGCCCTGATGGCAAATCCTCCCTTCATCATCGTCGCCATCGACGGCGGCGCCGCCGCCGGCAAGTCGTCCGCGGCGCGGGCGCTGAGCGAGCGGTTCAATCTTCTGTACTCGGATACGGGTTCCTATTACCGGGCGGTCACCGCGGAGATGCTGCGAAGGCGGGTCGCGGCCGCAGACCTGCCGGAGGTAAAGCGGGCTCTCTCCGAGCTCAGGCTCGAGACGCGGGTGGAGGGCCGTTCCGCACGCATGGAGATCGACGGCCGGCTTCCCGGCCCGGAGATCCGGGGCGCCGAGGTGAACGACGCCGTGTCCCACTTTGCGGCGATCCCGGAGCTGCGCGCAGCCCTGCTCGATTATCAGCGCGGCCAGGCCGGAACCGCACGGAGCCATGGATTCAGCGGGCTGGTGATGGAAGGAAGGGACATCGGATCCGTCATCTTCCCGCAGGCCGAGTTCCGGTTCTTCCTCCAGGCAGACCCGGCCGAACGCGAGCGCAGGCGCGCCCGGGAGGGCCAGCGGGATCAGGTCGCCGAACGCGACCGGATCGATTCATCGCGGAAGACGGCCCCCCTCTTCCGCCCGGATGGAGCCATCGACCTCGACACGACTCACCTGACTCTTGCCGAGGTCGTCGAGCGGCTGGCCGCGCCGATCTCCGCAAAGCTTTCGAGCTAAAACTGCCATGAGCCGCGGCTATCCCCATCTGGAGATGGACCCTGTGTTCGGCGTCTGCCACGCCGTCCTCGAAATCTTCTTCGATGCTTGTTTCCGTGGCGAGACCGCGGGAATCGAAAACTTCCCTCCCCACGGGGGCTACATCGTGGCCGCCAACCACGCCAGCCACCTGGATCCGCCCATCGTCGGGCTGCACCTTCCCCGGCAGGTCTGCTTCTTCGCCCGAAAGACCCTTTGGAAGCCCGGAATCCCCGCCTGGTGGCTCGATGCGGTGGGCTGCATACCGGTGGACCGCGACGGGGGGACCGACGTGGCGGCGATCAAGCGCGTGATGCAGGCCTTGAAGAAGGAGAAGGTCATCATTCTCTTTCCCGAGGGCACGCGCTCGCCCGATGGGAAACTGCAGCCGCCCAAACCCGGAATCGGCTTCATCGCCTGCCGGACGCAGGTGCCCGTCGTGCCGGCGCGTGTCTTCGGCTCGTTCGAAGCGTTCGGCAAGAGCGGAAAACTCCGGCTTGGAACGCCGATTTCCGTCACCTACGGGAAACCGCTTCTCCCATCCGACTACGACGATCCCTCGGCGGGGAAGGAGCGCTATCCGCGGGCAGCGGAGAAGATTATGGCGGCGATCGCCACATTGGAGCCGCCGCAGGTAACGGTGGTCTAGCTATTCCAGCCCGCACGCCTTGCGGGCGCGCTTGAGGACCGTGTCGGCCATATCGCGGGCCCGTTCGGCGCCGTCCTGGAGAACCTGTTCGACGTAGCCCGCATCGGTGACGAGCTCGGCCCGGCGCTTGCGGGCGGCGGCGAAATAGCTCCAATAATGCTCGAAGAGAGCCTTCTTCAAGTCGCCGTAGCCGAGCCCGCCCGCGCGCAGGCTGCTTTCGAGGCCGGATGCGACCGCCTGCGGAGCCACAAGCTTGAGGAGCTGGATGGCGAGATTCCTGTCGGCGTCGGGCTTGGGCTCCTGCGGCGTGCGGCTGTCCATGACGATGCCCATGATCTTTTTCCGGAGCGCCTTCTCGTCGCCGAAGATCTCGATCGTGTTGCCGTAACTCTTGCTCATCTTCTGCCCATCGAGGCCCGGCACGACGGCGGTGTCCTCCCTTATCTGCGGCTCCGGCACGACGAAGGTCTCTCCGTACGCCAGGTTGAACTTGATGGCGATGTCGCGGGCCATCTCCAGGTGCTGCTTCTGGTCCTTGCCGACGGGAACGATGTTCGTGTCGAAAAGGACGATGTCGGCCGTCATGAGGACGGGATAGGCGAACAGCCCGAAGTTGGGCGCGATCCCCTTGGCGAGCTTGTCCTTGTAGCTGTGGGACCGTTCGAGGAGACCCATGGGGACGAGGGTGCCGAGCATCCAGGACAATTCCGTGACAGCGGGGACATCGCTCTGGCGCCAGAAGACGCATTTTTCCGGATCGAGCCCGCAGGCCAGCCAGTCGAGTGCGACGCCGAGGGTGTTCCGCCTGCGCTCCGCGGGATCGAAAAGCGCGGTCATCGAGTGATAATCCGCGATGAAATAGAAGCAGTCGCCCTGGGCCTGCGCCTCGATCGCGGGCCGCATGGCCCCGAAATAGTTGCCGAGGTGAAGCGTCCCCGTCGGCTGGATTCCCGTGAGCGTGCGCATGGTCAGGTCTTGCGCCTGATGATGCCCACCGTCTGGCGGGCCTTGGCCATCGATTCGGCCGCCAGGCAGCCGCTGAAGGCGAGCGTCGGCATCACGAGCGATCGCCGGCCGAGAATGGCGCCCGGGTTCAGCACGGCATTGCAGCCGACCTCGGCGCCGTCGCCGACGATGGCTCCGAACTTGCGCAGGCCCGTGTCGTAATTGGCGTCGGGCCCCCTGACGACAATCTCCTGGCGATCGAGGCGGAGGTTGGAACAGATGGCCCCCGCGCCGAGATGGGAGCGGTTGCCGAGCACCGAGTCGCCCACATAGTTGAAATGAGCGGTCTCCACCTGATCCAGGAGGAGGCAGTTTTTGTACTCGCTGGAATTACCCAGGACACAGCGCGCCCCGACGATCACGTTGCCCCGGATCTGCGCGCCGGGGCGTATGTCGGTCTCGGGGCCGATCCAGGCGGGGCCGGCGATCACGGCATAGGGCGGAAGCTTCACCGTGGGATGGAGATAGACCGGGCCGGTCACATGGACTCCGGGGGGGACCTGGGGGGCCTTCGGATCGAAGGTCCAGCCAGCCAGGGCCTGGCTTATCCGCTTCAGCCATTCCCAGGGCGGGACATCCTCCGGAAAATGCGCGGCAAAGGGGGCCAGGGACGCCGGAAAATCGAAGAAGTCTGAGGCTTTCATGCTGCGCTAGCTAAACTCCTTAAACGAAAGACCCTCCTTCGCCAAGGCTAACAAGGCAAAGGAGGGCGGCAGGACAGAAAATGGAGCGGGCGAAGAGACTCGAACTCTCGACGTCCACCTTGGCAAGGTGGTGCTCTACCAACTGAGCTACGCCCGCAAAATTGGGAAGGTTAGTGGTATGCGCAGCCGGAGCCGGGTCAACCGCAATTTTCACTCCCGAGCATTAGTCCGTCCGGTTCCGCTTTTCGATTTCCGCTTTTCAGCCCCCTACTTGTCCGTCACGTCGAGTTCGGGCCACTGGCCGAGTTTTCGGTGGAGCGTCCGGCGGCTGATGCCCATGAGCTCGGCGGCCCGCGTGCGGTTGCCCCGCGCCTTGATAAGCGCCTCCCGCAGCAGGTGCTTTCCATTTTCCTCGACGGAGAGCTGGCCCGCCCCGGACCCAGGGGCGACGGCCTGGGACCGAGGCTCGCCGCCGTCGCGGAATCTCGCCTCGAGATCGTATTCCGTCAGGCTCCCGCCGCGGCGCAGGACGACGGCATTCTCGCAGAAATTGCGCAGCTCGCGGATATTGCCGGGCCACGGATAGGCCTCCAGGGTCCGGAGCGCGCCCGGCTCGACCACGGGGGCGGGCACGGCGTTCTCATCGGCGAACACCTTGAGGTAGTGCGCGAGGAGGAGAGGGATGTCTTCCTTCCGCTCGCGGAGCGGCGGCAGGACGAGCCGGACGACGTTCAGCCTGAAGAACAGATCCTCGCGGAAGCGACCCTCCTTCACCATCTGGGAGAGCGTGCGGTTGGTCGCGGTGACGAGCCGGACGTCGAGGTTTATGGGCTGCGCCCCGCCGACGCGCTCGATGGACTTGGTCTCGAGAAAGCGGAGGAGCTTCACCTGGGTCGTGGCGGATATCTCGCTGATCTCGTCGAGAAACAGGGTCCCGCCGTCGGCGGACTCGAAGCGCCCGATGCGGCGTTCGGTCGCTCCCGTGAAGGATCCCTTTTCGTGTCCGAATATCTCGCTCTCCAGGAGATTCTCCGAGAGGGCGGCGCAATGGACGGCGACAAAGGGCCCGCGCGCACGGGGGCTCGCCTGGTGGATCGCCTGGGCGATGAGCTCCTTGCCCGTGCCCGACTCGCCCTCGAGGAGGATCGTGGCCTTCGACGGGGCGACGAGTTTCATCTGGTCGATGACGGCCTGCAGCGCCGGCGAGTGGCCGACGATTCCGTCCAAGCTGAACTTCTCATCGAGCCGCTGGTGGAGATTCGTGACCTCGGCCTCCAGTGTCCGTGTCTTGAGCGCCCGCCGGATCAGGACTTCCAGCCGCTCGATATTCACCGGCTTCGTCAGAAAATCGATCGCCCCGCGCTTCATCGCCTCGACCGCCATCTCGATGTTGCCGTAGGCCGTCATCATGAGGACTGCCGGCTTCTGCGGAAGCGCCAGGGCCTTGTCTATGACCTTCAGGCCCGATTTCCCAGGCATGCGCAGGTCGGTCACGACGACGTCAAAGGGCTGCGCGTCCATGAGGTTGAACGCCTCGTCGGCGCTCGCCGCAACGCTCACGTCGTAATTCTCCGCCAGCGCCTGCTGAAGGCCCTCGCGGGTATGTTTCTCGTCGTCGACGATGAGGACGCTTGGCACCATCTGCATCCATTCACGCGGCGTGTCCGGCGCTGGTCAAGCCCCGGGGGCGCGCCCGCCGCGCCTTCAGGGCTTGGGCGAGGCGGACGGCTCCCCCTTCGGCGCGGCAAGCCGCTGGGCCACGGGAGCGAGGTTCACAAGCGTCAGGCTGGGCGGCGGCACGCTGTCCACCAGGGTAAGGAACTGCTCCCGGCGCGTCCGCAGAAGTTCGCGCACCCGGTCCTGCTGCGAGGCATCGAGCTTCAGTTCCTTGTTCAGATCGTCGATCTTCATCTGAAGCGTGATGTTTCGGAACATGCCGTAGAGCGACCGCTCGCGAAGCCAGTTGATCTGCTCGTCCGTGAGAGGCTGGTTGTCGTCGGGCCCGGCCGGGCGCGGCGGACGGCTGGCCTGGCGCTTGAGGCGCTCGGCATGGCGCGCATTCTGATCGGCCGTCAGGACGCCCTGGAGGCTGCGCTCGAACTCAGCGTCGATCTCGGCCATCCGCGTGTGGTAGGCCTCCATCTGGGGACGCAGCCGCTCGATCTGCGCGGCGAGGTCGGCCCGGTTCGGCGGATGCTGCGACGGCGCCGCGGCGGGACGCGGCCCTGCGAATTCGCCCATGAAGGGCCCGGGCGGGCCCGGGAGCGGCCGGGTATGGTCGACCCAGATGCGGACCCCGTAACCGGCGGCGAACGCAAGGACGGAGAGGAAGGCTATGGCGGCGAACTGCCTCATTGCGTCTGGCTCAGGTCGTCGGCGGACGAAGCGATCTGCTGCCAGTCGGCGAGGCTGCTTTCGTCCTGGACTCGAGTGGCGCGGGAGTGGACGACGACGACCACGAGCGCGCATGCGGCCGCGGTGGCGGCCCCGAGGAGGAACTGCCCGAGGAGCGAGGGGGCGGCCTCGACGCCGGCCCGCGCGGCGCGGACGACGCGCTCGGCAAAGCCCGGAGATATGCGGCCGGCCGCGTAGGTGCGCAGCCTCCGCCATGCTTGGTTTTCAAGTTCAGGATTCATGGTGTGGTTGGTAGTAGTGTCGTAGCTGCTCCCGTGCCCGGTGCAACCTGGCCTTTACCGCGGCAACGGTGATCGAGAGGGTCTCGGCGATTTCGGCATGGCTGCGTCCCTCCTGGACGAGCGCGAGGAGGGCGCGATCCTGCGGGCGAAGCTGGGCGAGGGCGTGGCGGAGGGCGTCGAGCTCCTCGGTGTCCACCGCACCGGGGGGCTCGGGCACGTCCTCGTGCTCGGCGGAAAAAGGCAGGAATATCCGGCGGAGCTTCTGGCGGCGCAGGTGGTCGATGCAGGTGTTCCGGGCGAGCCTGAAGAGCCAGGACTCAAACTGGGCGGGCGCCTGAAGGCGGTCGAGGGCGCGGGCCATCTTGATGAAGATCTGCTGGGCCAGGTCCTCGACCGAATCGCTCCGATTGGTGATGGCATAGACAAAACCTGCGATTCGGTGCTGGTAGCTGATGATGAGCTCGCGCTGGGCCGCCTCCTCGCCCTTCTGGGCGCGGCGGACAAGCTCGACCAGTTCGGTCGGTTCGGTTGATTCCATGCGGTTGGCATCGCGTTACCGGCTAGACGCTGGCGGAGTCGGAAAGATGCGCGATTCCCCATTGGCGGACTGTGGGTAATCACGCAACATTTCGTTCATTGACGGATCACAAGCGGAGTGGCTCCCTTGGCCACCCCCGCAATCACCCTGCCACCATGCCATCCCTCCCCACCCGCCTCCGTTACAGCGCCGCTTCCGCCCTCCTCGCCGCCGTTGCCCTGGGGATGGCGGGGTGCGGAACCCGCCCAAAGGACGACTCCTTCGACGAGGCGGTCGCAACCGGGGAGCGCCCGGTTGCCATGAAGGGCGACGCGACCTTTTTCGGGGGCCTTCTGAAAGCCACCGTCACGGTCAGCCGGGGCGTCGGGCGCGGGAGCGCGGAGGGGAAGGCAAAGCTGCGGCGGAGCGACTTCGCCGCCTCCGAGCGCATGGATGCCGACGAGGCCGCGGCCTACATGCGGGCACGGGGCGCTCTCGGGAGCCCGCTTCCCCCCGTGACGATCCGGCTGATGCTCGAGAATCGGGCCCAGCAGGCATTCAAGATCGAGATCCTCGACGTGAACTCGGATCTTGGGAATTTCGCGGTCGATCCGTCCAACCTGAGCCTGGGCCCCGGCGCGACTGCCGGGCCGAACCCGATGATATCCCAGCTCGGGGTCACCTCGGACGACATCCCGATGGTCGTCACGCTGCGCATCGGCAGCAAGACCGAGACAAAGACCATCGAGGTGAAGAACCTGTCCGTCCTGGCCCCGCCGCCGCCCGGACTGTAGTTAGCCCGGGAGCATCCGGACGCGGCGGTCCTTGCGCGGAAACTGCAGGGTCACGACCGTCCCCACCCCCTCTTTGCTCTCGATTCCGACCTGGCCGCCGTGGTCGCGCATGATGCGTTGGACGATCATGAGGCCGAGGCCGTGGCCCCCGGGTTTCGTCGTGTGGTAAGGCTGGAACAGCCGCAGGAGGTCCTCCTGCCGGATCCCCGAGCCGCTGTCGCCAAAGAGCAGGTACACCCAGCCGTCGTCGGCCCGGGACTTGATGCGCAATTTCCCGCCAGGCTGCATCGCCTCGAGCGCGTTCTTTGTGAGGTTGAAGAACACCTGCTTGAGCTGGTTGCGGTCGGCCATGACCGGCGGCAGTTTCGCGAGGGTCTCCGACTCGACGGCGATCCCCCGGTTCGCGAATTCGCTCCGCTGAAAGCGCAGGACCTCGGCCAGGACCTCGGAGAGGTCCGTCTCGGACAGGTCAGGCGGGCGCGGGCGCACCGCCTCGAGAAAATTGCTGATGATCCCGTCGAGCCGGCTCACTTCGTCGCGGCAGACCGCGACCGATTCGGAGAGGTCCGAGGCATCCGCTCCGGCTTTCATCTTCTTCAGCTTCCGCTCCATCAGCTGAAGGTGAATCGTCAGGGAATTGAGCGGATTCCCGAGCTCGTGCGCGACGCCGGCTGCAAGGAGAAGGATCGACGAGGTGCGCTCATCCTCGATCCTTCGCTCCGTGCTTCGCTTGTCGCTCGTTATGTCGCTCAGGATGACCGCGAACCGCCGGGGCGATCCCTCCCCATCGGCGCGGAAAGGAACCAGGTAGAGCCGCATCGTCCGCGGTTCGGGATAGGTGAGCTCGAACTCCCGAGCGAGCACCGTCCCCTTCTCGTCCAGAGCCGCCTCGAGCGAGGCGCGGAGCCCGGGCACGAGCCGCCAGAGAACCTTGCCGGGAAGATCGGCCGCCGCGAGGCCGAGAAGCCGCTGGGCAGCGGCGTTCGCGTATTCGATGGCCCCGTCGCCGTCGATGACGAGAACCCCTTCCTGCAGCGCGGTGAAGATCTCCCCAAAGAGCTCGCGCTCCCGGGCGAGGCGCTGGACAAGGTTGGCCAGGTTCACCGAGTCCAGGTTCCCGAGGCGCCCCAGCACGCGGTCGAGCGAATTGCTTTTCTTTGCGGGCATGGGATGCGTCAGTTCTTCTCTTCGCCGGAGACCAGGAATTCCATTTGAGCCGGATCCATCCGGCCCGCGAGCAGTTTGCGCAGGAAAAGATCGCGATGGTGGCGGCACCGGCCGATCCGCAGGACAGCGGAGCGGTGCTCGTCCGTCGCGTAGCCCTTGTGCTGGGCGAAGCCGTAGCCGGGATGCTCGCCATCGAGCTCCAGCATCAGCTTGTCCCGCTGCACCTTGGCTATGATGGACGCCATGGCGATGCAAAGGGAGCGCTCGTCCCCATGCACAAGGCCCGTGTGCGGATAGGGAAACCGGCGCAGCGCCAGGCCGTCGACCAGGACGCGGCAAGAGACCGCGGGCTGGTAAGCCTGCCTCGCGTCGTCGGTCGCGAAGAGGTCCGGCTCCAACTTTCGCTCGAAGGCATCGGGCGGATAAATGCCCTCGAGGGCTCGCCGCATCGCGAGCTTCGTGGCGCCGAGAATATTGAACTGCTCGATCTCGTCCACGCTCGCCACCCCGAAATGGGCGTGTATCTGGCCCTGCGCGGCGAGCCCCTCAAACTCAAGCCAGAGCTCGAGGCGCTCGGCGGCAGGGACAAGCTTCGAGTCGTTTATCCGCCCGGCCTTGGTGGCGGCCCACCTGCCTTCCAGGAATTCGCGGGTGACGAGGACGGCCGCAGCGACCACGGGGCCCGCAAGGGCGCCCCGCCCCGCCTCATCGACGCCGATCAGGCTGGCGACCCCCTCGATCTGCCGGAGGTCGAATGCGCGGAGCTGGCGTCTCTTGGGCATCCGTAAGGCCCGTCAGTGCCCCCACTCCATCTTTTCCTTCGGCTCGGGCAGCGGCAGCTCGCCCAGCTTGCCGGCTGCCGCCACAACCTCGTAGGCGGTACGGAAATGCAGCTTGGCAAAATCGCCCAGCGAGCGGACTCCGAATTTGGCTATGATTTCCGCGGCCTGGACCTTCACCAGGGGGCCGGCGCCCTTCTGGAGCTTCGTTCCGAACCGCTCGGACAGGGCGTGCATTTGGCGGACGTATTCCGCGCGGGCCACGACAGAGGCGGCGGCGACGACGGGATCCTCCTCAGCCTTCGTCCGCATCCGCAGCTCGAATCCCTGCAGTCCCTTCTTTGACAGCTCGCGCTGCACGAGGGGCTGCTTGCTGAACTGGTCGAGGAGGCCCCAGGCGACCGGCTTCTGAGCCAGGGCCTGTCCCAGCGCCGTGGCGTGCTCCCAGGCCAGGAGGCCGTTCAGGTTCGCGCGCGGGCGGGCCATGAGTTCGTTGTACCGGGTCATCCCGCAGAGGCAGGTCCTGACCGCCACACCCGCCGTCCCGCGAATCAGCTTGTCGAATTTTATGATCTGGGTGTCCACGATCTTCTTCGAATCCTTCACGCCCGCCTTGATCCACTCCTCGATCGCCGCCTTGTCCGCGATCACGGTGGCGGCGACCACCGGCCCGAAGAAGTCGCCCTTGCCGCTCTCGTCGAGCCCGGCATGAGACTCGAACCAGTCGGGATGGAGCACCTCGTCGTATCCGAGCTTGGCAACCATCGTGATTTCAGGCTCCAGGATGTCCCGCACGAAGTCCTCCGTGCCCTTGCCGGCGACCACGACCTTTCCGCTGAGATAGGCGGTGAGATTGACCCTGAGATGGTCGGCCTTGAATGCGAAGCGGGCGTAGGCGACCTCGAACGGCGTCCATCCCCGCTCCTCGAGAATGCCCCGGAGCTTCTCCATCTGGGCGTCGTCGAGCTTCACCGTGTAGGTGGAGAGCTTCTTCGGCTTTTCCTCTTCGGCGGGTTTTTTCGGCATCGGCAAGCGCTGCAGGAGCGCAAAAGGGGCGAAAAAAGGCAATTTTATCCCTGTGCGGCCAGCGGCCGGATTCTCGGGGAGGATGTCCCTCCATCGTCGGGTGCTGCCAATGCCGGGACCGCCGGCAAGGCCGGCCGCCAAGATCCGCCGGCCAGTTGCCGGCCGGATGGCGGCCAAAGATGCGGCGGATGAGGCAGCAACTCCTTTGGAGGGACATCCTCCCCGAGAATCCGGCCGCTGGCCTCGTAACAACTGCAGTTCTTTCTTGCGCCAATCGCTGCACTCGACGGCCAATGGCGCGCATGCCGAACCGCGGAGCATCCAATCTTCTCAGGCGCAGGGCCGGATTCCAGTCCGCGCTGGCGGGATGGTACCGGCGGGAGGCCCGGGACCTGCCCTGGCGGAAGGCTCCGTCGCTCTACAAGACGGTCGTCAGCGAATTCATGCTCCAGCAGACCCAGGTGAAGACGGTGCTCCCCTATTTTTCCCGCTGGATGGCCGCGCTGCCGGACTTCGCCACGCTGGCCGCCGAACCCGAGGCAAGGGTCATGAAACTGTGGGAGGGGCTCGGCTATTACTCGCGCGCGCGCAACCTGCGGCGCGTGGCCCAGGCGCTCGTGGCCATGCCGAGGCCGCCCGTCACCGCGGAGCAATGGCAGGAGCTGCCAGGGATAGGACCCTACACGGCCGCCGCGATCGCCAGCATGGCGTTCGGCGAGCCCGCGGCCTGCGTGGATGGCAATGTCGTCCGGATCCTGGCGCGGCTGACTGCCGACGGCCGAAACTTCGGCGACGGAGCCGCTGCGGCAAAAGCCTTCGCTCCCATCGCCCAGGCGTTGATCCCATCAGAGGCTCCGGGCGACCACAACCAGGCGATGATGGAACTGGGCGCCGTGGTCTGCCTGCGGCAGCATCCGGCCTGCGACCGCTGTCCGGTGCGCACATGCTGCGCTGCGGCAAAGGACGCGCGCCCGGCGCGCTACCCACGGCTCGCGCGCCGCCGCATCGAGAGCCAATCGGTGACGCGCGTTTGGTGCGTGCGCGGAAACGAACTCCTGCTCAGCAGAGCCCGCGCGGGCGCGCGACGCCTTGCAGACCTTCACGAGCTGCCCACGCCGGAGGAGGCGGGGCTGGCCGAAAAAGCGGTCGTTCGGGGCCGGCTTCTCGCGAAAAAGAGACGTTCGATAACCCGATTCCGGATCGTCGAATCCATTTTCGCCGCCCGCCCTCCCCGGAAGTCCAGCCCCGGGCTCGTCTGGGCGCCCGTCGCCCGGCTCGACTCCCTCGTCCTCTCCGGCCCGCACCGGAGGTGGATAGCCGAAATCCTCGGCGGCCGCGGCCGCTGCTAGACCATGCCCCGGTTGCGCAGCAGTTCGTCTATCCGGGCCTTGGACGAGACCACCTGCTCGACCGTCGCCCGCGGGCCGATCTCAAGGACCAGCAAGTGATCGGGCCGCCAGAACTCGCTGACCATGCCGAAGTCGATGCGCCCGGAGCCCACCGGCTGGTGGTCCTGCCCTTCGGCATTGACGTCGTGAAGATGGAAGCCGAGAAGGCGGGACTCGTTCAGGGCAAGGTGCGTGCGCTGGTCGAGGAGCCCAAGATCCTGCTTGATGTCCGCATGCCCGGTGTCGTGCCAGTATCCGACCGGGGCGTCGGGAGGCAGGCCTGACAGGAACCCTGGAAAGTCGGCATCGACCGGAAGCTCCTCGAATTTCTCGCGGTTTTCGAAGCCCAGCCTGACCTTCTTTTCCGCCGCATATTCAAGGACCCTGCCGACGCATTCCGTCGTGTGCCCCCAGAACGGCCCCATCCGGCGGCGCAGTTTTCCCACCGCCCGGGCGAGCAGCGCCTGGTACCGCTTGTCTCCATTCCGCCCGGCCGCCGGGTGGGCGCGCAGGTAGGCCTGGAGCTTCCGCACCGGATTCAGCCAGAAGAAGAAGGTGCTTCCCAAATGGCATACGAGGACGCGGGACCCGAGCTGCGCCGCGAAGTCCAGCGAGCGCTTGGTGTGCCGGACCCATTGCTCGCGCTCCGTGCTGTCGACGGCCGAGGGCTCGTAGAGGTTTGGGGCCGCCTGCGTCACCCCCGGCGGCAGCGGGCAGAAGTTGTGCGTCGAGCCGATCTGCACGATGCCCTCCTCCATGGCCTTCAGGATGCCGGGCACGAGGGTGATCCGAATGCCGTGGCTGAGCTCCACGTGGCTGAATCCCAAGTCCGCCATCTCGCGCAGCATCGCGTAGCCATCCGTATGCCGATGGGAGCACCAGGCGGTCGAGAGCGCCACAGGGGGCTTCATGGACGCTAGTGGCTAATTGATAGATGGTTGGACAAAAAAAGCGCGGCGCGAAATGCTTCGGGCCGCGCTCGGAAAATGGGGAGGCGAGCCGCTTAGCTCTCGTAGCGCCGACGAAGCATCGCGGTGAAGGCCATGACCTTGTCCTTGCGGCGGCGGCGCTCGCAGGGCTTCTCATAGTAGCGCTTTGCGCGGGTGCCCTTGATGATGTTCTCGCGGTCGAGCTTCTTCTTCATGCGGCGGAGCGCACGGTCGATGGGCTCGTTCTTGCGGATCTTGAGTTCGATGGACATGTGTCGGACGAGGTTTTGTAAAATTAAAGGGTGGATTAGGCCTGCCGCCGGGGGCCGCGTCAATGGGAATTTGACCCGCCGGCAGAGCTGAAACAGGATGTCCCCGGGCATCCCCATCCTGCCCGTTTCGCACCCACGACCGAGTCCTTCGGCTTTGGCTATTGCCAAGCGCCGGACACCCCTTGGCAATAGGTCCCGCCTTGCCGTCCGCCGACAAAAACTTCGTCCATCTCCACGTCCACACGGACTACAGCCTGCTCGACGGCGCCTGCCGGATCGACCGGCTGATGGACCGGGCGGTCGAGCTCGGCATGGGCGCCCTCGCCCTGACCGACCATGGCAACCTCTACGGCGCCATCGAATTCTACGGCGCGGCCAAGGCCAAGGGAGTGAAGCCGCTGATCGGGTGCGAGCTCTACATCGTCGAGGGATCGCGGCTGGAAAAACAGGGCCGGTCGGACGAGGGGAAGAGCATCTTCCACCTGGGGCTCCTCGCGCGGAACCTCGCCGGGTACCAGAACCTGCTGAAGCTTGTCTCGGACGCCCACCTGAAGGGCTTCTATTACAAGCCCCGCACGGACTTTGAGACGCTCGCGAAGCACGCCGGGGGACTGATCGGCTTCACCGGCTGCCTCGCGTCCCTCGTTCCGCAGCACCTCCTGCACGACCGGTTCGCGGAGGCGCGGCAGACGATGGGCCGCTTCGTGGAGATCTTTGGGCGCGAGAACTACTTCGTGGAGATCCAGGACCACGGAATCGCAGAGCAGCGCAAGATCGTCCCGGGGCTCCTCAAGCTCGCCGAGGAGTTCAAGCTGAAGGTCATCTGCACGAACGACGTCCACTACGTCCACAATTCGGACTCCGGCCCGCACGACGCGATGCTCTGCATCCAGACGGGGGCGAAGATCGAGGACGAAAAGCGCATGCGCTTCGACGGCTCGCAGTTCTACCTGAAGTCGCGTGACGAGATGACAAAGCTTTTCGCGGACGTGCCCGACTCCGTCCTGAACACCCAACTCGTGGCGGAGATGTGCGACCTCACGATCCCCTTCCCGAAGGGCAGCGAACGGTATCCCAAGTACCCCATCCCGGCCGAGATCAAGACGGACCGGGAGGGCTACCTTCGCGAACTCTGCATTGCGGGTCTCCGCAAGCGCTACGGCGTCGACTACGCTTCCCCGGGGAAGTTTTCCGACCCGGCCCGCGCGAGGACGCTCGTCGAGCGGCTCGACTACGAAATCTCGGTCATCGCGAAGACGGGGTTCATCGACTACTTCCTTGTCGTCTGGGATTTCATAGCCTGGGCGAAGGGCCACGGGATCCCTGTCGGCCCGGGACGCGGTTCCGGCGCGGGCTGCATCGTCGCCTACCTTCTCGGCATAACCAACCTCGACCCGCTCCGCTTCAAGCTGCTGTTCGAGCGCTTCCTGAATCCCGAGCGCGTCTCGCCGCCGGACTTCGACATAGATTTCTGCATGCGGCGGCGGGGCGAGGTCATCGACTACGTCCGGCAGAAGTACGGCAACGACTGCGTCGCCAACATCATCACCTACGGCACCCTGGGGGCAAAGATGGTCATCCGCGACGTCTCGCGGGTGCACAACCTCCCCTACGCCGAGGCGGACCGCCTGGCGAAGATGATCCCCGACGAGCTCAACATCTCGCT
>CAZJNA010000040.1:0-25953 GCA_964547325.1 uncultured Opitutaceae bacterium | reverse complement strand
TGGCGCAAAGATTGAGAAACTGCATCGCCTTTTCATCCATGGGATAGACCAGACGGACGCCGTTGGCGAATTCGGCGTGACCGCTGGCTATCACCTCGTAAAACTTGGGGAGCTCCTCCGGCGGCATCGTGAGATCCGCATCCAGGATCATCAAAATCTCCCCGCGGGCGGCGGCGAAACCCATCCGCACCGCATCGCCCTTGCCGCGGCCCGGCTGCTGCAGGGTCTTGATCCTGCATTTCGGATAGGCGCGGGCGACCCGCTGAATCTCCGCCCACGTGTTGTCGCGCGAATTTCCCTCCACGAATATGAGCTCAACTCCGGCACCCATGCCGGGTGTGCGTTGCACCGCCGCCTCGATATTTCCAGCCTCATTCCGGGCGGGGATGACAATCGAGACCGCAAGCGGCTGCTGCTGACGGGCGCGGACCGGGCGCGCCACGCAGAATACGGTCAGGCAAAACCAGCGGAAGACCGGGGCCAGCCAGCGGTTGGCCAGCCGCTCAAGGCCGAGGAGCGGCACGGGCACGAGTATGCGCGGCTGAACCTGCAGCGATTCCCAATTCGCCAGATTCAGGAGATTGACGACATCCAAGATGCCGAGCCAACTGCTTTGGGGATCCTTGTTTTTCAGTCTGAGCCAGCGGCCCAGCGAAAGCCAAGGGCGCCACAGCGCGGATGGAAAATTTATGATAAGCCGGGTGTCCGGCCCTGCCACGACATGGAGCTTCTCCAGAAGCTGCTGAACGTCCGCCGCAAAGTTGAGGGTCTCGGAAATGACAATGTAGTCGAATGTCTCAGTGAGATTGAGCGATTCGCCGGCCTGAACGTGAAACTCGGCATCGGGAATCCGCTCGCGCGCCGCGGCAATCTGATGGGCCGAGAGGTCGATACCAACCCTGCGGCGGGCGTGGATCAGCGCAAGCAGGGCGCCGGATCCGCAGCCAATTTCGAGGACGGAGGCCTCGGGCGAAATAAGCAGGTTGTAGTAGTGCGCCAGGATCGCCCGGTATTTTCGGGAACCCCAGCCGGGTTGTGCCGGCGCCGCGTCATAAAACATGCGGACTCGCTCCAGGAGCTGGCGGGTAAATCCGGTGACGGCGGCGGCCATTCAGGAGCCTTTCTTTTCCAGTATCACGAGGAGGCGCGCGGCTGACGCCCGCGGCCAGCGAGCGGCCGCCCGGTCGAGCTTGCGCAGGAGTCGGGTGAGAACGGCTCCGCCGATCTGCGGGCCCGAGAAGCCGCCCGTGGCAAAGTATTCGAACGAGGAAATGGGCGCCACCTCCCGCAGCTTCCAGTCACGGAGCTTGTCCCGATCCTCGCCCCACCAGAAGATCCGCGAGGCGGATCCCTGGGAGGTGTAGTAGTCGGCGTCCTTGGCCGAAAATCCGATCGGCGCCTCCCAAACGATGGGATCCCGGAGGCGAAGCGATTCATGGTGGAAAAAGCGATAGACCAATCTGCCGACCCAGCTCGCCGCGGGGTCGAGAATTATCAGCCGTCCGCCGGGCGTCAGCACGCGATGGAACTCCCGCAAAGCGGTTCCCGGATACCGCAGGTGGTGCCAGACGTCGAAGAGGATGAGATGAGACACCTGGCCGTCGGCAAACGTCAGGGCGTAGGCGTTTTCCCGGCGGTCCAGCCAGGGATTGGGAAACAGATCGGTCGTGAGACACTGGGGAATCACTTCCTTGATCTGGCCCATGCCCGAGCCGAGCTCGACGATGTGCCCCGCAATGCCCGGATCGATCCGCAAGGCGATCTGACGCTGAAAATCCCGGTAGATCTGCTGAAGCACGGGCTTGCGCTCCCAGACCGCGCGGTTGCGCTGAATCTCGAAATTGTGCTGCTCCACCGGAGAACCAGCGTCCGATTTCATTGGTGGTAGTAGCCCCGATACCAGTCGATGAAACGCCGGATGCCGACTTCGATCGGCGTCGAGGGGGCAAACCCGACATCGCGGGCCAGGTCTTCGACATCGGCAAACGACATGGGCACGTCGCCCGCCTGGAGGGGCAGGAGACGCTGGACGGCCTTTTTCCCCAGGCACTCCTCGATGATCGCTATAAAGCGGCCGAGTTCCACGGGGGCGTGGTTTCCGATGTTGTAGAGGCGATAGGGCGCCGGGCTCGTGGCCGCATCGGGAAAGTCCCCGCGCCATTTCGCATTGGGCTGCGCCGGCCGGGGAATCAGGCGAACGACGCCTTCGACGATGTCGTCCACGTAGGTGAAGTCCCGCTTCATCCGGCCTTCGTTGTAAACATCGATGGGCTTTCCCTCCAGTATCGCCTTGGTGAAAAGGAAGAGAGCCATGTCGGGACGGCCCCAGGGGCCGTAGACCGTGAAAAAGCGCAAGCCCGTGGTCGGGAGGCCGTAAAGATGGCTGTAACTATGCGCCATGAGCTCGTTCGCCTTCTTCGTTGCCGCGTAGAGGCTGATGGGATGGTCGACGTTGTGGTGCACCGAGAACGGCATCGCGGTGTTCAGGCCATAGACCGAGCTTGAGGATGCGAACACGAGGTGCTTCACGCCGTGGTGGCGGCATCCCTCCAGAATGTGAAGAAATCCCGTGATATTGCTGTCGATGTAGGCCCGCGGATTCACGAGCGAATAGCGCACCCCGGCCTGGGCCGCCAGATTTACGACATATTCCGGCTTATGCCGGGCAAAAATGTCGGCGATGGCCGACTGGTCCGCGAGATCGGCCCTGTGAAAAGTGAACGTGGTGTGTTCACTCAGGAGTCGCAAGCGGGCCTCCTTCAGACCGACATCGTAGTAGTCGCTCAGATTGTCGAGCCCGTGCACGACGTGGCCGTCGCGAAGGAGTCGCTGCGCGACGTGGAAGCCGACAAATCCGGCGGCGCCGGTTACTAGGATCATGGAGGGGTGGGGCGCCTTGCTTAAAGGCGCCAATAGGCGAGGGGTGGAGGAAAATCGGCGGGCTCCAGGGCGGACTTTACGTCGATAAAAACACCGTTCGGCTTCAGGCGCGCGCCAAAGCTTGCCGGGCCGGCGGCAAGATAGTCGCGGTGCGGCACCGCCAGGATGAGGCCGTCAAGCCCCCGGAAGTCGTCCAGCGGGGTGATGGCGAGCCCATATTCATGCATCGCCTCCGCCGCGTCGCCGAGCGGGTCGTGGACCTTCGTTTCCACGCCGAATTTGGCGAGCTCGTGGAAGATATCCGGTATCCGGCTGTTTCGGAGATCGGGAACGTTTTCCTTGAACGTGAGGCCCAGGATCCCGACACGCGCGCCCTTGACCGGCAGCGCCTGGTCCACGAGGAGCTTGATGGCCTTCTGCGCGATGAAGGCGCCCATGCTGTCGTTTATGCGGCGGCCGGCGAGGATGACCTCGGGGTGAAGCCCCAGCTGCTCGGCCTTGGCGGTCAGGTAATAGGGGTCGACGCCGATGCAATGGCCTCCGACCAAGCCGGGCGAAAAGGGCAGGAAGTTCCATTTGGTTCCCGCGGCCCGGAGGACTTCCTTGGTCGCGATCCCCAGCCGGTCGCAGATCAGGGCGAGCTCATTCATGAGCGCGATGTTCAGGTCCCGCTGGGTGTTCTCAATCACCTTGGCAGCCTCGGCGACCCTGATGCTCTCCGCGCGATGAATGCCTGCGGCGACAATGGATCCGTAGGCGGCCGCCACCCTCTCAAGGGTCGCCGGCGAATCGCCCGAGACCACTTTCACAATGCGGGTGAACGTATGCTCCCGGTCGCCCGGGTTGATCCGTTCGGGCGAATAGCCGAGAAAGAAATCGACACCGGCCTTCATGCCGGAGGCCTTTGCGATGATCGGACCGCAGATCTCCTCGGTAACCCCCGGATAGACGGTTGATTCGAAGACGACGACAGCTCCGCGCCGAATGGCCCGGCCGACGGTCTCGGAAGCCGATATGAGGGGCTTGAGATCCGGGCGCTTGTGCTGGTCGATGGGCGTCGGAACCGTGACGATGAAAAATGTCCTATCATTCAGCGCGGCCGTATCTTCAGTGAATTTCAGCTTTGATCCCAGGATCTCCCGGCTGGAAAACTGGGCTGTTACGTCGCGCCCGGCGCGAAGCCCGGAAATCTTCCGTCCATCGATGTCAAAGCCGACCGCATCGCCGAATTTTTCGGCAAAGGCCATCGCCACGGGCAGACCCACGTAGCCTAATCCGATGATCGCGAACCTTTCGCTCATGAAGGCCGCAATGCTGGCCTGACAGGCCGCAGAAGCTCAAGATAACTCTGAGCGGCCCCCAGCCACGAAAATTCGGTTTCCACGCGCCTGCGTCCGGCGCGGCCAAGGCTCCGGCCCCAGGCACGGTCCGCCTCGATCCGCATCAGCGCCTCACCCAGCTGCCCGGGACGATCGAGGGGAAAGAGCACGCCCGTATGCCCCGGGACGACAACGGCGCGGTTGCCCGGCACGTCGCTTGCGATGACCGGCAGCCCGCTGGCCATCGCCTCGAGCACGACGTTGGAAAGGCCTTCGTAATGGGCTGGATTTATGAGGACGTCCGCCGAGCGATAGAGATCGGGGACCGCCTCCTTCGCCTGCCATCCCAGCCAACGCACGTGGGATGCCAGTCCCAGATCCGAGGCCAGCGACTCGAGCTCGGGCCGCTCCGCCCCGTCGCCAGCCACCTGCAGCTCAACCCGGTTTCGCGTGCCGTCCGGGAGCGCCGCGATCTGGCGGAGGACCAGCGAAAGGTTCTTTTCTGGGTGCAGGCGCCCGATGAAGAGGAGCCGCAACGGCTCCGTTCCGGGCCGCAACTCGCAGTCCGGCGCAGGATGAAAGGCTTCGCAGTCGACGCCGGTCGGAATGATGCGAACCGGAACCGGATCGGCGGAGCGGCTGGTCGCGGCGAGCCCCTCGGAGTTTGCGACGACCGCCGCGGCATTGCGGAGGACGGTGCGCCGCCACGAACGGGTCAGCCTGTGCATGCGATCCAGTCCCGGCACATGGCCGGGCACGTCGCCTCCCCGCAGGGAGATGACATAGGGCACCTTGTCGCGGCGAAGCAGCCGCAGCGCGGCCGGACCGCAGGGAATCGTGAAAAACGCGACCGTCCCGTCGAAGCCGTTCTCCCGCTGCAGGCGCACGGCGCCGCCGCGGCTCCTCCAGATGAACGATATCATCTCCGGCAGGCTCGCCCGATCTGCATGGGCCCGCTCGATGGGCAGGCGGTGTATGCGCAGGCCGTCTTCATCGGTCGTCCCCGCCTTCCCGCGCAGGCCCGAAGTGAGCACGTGAATTTCGTGCCCGAGCCGGAGGAACACGCGCCCCAGGCACTGGGTGGCATTTGCCGCGCCCCCGCCGACCGGCGGGTACTCATAGTTGATCAGGAGGATCTTCACCGGGCTGTGCCGCCGAAACTCCAGCATGGAAACGCGGCCGCGGTCTTGGTATCCTGTGACATGCGGGTTCAGGCCGCCGGACGGGCGGCCCACGATTGCAGGAGCCAGGTGTTCCAAAGGAATGCGCGTTCGTCGGCGCGGCCGTCACGATGGGCGGCAAGCCTCGACAGAACGAAGGCGCGGTTCAGGCCGGGAAAGGGCTCGCCTGCGGCAAGATCCAGCTGGCCGTCCTTGAACCAGGCTCCGATGGGGACTCCGAATCCCTTCTTCTTTCTGTGGAGAACATCGGGCGGAAGGACGGGTTCGAGCGCCTTCTTCAGAATGTACTTGGTCTGGCCATTCCGGAATTTCCAGGCCGACGGTATCCGCCGCGCAAAATCCACAAAATTGATGTCGAGGAACGGAGCCCTCGCCTCGAGTCCGTGCATCATGGTGGCGCGGTCCACCTTTACCAGGATATCGTCCTGAAGGTACAGCTGTGTGAAGAATTGGAGGGCTCGGCTGACGGGATCGCGCTGCGAGCAAGCCTCCCATGCCGCTATTGCCTCTGAGAAAATGTCCTCCAGGTCCACCGGCTCGTTGAAAAGATCCGCGAGTTCGCGGGTGTCGAGCGATGACATCCAGACGGGCAGCCATAGCTTGGGGGGATAGCTGAGCCCACGGAGCGTGCGCTTGAGCCTGAAATCAAAACTCATGCTGCGATGCGAGACTGGCAGGCGAGCCGCGACCAGACGGATCGCCTGATGCACCGGGCGCGGCATGAACTTTTGGTAGAGCTCCGCTTGGTGCAGCACCCGGAAAGGGTCATAGCCGGCAAACAACTCGTCGCCGGCGTCGCCGCCCAGCGCGACTTTGACATGCCGCCGGGTGAATTCGCTCAGCAGATAGCAGGGCAGGAGGGAACTGTCGCCCATCGGTTCGTCTAGTTTGGCCGCGATGGCGGGCAAAAGCGCATGGGCTTTCGCGATGGAGAGGGTTTCCAGATAATGGTCGGTCTGAAACAGCCTGGCGACGCGGGAGGCGTAAACGGATTCGTCGAAACTCGCTTCCTCGAAGCCGATGCTAAAGGTTTTCAACTGTCCGGCCGGCACGTGCCGCGAGGCGAACGCTGTCACGGCCGACGAGTCGATGCCGCCACTCAAGAAAATTCCCACGGGAACGTCGGCCACCAGCCGGCATTTCACGGCCGCATCCAGGCGCTCGCGCAATTCTTCGCTCCAGGCATTTTCCGCCTTGGCCACGGCGGCGGAGGACGCGCCGGGGCTTGGCGCGTCAGCGAACGGCTCCAGCACAAAGTCCCAGTATTTTTCCACCCGCAGCGCCAGCGAATCGAGATCGAGCCAGAACGAATGGCCTCCCGGAAGCTTGTGCACGTCCTCCAGGATCGTATGTGGCGCAGGGATGTAACCGTAACCAAAATATTTTTTCAGCGCGCGGGTGGAGACACCGGAGCGCACGGCCGGGTGAAGCCGCAGGGACGAGAGCTCTGAGGCGAAGACAAACGCGCCATTTTGCGACGTATAAAAGAGGGGCTTTTTACCAAAGCGATCGCGGCTGCCAAAAAGACGGCGGGCAGCTCGATCGTAAATGACGAAGGCCCACATGCCATTGAGACGTCGTGGCAGGTCGGAGCCCCATTCGCGGAAACCGTGAAGCAGCACTTCGGTGTCGGAGTGATCCGTAACGAAGCGATGCCCGCGCGAGACGAGCATGGCGCGCAACTCTGCGAAATTGTAGATTTCGCCGTTGAAGACGATGACGAGGCTGCCATCGGCCGTGACCATCGGCTGGTGTCCGCCACCGAGATCGAGAATGGAAAGGCGCCGATGCCCGAGATAGACGCCGCGCGCGGGGTCGGTCCAATAGCCGGCGTCGTCCGGACCGCGGTGCGCCAGCGCGTCGGTCATGCGCTGCAGATCGGCGGTGGAGCCGTGGCCTACGAAGCCGTCAATTCCGCACATGTTTGGATGGATGCCCCAAGGGCTTGACAATTGCTAGTTCTTTAAGTCTCTGAAGATAGACAAATTGCGTACAATTCGAAACGGAAAGAAGTCAGCATGACTCCCGATCGGCTCGGAAACATGGTGTCCGGGCGTGGCAGTTGGCTTCAGGCCGAGGACCAACCGAAACGCGGTATCAAGCTTCTCCTTATCTGTGCTCTTTTGGCGATCATTTTCGGGGTCTTTTGGTTTTATGCCGTGCCCGACACCGACTGGGAGATGCTGAGCACCAAACATTATTGGTCTGCGGAGAAGTGGTATTATGGCGGGTTCGCCTGGCAAATAAGCGAGACTCCAACTGGGTACCGGACGCTCCAAAAAGAGGGCTTATGCGATTATTTTAATCTCTACCCTCTTCAGGAGACCGGCCCGGTCGGAAAATCCCGGTATCAAATACAGGGATATCCAAGCACGGAGCGCCTAGGCGTGCCCTTTCTTCTTTATTTGTTGTCACATCTGATTGGAGCAGCGATCAGCGTCTGGTCCGGCTTTTGGCTGGTGAGCGTCCTGCTTTGGCTTTTGACCATCTTTTTGGCCTATCGCATCGCGAGGTTGTTTTATGGCGATTGCTACGCGCCCTGGTTTTCAGCGCTGCTGGTGGCTGCCTATCCGGCGCTGACGCTAACCTTTAACGGCATCAAACTCCAGCCGCTGGGAACTACCTACCTGCTGCTGGGCATTTATATCTTCGAGCGCCATTTGAGCAGCGCCAAAGTACCACTCAAGCTCATCGGCCTGACCGTCTTGGCCTTTTGGGGAATGTTTGCCAATGGCGGCTGGTTCTTCCTAGCCGCCTTCATCTTTTCGCGGGCCTGGTGGCTACACCGCGCGAGCCGATGGGGCACGTTGACCTGCCTGATTGCCGCAGTTGTCCTCGCCCGAATGTGGCTCGCTGGTCTGGCCAAAGCCTATCATCTTCCTTCCGTGGAAGAGCAACTCGGCTTCAGCTTTCATCGGATGTCGGCCGAAAGCGGCCGGTGGCTCAACGCCTGGTGGTCGCACCGCGACATCGATCAGCTGAAATTCGCCAACTTCCGCGGAGCCACATTCTTTACGGGCTTTTTGCCCCTGATCGGCAAGAGCTTCCTCATTGTGCACGCCCCGCTGCTATTTTTGGCCTTACTTGGCGTTTGGGTAGAAATCCGGTCCCGGCTTTTCATTTTCCTTGTTATCCCGATGCTCTTGGCCGGACACAGCGGCCATATCATGGGATCCTATATATATCACTATGGATATATGTCATTCCCGGCGGGAATGATGACGATCTTTGCCGCATCGGGGACCTTGAATTGGCTGATTAGCAGAAAAACTTTTCTGCCGCGGATCGTGGCCCTAGCTGCCTGCTTATTCATCGGCTACACATTTACTGACATCAAAAAGCAGGTGGGGCTATATTATGGCGGAAATCCCGACAGTTATCAGCGGAAGCTTTATATATATTACGGCAATGAAGCGAGCCATCTCAGCTATTAGCCGCCCATCAAGAGATTCTGGCTTTCGCGGATACCGGTGGCTGGCGCCAGTGCTCGCAGTCATGGCGCTGGGGGCGATTTATGGCGCTGGCGTCAATAAGAACGCGCTGTACTTGAGCCTTTTAGGATCGCTGGCCGTCCTTTTCTCGCTGATCTTGAATAGTTGGTGGTCCGTCGTTCTTGAACTTGGAGTATGCGTCTATCTGGCGGCAGTACCGGCAAAGTTTGCGGAGGCCCGATTCCTTGACCCGATGCCGCACGGGCCGTCCGATAGCCCCTGGTATAGCATGCTCGAACCGGGGGAAAAGTGGAACTATGACTTTACGCTACAAGACCTCGCGAAGTATCGGGGAAGGGCACACTTGACCGGATATTTGCGTATCGATGGTGTGCAACTTTCAGATCTGGAAGTCGCCGTTCATGGAAAGGCATTGTCGGATATTTCACCCCCGAAAATAATATATAATCATGAATACCTAGCCGTCCCGATCAATGAAGAGGACGCGCCTGGGCTGCAGATTTCACTGCAGGCAAAACCGGGGACGAAGGTGAAGATCTTCTGCGGCCCGGAGGCTTACGAACACGAGATGTATAGTGATGCTGTTTGGCTGGAATTTGCGAATGCAAGAGAGAGCGTCCTCTATCATGCCAAGCGGGTGATGAATCCTACGACAAATCCGTAGCTGGCTGGGAGCGAGGCGCGGTCAAGTGCGGCCAACGGGCGGTCCACAGCAAAGGACACAACGCCACTGACAAATAATAGATAAACTGAGTCGGATAGCTGTAGCGATCCATGGATTCTTCGACTAGACAGGTCACTCCGCTGGCTCCGAGAACGATCAGAGCCAGCACGCAAAGGAAAAAGGCGCCAAAATGATTGCCTCGGTATCGAAGCAGCTGAAAAAGGCTGATAAAAAGCACGATAAAATATCCCCACACCCAGAGCCGCCGTTGAAAGAATTGCTGATGCCAAAACTCCCAATCCACGTGCATTCGTTGGAAGAATGTTGACGACAGGATCAACTGGGCGTGATCGGCAGAGTTAAGCCTTTGGATCGTCGCAGGCAGGCGGGCGGAGGAATATTCCTTGGCGATAACGGGATCGTAGCCGCGATCGGCGCTCGCGAAATGTTGAGCGGCCCGAGCCGCAATTATCGAATAGAAATCAAACTTATAGCTAATCCCGTCGAAGAAATTTATCAGGTTGGCCAAGATAAACTTCAAATATAAAGCGGGATGGCGGCGAATCGCCAGCAAGCAGACCCGCCGAAGCACGGCCCGATTTGTCAGATAATCTCCGGCGCCAAAACGGGTGCCAAGCGCCCATCCCTCATGGTGGGTCATGACATTATACGATTGCGAAAACACCTCATATAGCCGGTCTGGGTTCCAGGAACCCTGAATGGTCGCGAGGTCGGCCGCGGTGATACCGGCGTCCTGATAGGATGCCGGCAGGTCTTGCAGTGCGCGATTTGCCTCAGGAGGAAGGCTGGGGTCTGGCGTCCAATATAGGATGGTGGCGCCGACTAGGTTGGCTTCGCCGAACGGACTGATGACGAACGCCTTGATAGTCGCATAATTGTAGGCGCTAAGCAGAGTCAGGATGGCGGGAAAGGGCAGGGTAAAGGCCAAAACAGCCGACTTCCCAAAACGGCGCCATAGCAGAATGCCCGTCACCAGGGCATAAATGACGATAAAATATATCCCGGCGGGCCGAATCAGAATGGCGAGCGCCATGGCGGCCGAAGCCAAGAAAAAGTGCCGGGGACGGTTTTCAGCAAATGCCAAAAGCAGAAACGCGACCGCAAATAGAATGCTACTGGTGTAGAAGCTGTCGCTCAAGGCGACAGTGTCGTAAATCAAGACTTGGGAGCTGCCGAGAAAGGCGCACATCGCCACCGTGGCGGGCAGAATCAGGGAGCGGGACAGGCGGGAAACGGAATAAACCACACAGAGAGCGCCAGCCAGAGAGAGGAGGCATTGGACAAAAACTACCGCAATCCAACGATTGGCGATCGCTGTCACCAGCCAGAGCAACAGGGGATAGCCCGGCGTACGGATGATGAAGTGCGGCCAGGTCCCGTTGCGCATCGCCTCGGTCAGGCTGGTATAACTGGCGGTATCGGGCGAGAGGCCGACCATCGGATAGGAGACAAAAAAGGCCGTGCGCGTAATTACGAAAACTCCGAAAAGCAGCAGGGCGGTAAGAATAAACGGCGGCTGAGCGAGCCAGCGGACCATCAGATTCCCCTTCTGCATGTCCGCATTCACTTCTGGCTTGCCCCGGTGGCGAACGGCGAAGCAGACGGTGGTGATAGATGCCAGGAGGGTGAAGGCGTAGAGTGCGAATGCCGTCACCGTGTTCACCATCCACGGATAGTAAATCTGATAGCGATGCCCATTGCTGCGGGGATCGCTGTTGTCCGAAGCCGAGAAATAGACATACGCGTGCCAAAAGGAATAGCGGCCGCGGCCGATCTGGCGGATATCATCATTGGCGGCATTGGCAGGTCCCGCGAGGGGTCGGCCGTCCTCCCAAACCTGGGCCAAGGATGGAACCCGATGGGAACTCAATTCTGCCCGATGCGTAGGCGCGACAGAAGCGAAGCCCGATTCCCGGCGAACATCCGTCAATTCCGCGACCGACCAGTGCGGAATAAAGATTGCCGCCCGATCCAGGCGGACCACGCACGCGAGCGCCGCCAAAACCACGGTGAAAATCGCCGAGCCGCGAAAAACCTTTGCGCGGTGAGTTAGCAACAAAGTCGCCATACAGGAGCTCCGGAGATGTCGCCCATCATTCCGACGTGCGAGTGCCGTCGGGTGTCTTCAGCATCGTCCAGAGCAGCGGGAGCAGTGCTACCGACAGGTAATAAATAAACTGGGTCGGGTAACTATAGCGATCGCATGCGGTCTCGACGAGGCAAACGACGGCGGCGCTACCCAGCGCCATCAGGGTTAGCACGGTTAGGATAAATGCTCCCAAATGGCGGCCGCGAGAGCGCACCAATTTCATCAAACTTAGGACGAGCACCAAAAAATATGCCCAGATCCAAACTATTTGCTCAAATACCCGTTGGTGCCAGGCCTGCAGCGCCAGTTGGATCCGATGTAAAACAGGCAGGGACAAGGTGACATTGGCGGCGGCTCCGGATCCGGCGACAGCCATGCCAACCGGGGGCGTGGCACTGCGGTATTCCTTGGCGTAGTTGATATCATATTCGCGATTATGACCGCTCGCGTAATTCTGCTTGGCTCTCAGGACGAGGACCGCGTCAAAATCAAACTTAAGGTCGATCGCCTCAAAAAACATGAGCATGTTCACCAAAACGAACTTCGCATATAAGTTGGGGTGCCTCCTGATCGCGACGAGACAGCACCGGCGGATGTAGGCCCTGGTTGCAAGATAATCTCCATGATGGAAACGGGTTCCATACCCCCATTGCTCATTATGGACCAATGGATTATAGGAATTCAAATATATGTTATAAAGCAACGCCGGGTCCCAGGAATCATGAACTATTTTCAGATCCCTCTTTGGGATATTTTCTCTCCGATAGGATTCGGGAAGATCCTTCAGCGCCTCGTTGACGAAGTCCGGCAGGCTGGGGTCAGCCTCCCAGTACAAGATCGTGGCCCCGACGAGGTTCTCTTCTCCATATGGACTAAGGGTAAAATTTCCGAGAGTCACACGGTTATAGGCGCAGAGCGCCAGAAGGACAGCGGGCAGCGGAGTCAGGAAGCTCAGGAGCGCACGGGCGGGATATCGATTCCAGGCGATAAACGCCAGTGTCAGGAGATAGATTACCAGTAGAAAGGCTCCCGAGGGGCGAACGAGGATGCTTGCTGCCATAGCAGCCGAAGCCGAAGCGAAAGCGAATGGACTTTTGCGGACCAGGGCAAAAATTAGGCCTGCCATGGAGACAATGAGGACGCTCGCGTAGAGGCTCTCGCTGATTGCTCCCGTGTCGTAGACCAATGCCTGCCCCCCGCCAAGAAAGCCGCACAGAGCCAGGGCGGCTGGCAGAGTAAGGGCCTTGCGCGAACGATTGACGGCATAGATCAGTAACAGGGCCGCGCCGAGGGCGATCAAGCATTGGACCAGTATGACGATTAGCCAGCGATCCGCGAAGCCCGTCACCAACCAGATCAGGAGGGGATAACCGGGCGTCCTAATAGTGAAGTGAGGCCATACTCCCTGCCTGATAGCGTCTACTAGGCGGACGTAACTGGGACTGTCCGAGGCTATTCCCACGACAGGATAGTACAAGAAGAAGGGGAGATGGGTAAAGAGCACGACGGCGGTGAGAAGCAGGGCGGAGAAGTGAAAAGAGCACGCCGTCTTTTCCGCCTTGGAAATAACGAATTGCACCGCAGGAAGATGCTGGTTCCCAACAGCAAACCAAAAAGCTCTGGCGCAGCAAAGCACGGTGCTGGCATAAAGTACGAAGGCTACGATCCAATTTACCGACCAGGGGTAGTGGATTTCGTATCGCCGGCCATTGGTGCGCGGATCGCTGTTGTCCGAAGCGGCGAAATAAGCGGCTCCGTGCCAGAAAGAGTAGCGTCCCCGGCCGATGTTGCGAATGTCGTCGTGCAGGGCGTTTGCGGGACCCGGTAGCGGCCGGCCGTCTTCCCATACCTCTGCCAGGGAAGCCCCGTCGTGCGAACTCAGCTCAGCGTGATAAGTCGGCGCCCGATCGGCAAATCCAGTGTCAGCCTTAAGACCGGCCAATGGCGTGGTGCGCCAACCGGGAAAGAAGATCAGTCCCCGGTTTAGGCAAACGGCACTCGAAAGGACGAGCAGGGTGACCGAGAGCGTTGCTAGAACAGCAAAGGTCTTCTCCGGCTGCTCGCGTGAGGATTTTATCATTCCAAATTTTCGCCACGGTGGGTCGTCGAGATTGACGAGTCACGCTTTTTCCATTCGCGTGAGCCCAAGCGACCAAACGCATGTCTTCCCATGAATCGACCGAACGGGATACCGGTGGTGAAAGCCATGGCGTCACGTTTATTGTGCCCTGTTTCAACGAACAGCCGCAAGTTTTGGCGCAGACGGTGAGCCGGCTCCGCGAGACCGCGCTGGCCAGTCAATGGCGGCATGAAATTATCGTCGTTGACGATGCCTCGACCAATGGGACCTATCCAGGGGCAGCACTGGGAGGGGCTCGACTGGTGGAGCACAAGGTCAATCGCGGGTATGGTGCGGCGTTGTCGACGGGGCTACGCCACGCCAAGTTCCCATGGATCGGCATCATTGATGCGGATGGCACCTATCCAGTGGAGCGGTTTGCCGAGATGCTTGGCCTTACCGGCGACTATCGGATGATTGTGGGCGCGCGTCGCTGGTCCGACATCGACCGTTGGCGGCGCATTCCGAAGCGTCTTCTTACCTGGCTCGCCAGCTTCTTGGCCGATCGCCGCATACCCGACCTTAACTCTGGAATGCGGATATTTCATCGGGAGATTTACGACGACTACCGACGCATCTATCCGGATCGCTTTTCGTTCAGCTCAACACTGACCATGGTGGGGTTAACCAGTGGATTTGAGGTATGTTTTCTTAGCATCGATTACTTTGAGCGAACCGGAAGATCGAGCATTCATCCGCTTAAAGATCCGGTCCGCTTCGGCTATCAACTTTTACGGTTGTCGCTGTATTTCCGGCCGCTGCGCTTTTTTGTGCCGCTGAGCGGATTGGTCGGCGCGCTGGCGATCCTGCGAGCGCTCCGCGATCTGGTCGTCACGAATCATTTTGGAGGCCTCACGCTAGTGTTGTTTTTTATGGCCTTTCAGGTGTTTTTTTTCGGTCTGATCGCGGAGATTATCAATAAAAAGTGAAAGCGGCGATCCATTCCACTGAGCTGCCGATCACCATGAGCTCGGCGATGGCTTCGGTCACACGCTACCACGACTACCTTTGGTCATTTGTGCAGCCATGGCTTGGGCGACGCGTGATGGAAATAGGCGTCGGCTTTGGACAATACACGCGCAAAATGCTGGCAGAACAGCGCCAAGTGCTTGGTTGCGATCTTGATCTTGGACATCTGCAGGAATTGCGGACTTCGGTCTCCTCACCGCTGCTCGAGATCCAACGTCTCAACCTCGAAGCGCCCGAAGCGGCTCGATCGGCTACAGTCGCATTTTCGCCGGACACTATCATTTTGCTCAACGTTTTGGAGCACATAAATCTGCACCAAGAGGCAATTGCCTTTCTCCGTGAAATCGCCGCTCCGGGCTGCCGAATCGTTCTTATTGTGCCGGCGTTTTCAATGCTGCATAATGGCCTGGATCGCGAGGCTGGTCACTATCGACGCTACTCCCGCGGCACTTTGGATGGGGTGCTAAGCGCTGCCGGTTGGAGGACCGAGATCGTACGTTACATCAATCTCCCGGGTGTCGCTGGCTGGATATTGGCCGGTTGGTTGGGCCGCCTCAGTCGGGCCGAAACCGAACTTAACGCCGCGTCAACGAACTGGCTGCTGCGCCTCTATGACCGACGTTTTGCCGGTCTGGCGCGGCTGACTGATCCCCTGACGGCGAAAGTGTTCGGCTTGAGCCTCGTGGCGGTGGCGCAAAAGCTGGGTTAACCTTCCTGGGAAGGGGCGCCGACATTATCGCGGGAAGCCACCAAATAGGTGCGCTTACCCTGCGATTCGTGGTAAGTGCGTATGCTCAGCTCCGCGAGCAAACCCAGCAGGAAACAGATCACTCCCATGAAAAACATGGTAACGGCGATCAGCGGAAGCGGCGTCTGGATGAACGATTTCGAACCCAGGACTTTGTAAGCAACCGCCGCGACGGTGGCTATGAGACTTACAGTCCAGCTCGCGAGCCCGCAGAACCCAAAGATGTAGATCGGCTTCTGGGCGTAACCGTGCAGGAAGAGCACGACCCCGAGGTCGAAAACCACCTTTATGACGCGTTCCAGGCCGTAGTTCGAGACGCCGTGAACCCGCGCGTGGTGACGCACGGGAACTTCGGCAATGCGGGCGCCGTTCCAGTGGGCATAAACGGGAATGAACCGGTGCATTTCGCCATAGAGGTGGATGCCTTGAAGCACCTCGCGGCGATAGGCCTTCAGGGAGCATCCATAGTCGTGAAGCTTTACGCCTGTCGTCCGCGAAATCAAACCGTTGGCAACCCGGCTGAGAAAATTCCGCTTGATCGGAGAATCCTGGCGGTCGACCCGCCATCCCGAGACGAGATCGTAACCCTCGTCCAGCTTTGAAAGCAATGTTCCGATATCCGCCGGATCGTTCTGCAGGTCGCCGTCCATTGTCACAATGATGTTGCCTCTCGCATGGTCGAAACCGGCGGTCATCGCCGCCGTCTGGCCGCTGTTGCGGCGGAAGTGCACCGCCTTGAAGCGACGGTCGCGCGCGATCAGCTCCGTGATCCTTTTTCCGGTGTCGTCCGTGCTGCCGTCATTGACAAAGATGACCTCGTGTTCGCGCCCCAGGGCATCGAGCGCGGCGGCGAGCTTTTCCCCAAGGAGAGCGACGCTTTGCGCCTCGTTGAAGATGGGGATGACGACCGAAATCATGGCGGGGAGCCTCCATTCCATGGACCCGCCACCCCAGAGCAAATGGAAACTGCTCGTCCCGGAGGCTTGTCCTCGACAAGCCGGGAAGGCGGAATTTAATGTGCCTTGGATATGACCCCTGAGCAGGCGCCATGGAACTGACAATCTTGATGCCCTGCCTGAATGAGGCCAGGACGCTGGAAACCTGCATTCGAAAGGCTCAAAGCTTCCTCGCCGGTTCGGGGGTGTCGGGCGAAGTGGTGATCGCGGACAACGGTTCGACCGATGGTTCGCAGGCGATCGCCAGGAATTGCGGAGCCCGCGTAGTCGAGGTGCCGGTTCGCGGCTACGGGGCGGCATTGGCGGAGGGATCCAGGCAGGCCTGCGGAAAATTTATCATCATGGGCGATTCGGATGACAGCTATGACTTTGTCCACCTGATGCCGTTTGTGCAGGGTTTGAGGGCGGGCAACGATCTTGTGATGGGCAATCGCTTCCTCGGGGGGATCAACGCCGGAGCGATGCCCTGGAAGAATCGCTGGCTTGGCAATCCGATCCTTTCGGCACTCGGAAAGCTGCTGTTTCGCGCGCCCGTGGGCGATTTTCACTGCGGACTTCGCGGGTACCGGGCCGACGCGTTCCGCCGAATGGACCTGAGGACAACGGGAATGGAATTTGCATCGGAGATGGTGATGAAGGCGACCCTCCTGAACATGCGCGTGGCGGAGGTGCCAACGACGCTCAGCCCGGACGGTCGCGGCCGCGCACCGCATCTGCGCCCGTGGCGGGACGGCTGGCGGCACCTGAGGTTCATGCTCCTCTACAGCCCCCGCTGGCTGTTCCTTTACCCAGGGGCCGCAATCATGCTCCTCGGCGCGGTGCTGACGGTCGCGCTTCTCTTCGGCCGCATCTGGATCGGCTCCGTGAGCCTCGACGTTCATACGATGCTCTACGGATCGGCGATGATCATGATCGGCTTTCAATCGGTCATGTTTTCCCTCTATTCAAAGGTCTTTGCCGTCGCCGAGGGATTGCTTCCATCGGACACGCGTGTCTCATGGCTGCATAGAAACTTTACGATGGAATCGGGGCTCGTTGCGGGCTCCCTCCTGTTCCTCCTCGGATCCGTTGGCAGCGTTTACGCCGTGATTTATTGGGGGAAGCATTCGTTCGGCGAAATCAACCCCGAGTCGCTTCTGCGCATCGTCGTGCCGTCCGTGCTTGCGATGACCCTGGGCGCGCAAGTCGCGCTTTCCGGCTTCTTCCTCAGCCTGCTCATGATGAGGCGGCGGGACTGACGCCGCCGACCGGATGAACTTTATAGTCGGATCCGGCCCGGCAGGAGTGGCCGCCGCAATGGCGCTGGTGCGCCGCGGGCTCCAGGTCACCCTCCTGGACGGTGGCGGAGAACTTGAGCCTGAGCGGCGCCTGGCCGTGGACAACCTGCGCGCGATGGATTCTTCGCGCTGGCGCGGTGATGCCGTAAGCTTCCTGAGGCACGCCACGGTCCCCGACCGGAAAGGCATCGGCACCAAGCATAACTTCGGATCCGACTATCCCTTTCGCGACGCCGACCGCCTCCTGGGGATTGAAAAGAAGGGCTGCGACACCACGGCTTCACTGGGTGTCGGCGGATTCAGCGCCGTCTGGGGCGCAACCGTCCTTCCCTATCTGACCTCTGACACCGCCGACTGGCCTTTTCCGATCGCTGATCTGGCGCCGCATTACCGGGAAGTGCTTTCGTTTGTCGATCTTTCTGCCGTAGAGGACGATCTGGCCGCGGCATTTCCCCTTCACACCCACCGCCGTGATGCGCTGAGAATGAGCGGGCAGGCCGCCGCGCTGCTCCGCGACATGCAGGCGCGGCGCGAGCCGCTCCGGGCGGAGGGAATCTCGTTCGGAACGGCGCGCGTCGCCGTTCGGGCGGCGACGCGCGGGGGGAAGCCGGGATTCGTCTATTGCGGGCTGTGCATGTACGGCTGTCCCAACGGGCTGATTTATTCGGCAGCGGCGACGCTCGAGATTCTTGAGGCCAATCCGCTGTTTCGACGCGTTCCCGGAGTCATCGTCGATTGCCTTAGGGAGACCCCGACGCAGGAGGTCGAGATCACCGGGCGGCAGCGGGAAGGAGGAGCTTCCGTTGCGTTCAGGGCCTCGCGGGTGTATCTCGCGGCAGGGGCAATCTCCAGCACGCGCATCCTCCTGCGCTCGCTTGGCGCCTATGGCCGCCCCGTGACGCTGAAGGATAGCCAGTATTTTCTCTTTCCCCTGCTGCGGTACGCCGGGCAGCCGGGAGTTCGCGGCGAGGCCCTGCACACGTTGTCCCAAGTCTTTCTTGAGATATGCGATCCCGCGATCAGCGAGCACACGGTCCACATCCAGGTCTACACCTACAACGACCTGTATGCGGGCGCGCTGCGGAAGTCCTTCGGAAGGGCTGCGCGGCTGGCCGAGCCCGCAATGGGCCCTTTGCTCAGCCGGCTGCTGATCATGCAGGGATATCTGCATTCGAACCATTCGCCGACGATCGCGATGACACTTGAGCGCCGGCCCTCCGGAATCGATGCGCTTGCGCTTGAAGGTTTTTCGAACCGGGCGGCTGGAACGGATGCGATGCTGCGCCGGGTCGTGCGAAAGATTTCCCGCAACGGTTTCCGGTTGAAGGCGCTGCCCCTTGGGTTTCTGCTGCACAAGACGGCCCCTGGGCGCGGCTATCACAGCGGAGGCACGTTTCCCATGCGCCGGAGCCCGGGGGAATTTGAAAGCGACGTGCTCGGCCGGCCTAGGGGGTTTGAACGGGTGCATGTGGTAGACGCCACGGTCTTTCCTTCGATTCCAGCCACGACGATCACATTTTCCATGATGGCCAACGCACACCGGATCGCAACGCAGGCTCCCGATGGATAATGTCGCGGTCACCGGTTCGGCGGGTTATGTCGGGTCCCTCCTTGTCAGGTGCCTGCGCAATGTCGGCGCCCGGGTGATCGAGCTCCGCCGAATGGCGGACCCCGGCGAACCCGGCGTCCGGCGATTCCGCCTGGAGGAGGATCCCGCGCCCGCGATCTTCTCCGGCTTAGATGCCCTGGTGCACTGCGCCTATGACTTCAAGGCCTGGGGATGGGACGAGATTCGGGAGGTCAACGTCGAGGGCACACGCAGGCTCTTTTCGGCCGCGTCCCGCTCCGGAGTCAGGCGCTTCGTCCTGATTTCCACGATCAGCGCCTTCCCCGGCTGCAACTCTCTGTACGGGCGGGCCAAGCTTGAAATGGAGGCGATTGCGGCGGAGTACGGCGCGGTGATCATAAGGCCCGGCTTGGTATTTGGACAACGGCCGGGAGGGATGGTTGGTTCCCTGATGAAGCTCGTCTCGCTTCCGGGCCTTGTGCCGCTCGTGGGCGATGGCCGGTGTCTCCTTTGCCTGGCGCATGAGGACGACCTTTGCCGGCTCGTGGTGCGGGCCGTGGCACAGCCGGCAGTACTCGGGGCAACGCCGATTGTGGCGGCGCACGACCGCCCCTACACGCTGCGGGAAATCATGTCCGCCCTCGGAAAAGCCCGGGGGAAGCGGCTCCATTTCCTGCCCATGCCCTCAGCTTTGATCGATTTCGGACTTCGCATCGTTGAAGGTATGGGATTTCGTCCCCGGCTTCGCCGCGACAGCCTCCGCAGCCTTCTCAATCAGGATCCCGCGCCGAACTTTGCACCCCTCAAGAACCTTGGCCTGGACTTCCGCCCGTTTCCGTAAGCACTTTCCGGGTTCAATCGGATTCCGTGGCAAAAATCGGTTGCTCCCCCAGTGGCATAGGTGTGTCTTGGAACGAGATGGCTCCGATCATCGGTCTGTTATGCCTGTTTCCGGTGCTCACGCTCGCCGCCCAATGGAGGAACGGCGCCAAGCCGTGTGAAGCCCTGCGGGTGCTGCTGCTTTTTGCGCTGGGTCTCGGCGCCGCATCGCCTTTTCTGACTGAGCGCGGCATCGGGACCGGCGATGCGTCAAACTACTCAAATTCAACGGCCGACAGCGTGACGCAGATGCGGGCGGGCGTCCTTCCCGTCTATGTGGGCCAGAGCGATTACGCGTTCAATGGGAGGGTGCACCCGCTCCGCACGGCTCCCTATTTTACCTATGTCATCGGTCTGCTCGATCTTCTTGTCCGGCATCGGCTTACTTTCTGGGGGCTCCAAAATCTGCTCATGGCGGCTAGCCTGGTCGGCGCCGCATTCAGCGCCTATCTCTGCCTTCGCAAGCTCGATACGATCGGGCCCTGGACGGCCCTCCTGTTGGCGGGCACCTTTTTGCTCGCGCCGGGACTGATGGCTGCGGCGTACGACCAGGATCTTTACATGACGGTGAATGCAGCTCCCTTCCTGCCGATTGTCATGCTGGGCCTCGTTCGCACCTTTGATCGTCGCACGCCTGGCAACGTCTCCGCGCTGGCGATCGGGCTCGCGGCCTGCTGGCTTGCTCATCCTCCCGTTGCCGCCTGGATCAGTCTCGGCTGCGGAATCGCTCTGATCATCGGCTTTTTCGTCCATCCGCCGCGCTGGACCGATCTGGTGGTCGTTCCAGCCGGCATCCTCCTGATAGGCGTCCTGAGCGCCTATGGATATGTCTCATCGACCACGATCGATCCGCGCCTGATTTCGCCCCGCTACGACCGGGCCCCGCCGGAAGTCGTCAGCAAGGTCATGCTGATGACCCACCGGTTCTGGGCCGCTTCGCTTATGCCGGTGAGCGAGTCGGGCGGATCGCTGGGAGATTTTCAGCTCGGTTATGCGCTCTGGCTCCTCCTGATTTTGGCAGTGTGCATGACCCTCCGGCGGCGAAATGTCGCGGCTGCCTGGGCCCTTGGAGTGATTCTTTTCGCATATTTTTCGGCGACGACCCCGATTCCCTGGCTTCATCAAAGGCTTTGGGAATACCTCCCGATGCCTGTCGTCACCATGACGAACATGTGGCCGATGCAGCGGATCTATCTCCTCATCTCCATCGCCGTGATCTTCATGGCAGCCCTTGTTTTCCCGCGACTCCGGCGGCCGTGGCCGCGGCTGGCCAGATGGACCGTGCCTGCCCTGGTCACGGCGTGCGCGGCGTGGACCGGCTGGGAGGCGTGGCATTTTATCAGCCACGGCTTCAGCGTCAGGTATTCGGCGGAGAGGACGGCCGCGGCACACCGGCTTGAGAATGTGGATATCACCGTCGATGCGTACGCATTCCTCGGCTATCCCAGCTGGTTTTCGCCGGGGACGATGGACCCTGAGCAGAGCCTTCACCTTTTGAGCCCTGCGGACCTGAGCGTGATTGCATCAAACGCATCGGCTGGGCGCGTTCACCCGCCAGTTGCCGCCGGCACCCTGCGGGTCGTTCGGGGTCAAGGCCAGCAGATCAGATACTTGGAGCCCAGGCTTACGATCGAACCGGGGAAAAAATATGCGCTGCACCTTCGATTCCTGGCTCCGAAATTCGATGGTTCGCTCTCGCTTTCCGGCGAAACGCTGGCGCGCAACTACATATTGCCCAGCTATCTGGGGGCGAAGGGGTTCGGCATGGAGCCGGGCAATAATCCCGAGATAACGCTCTTTACCACCTCGCCCAGGCCCGAACACGTTCAGATGACCGTGAACATCGCGGCGGTGGGCGGAGCGCCTTGGACCGATTTTGCGGACTTCACGCTTGAGGAGATCGACCGCTCTGTGCTGCCGCTGCAACTTGTCCGACTGATTCCGTTTCTCGAGTGCACTTTCGACGCGCCTCAGGCCTGCTGGTTTGAGAGCCCCCGGATGTTCATCCAGGGATACGCCGCAAGCGTCGATGGCCGGCCGGCACAGGCCACCGGCTCCCTGGAAAGCATGGTCATGGTCGCGGTCCCGGCGGGAAAGCACACGGTGCGGCTGTGGTATGCCGGATCCCCGCTTTTGCGGCGCACATTCTTTCTCGCTTTCTGGGGATGGACTGCCGTGCTTGCCATTCTCCTTGTTGTGGCAATTTTCCCGTAGCCGTGGCTTCCGCTTGGCGCAGCTTCCGGTGCTCTTGAAAATGAGCCTCCGCGCATCCGAAAGCGCCGGCCTCGGAATCATCGCAGCGGTCGCGTTCCTGCTCGTTGTCCACAATTACGGCATCTCCATCCTGCCCTCGGAACGCTGGACGATGGAGCCGGGAAAGATCCAGCTTCTGGAACCGGGTGCTTTTGCGTACGCCTACGATTTTGACCGGAGCGAGCCGGACATTCCCTATACGCTCAATTGGCGGAGCCGTGTGCGCCTGACCGAGGATGGCAGACCGCTCTACGACCATCGGATGATCATGGCGGAAGTCCTGAGCGCGGGCGCGGGGCGCTGGAGTTATCAGCCGGGCCGGCTCATTTTTTCGACGAGCGACAATACGGACCCCCGAACGAACGGCCGGATCTACAAGGTGGCGGCGCCGATTCTCTATGGGGAGACGATTGGGCTGCTTTCGACGCTCGCGCTTCTGCTTTCCGTCTTCGGCCTTTATCGGCTGAACCGGGCCGGATCTTCACGACGGCAATTGTCTCGGCCGCCGAGGGAAGATGTGAAGATCTCGTGGCGATGGCATCTTGCCGCTTCCACCCTGCTTTTTGCATTTGGGCTCTATTGCAACACCGGCACCCTTTCGCCCTACGCCATAACCGCCGCTCCCCACATGGAGCGGGCGACCGGATATCTCTACAACCAGGACCACGATCATTTCAGGGCCCTGTTCTCCCTTGTGGACGGAGCTCCGCGTGAGAAATGGGACCATGAACTCCTGCTCCGGAGGGTCCTTTTTCCTGTGCTCAGCTGGCCCTTGATGCGTCTTTTCGGATTCGAAACGGGTGGAACGCTGGCCAGCCTGGCCATGAATGTGGCTGCATTCGTCGGATTTGCGGTTTGGCTGCGGCGCCGGGTTGGGGCCAGAGGGGCGGTCTTCGCCGCGTGGCTGCTGGCCCTGGCGCCGGGCGCGGCCTATTGGGGAGGGCTCCCTTATCCCTACGCGCTCATATTTCCGGGCAGTTTGCTCCTGATGGCCTGCCTTGTTGAGCTGGGGGGATCGAAGTCCCTGCGACAGGTCGCAGCGCTTTCACTGGGAATGGGAGTCCTTTATCTGGGCTATGATTTTGCGGTGTTTTTCCTTCCGGCGACGGTCATTGTCCTCGCGCTAAGGCGGCGTTTCGGGGCGCTGGCGGTTTCCGCCGTGCTGCAATTGTCGCCGGTAATCCTTTGGCTGTTGATCCTTAGATTCGGTCTCCGCCAGCCGCTGGAAAACAGCAATGCCGGAGTTTACCATGGAATTCTGTCCTCCTACTTTTCCGCCGGGGCGTGGGCGAACGGTTGGGCGAACCTTTCGCAGGCCTTTGAGACGGGTTTGCACACATTTTTCGGCGCCAATTTCATCTTCCTTCCGGCGTTATTCATCCTGCTTGTATGCGTGAATCCGATGACCTCGCGGGTCCGGTTTCTCTCGGCGGAGATTGCGGTTCTTCTCGCCGGCATGGGTCTGTTTCTGTTCAACAACCTGGCGCCCGCCTATGGTGGCTGGGACATGCACGGCTCCTGGGTGGCCCGGATCTACCAGCCGGTCTTCCCGGTCTTCGTCCTTTTCGCCGCGCGGTGGAGGCAGAGCCTGCCGAGTCTTTCCGGCCAGGGCCGATGGCTGATCCGCGGTGCCGTGCTGGCCGTGCTTGCCGGCAACGCGCTGATTGTCTTCGGCCCGATAACCTTGAATCCCCTGGGAATATCGGAGTTCGCCTTCTACCGATTCTACAATCACAGCGACGGGCACGGGATCTACGAGTCCAACCTGAGGCAATTTGGCCGCCGCCCGCTCGGGTGGCCGAAATCCCCGCGCTGACTTACGGTAGGCGCCGCACCGAGTGGATGACACCGCTGAACCCGGGAACCGTGTCCGAGAACGATCCGCCGATCGCAATTTCCTGGGGGATCGAGAACTGAAAATCCATCCGTCCCCTCAAAAGCGGCTTTCCGTCCAGATCGAGGGCAACGGCGTGCCGGGCATCGCCGGAAGGGGAGAGCCCGCCCCAATCGATCCTGAGCGTATGCGGCCGCGAGGCCTCCAAGTCGAAGGGGTCGCTCTCCATCGTGCGCCCATCCGCCGTCGTCGCGGAAATTCGGCATAGGCCGTTCGCATCGCGGGCGAGCAGCAGCCGGTCACGGCCCCCCCCGCTGCCCGTGGCCAGCAGGCCTTCGACTGCCTTCATCTGCGGGTCCAGCGTGAACACGATCTCCAAGGGTCCGTGGTTTGCCTCGAATCCGGGCGGCGGGGCCAGACGGGCGCGCTCAATGGAGAGGATCCTTGCGGTAAACCCGGGAGCATATTCGTAGACATTGGAGACCTTGTTCTCCCCGATGCTGATATTGTTCGCTGTCGATTCGAAGTGGGGGACCGGCGCATCGATCAGCCTCTCTCCATTCACCTTCAGGTGGATCCAGCCTTTCTTGGCGGCCAGGATCCGGCCAAGGCTGCATGCCGCGAAAAACTCATCCGTCTCCGAAGGATACAACGACGGCATGTCGAGCTCGACAGCCAAAGGGGTCTTGTGATCCACCAGAATGCGCCGGCTCTTCAGCGCAGCCGCTCCTGTATGGAGGTAGCCGAAACTCACCTGCCTGGCATCGGGATAGGCGATCGAGAGATAGTCCGCCTGCCCGGCGACAGGACCGGTGACGACCAGCGACTCGATGGGTGTCATGACCTGGGGGGCAAGGGCGAGCCGCAGCCGAATCGCGCCGTAGGCGGGGGCGCCGCCCGTCTCTATCCAATAGGGCGCGAATGCAAACGAATCGTCGGGCGCGGCGGGAAGGACCGCCGCGGTATCCTGGGCGAGGATGGTCCCGGCAAATGCGGGGGCGATGCCGGGATCTCCGATCACATTCGCGCCGATGGCGGGAGCCTGGAGACCGGGCGGAAAGAAATCGGCGCTCCTGACCCAGACCGGCTGCCCGTCCAGTCGAACAAAGAGGGTCCCGGCCAATTCGCGTTCGCGGGTGCTCTGCGGGTGCTTGTAGAACGATCCGAGGCTTGTCTCCACGAGCTGGACATCTCCGCGCCGGATGGCGAGCGACTGGCTGAATTCGGGCGGCCGACCCGCATGTTCAAAGCCGAAGCGAATGCGGTCTTCGTCCTGATCCTCCACGAAGAGCATATCCCCCCGTCCGTTCGCCCCGGTCGAAACAAGGGGCGTGCGCCGTCCCGGCACCGCTTTCGGCAGGACAATGGCAAGCCGCAGGAAGCCTTCTCCCGCAAAGGCTCTTATCGGCGCCGGGAGCGGCTGGCGTCTCACCTCCAGGATGCTGCCCGTGAACATCCTCGAGGTGAATTCCGAGACGTCGTTTTCCCCGATCTTGACGAAGCCCGGGGTCGTGTCGAAGAACTCCTGATCACCCGAGAGATAGGGCACGCCGTCGAGCAGAACGGCGATCGAGGATTTTGCCGCGCGCATTGCCTCGGGCTTCCACGAGGAAAAATAGGGGTGGGTCCTAGCCGGGTAGAGCGATCCCATCTGGACGGCGATCGTGTGTGAAACGCGATAATCGACGGGGATCTGCTGGCTCAGCCATTGATTGTGATTGGTGTGGCTGAATCCCAGCTGCACG
>CAZJNA010000039.1:0-26044 GCA_964547325.1 uncultured Opitutaceae bacterium | reverse complement strand
AAATATCAAATGTGCCGCCGCCCAAGTCATAGACGGCGATCTTCTCGTCCTTCTTCTTGTCGAGGCCGTAGGCGAGCGAGGCGGCGGTCGGCTCGTTGATGATTCGCATGACGTCGAGGCCGGCGATCTTGCCCGCATCCTTCGTCGCCTGGCGCTGGGAATCATTGAAATAAGCCGGGACCGTGATGACGGCCTGGGTGATCTTCTCGCCGAGGTAGGCCTCGGCATCGGCCTTCATCTTGCCGAGCACGAAGGCCGCGATCTGCTGGGGCGCGAACTGCTCGGTCTTGTCGCCGACCTGGACCTCGATGTAGGCGTCTCCATTCTTTCCCTCGACGACCTTGAACGGCATGTTCTTCGCCTCTTCGCGAACCTCCGTGAACTTCCGGCCGATCAGGCGCTTCGCCGAAAAGATGGTGTTGCGCGGATTGGTGACCGCCTGGCGCTTCGCTGCCTGGCCGACCAGGCGCTCTCCGGATTTGGTGAATGCAACGACGGAGGGGGTCGTGCGGCCGCCTTCGGCGTTCGGCACGACGACGGGCTCTGCTCCTTCCATGACGGACATGCAGGAGTTGGTGGTGCCAAGATCGATTCCGAGTATGCGACTCATGCCCTTATCCGAGCAGCGCACGTACCCCGTGGGCGATGGATTTCATTAGCTTCCTATAATCAATAGGTTAAAAAATATTGACCCCCGATTTAGACCGGCCATTTGAGCCACCGATCATGCCATCGTGTCCCAACTTCCCGAAATCTGTGCCAGGGTCTGGCGCAATCTGGCGCGCCCCTTTTGGCTGGTGGGGGCGGGGAGCGGCCGGTAGCACTTCAGTTTCCCACTCCGCATGAGCGCCCCCTCACACCTATACGCCTGCATACTCGCGGGCGGCAGCGGCGAACGTTTCTGGCCGATGAGCCGTGCGCGGACGCCCAAGCACCTTCTTAAGCTTCTGTCCGAACGCACGCTCCTCGAGGAGACCGTCCGGCGCGTCGAGGGTGTCGTGCCCCCCGAGAACGTCTACGTCCTGACGAGCGAGGCCCAAGTCGAGAGCGTCCGCGCCGCCCTTCCGTGGGTTCCGGCCGGACAGATCGTTGCCGAGCCGGCCCGGCGCGACACGGCGCCCGCCGCCGCGCTTGCAACGGCGCTCGTTCGGGTCCGCGATCCCAAGGGAGTCCTGGCGATCTTCCCCGCCGACGCGTTTATCCACGACACGGGGCGTTTTGCCGACCAGCTGCAGGCCGCGTTCGAATGGGCCGCGGCGCACGCCTCGCTCCTCACGTTCGCCATCATGCCGACCCACCCGTCCACGGGCTTCGGATATCTCGAACTTGGGCCGGCCCTTGGCGTGAGCGGCCCCGGTGGGCAGTTCCGGAGCGTCGGGCGCTTCGTCGAGAAGCCCGACCTGGCCACGGCGCAGGGCTACGTGAAGAGCGGCAGGTACGCGTGGAACGCGGGAATGTTTCTCTGGCAGGCGGGCGCCTTCCTGGCCGAGGCGGAGGCCCATGCGCCCGAACTCGCGCGCTTCATCCGGGAATTTCCCGCGGGCGATCCCGCCGCGTACATGGCTTCCAGGTTTCCGGCGTTGCCGAAGATTTCGGTCGACTACGCCATCCTCGAAAAGGCGGCGAGCGTCGCCACCCTGGTCGCGGAATTCGACTGGGACGACGTCGGCCTGTGGACGGCGCTGCCGAAGCACTTGACGGCCGACGCCGCCGGCAATTCCGTCCGCGGCCGGGTCGTCGTCGCCGATTCCTCCGGCAACATCGCCCTGAGCAACGGGCGCGTGATCGCCCTCTGCGGCGTCAAGGATCTCGTCGTCGTCGAGACGCCCGACGCCGTCCTCGTCTGCCACCGGGACGCCGTCCAGGACATCAAGAAACTCCATCCGCTCCTGCCAAAGGAGCTGCTCTGAAGATGGAACGGATGCTCGATTGCCGCGGCCGCAGCCTGGCGATCGGCGGAGAGACCCGGCTCATCGGGATACTTAACGTCACGCCGGATTCCTTCTTTGACGGGGGAAGGTTCGGAACCGTCGAGAAGGCGGTAGCCCACGCGGAACGCATGGCGGCCGAGGGTGCCGCCGCGATCGACCTCGGAGGCCAGTCAACGCGGCCCGGCGCAGGGGATGATCTCCCCGAGGGCGACGAAATCGCCCGCGTCGTCCCGGTTCTCGAGCGGGTGCTTTCCGCTGTCTCGATTCCGATCTCGATCGACACCCACAGGCCGGCCGTGGCCCGCGCCGCGCTCGCGGCCGGGGCCCATTGGGTGAACGATGTGCGCGGCTTCCAGGGCGACCCGGAAATGGCGCGCGTCGTCGCGGAATTCGGCTGCCCGGTCATCCTGATGCACTGGGATGGCGATTTTTCCGGAGAACCCGGCGATGCGATCGAAAAGATCAAGCGGTACTTCGCCCGCTCGCTGGAAATCGCCCGGGCGGCCGGGGTTCCGGAGGACCGGATCATACTCGATCCGGGAATCGGTTTCGCGAAGCCCCCGGAGCAGAGCCTCGAGATCGCCGGGCGGATAGGGGAACTCAAGGCCCTCGGATTTCCGCTTCTTCTCGGCATTTCGCGCAAGTCCTCGATCGGCCACGCGCTCGGCGGGCTTCCCCCGGGGGAGCGCCTGGAGGGCACCCTTGCGACGACCGTTCTCGCCGTGGCGGAGGGGATCGAATTTGTCCGCGTGCACGACGTCCTCGCCAATCTTCGGGCCGCGCGCACGGCCGAAGCGGTGTTGCGCGCCAAACGGATGTATGCTCGCTGATGTCCATGCAAGGGCGCATCCACCTCAAGAACATGGCCTTTTACGGCTACCACGGGCACCATCCCGAGGAGAATGCGCTCGGCCAGCGCTTTCAGGTGGACCTGGTGCTGACCTCGGACGTCGGCGAGGCCGCGGAGACCGACAGCCTCGGGGCCGCCGTCGATTATGTGAAGGTGTATGGCATCTGCCGCACCGTGGTGGAGCAGGAGCGGGTGAAGCTGCTCGAGACCCTCGGCAAGCGGATCATCGACGCCATCCTGCGCGAGTGCCCGAGGGTTCTTCGGGTCGAAATCATGATCAAGAAGCCGGCGGCGCCGATACCCGGCACGCTCGACTATGTCGCCTTTGAAGCCAGCAGCGACCGCACAGACGGCCTTCCTCGGGCTGGGCAGTAACCAAGGGGACCGGGCCGCGCTTCTCGCGGAGGCGGTGCGCCGGCTCGACCGTGCGTCGGGAACCCGGGTCGCAGCCGTGTCCTCCGTTTACGCCACGGCGCCCGTGGGCCGGATCGACCAGCCCGAATTCCTGAACGCGGCGGTGGAGATCCGCACGGCGCTTGCTCCTGCCGATCTCCTGGCCGCCTGCCTTCGGATCGAGGCCGACATGGGCCGGGTACGCGCCGAGCGCTGGGGTCCGAGGACGATCGACATCGACGTCCTACTCTATGGAGAATTGCGGGTCGCCGACGAGGGCCTCGAGGTCCCGCATCCCAGGATCGCGGAGCGGTCGTTTGTCCTCCAGCCGCTGGCCGAGATCGCGCCAAACCGGCTCCTCGGGGGAAGGACGATCGCGCATTGGGCGGCCGCCGCCAAATCCGATTGCGTTCGCCGGCTGGACGAGCCGAAGCTGAGCTGGTAGGGATTATTTATGTCCCTATTCATAGGAATCGATTCCGGAACCCAGAGCACGAAGGCCGTCGTCGTCGACCTGGACTCGCGCAGCGTCGTCGCCGAGGCGCGGGCGCCGCATCGGATGATCGAGGGGCTTCCGGCGGGAGCTATGGAGCAGGATCCGCGGGAGTGGATCGCAGCCCTCGACAGCACGCTCCGCGAAGTCGGGGCCGTCATCGACCGCTCCCGGGTCCGCGGAATCGGAGTCTCCGGCCAGCAGCACGGCTTCGTGCCTTTGGACGGGGCAGGGGAGGTGATCCGTCCCGCGAAGCTCTGGTGCGACACGAGCACCGCTCCCGAATGCGCGATTCTCACGCGAAAGCTAGGCGGGGAGAAGGCCGTCCTGCGGCAGACCGGGGTTCCGTTCGTTCCCGGATTCACCGCGCCGAAGATCCTCTGGCTCAAGCGCCACGAGCCGCGCAACTACAGGCGGCTGCGCCATGTGCTGCTTCCGCATGACTACATCAACCATCACCTGACCGGAAATTATTTTATGGAGTATGGCGATGCCTCCGGCACCGCGCTCATGGATGTGCGAAAGCGCTCCTGGTCGCCGGCTGCGGTCCGCGCGATCGATCCGCATCTTGCCGACTGGCTGCCGCCACTGTCGAGTTCGGACTCGGTCGCGGGCGTCCTTCGCCCGCAGCTGGCGCGGACGTACGGCTTCCCGCGCGACGTCGTGGTCGGCGCCGGCGGCGGCGACAACATGATGGGCGCCATCGGGACCGGGAACGTCGCCCCGGGCGTCGTGACGGCGAGCTTCGGGACAAGCGGGACGATCTACGCCTACGCCGCGAAGCCGGTCGTCGATCCGCGCGGGGAGATCGCGGCTTTCTGCTCTTCGACCGGCGGCTGGCTGCCGCTCCTCTGCACCATGAACGTGACGACGGTCACCGAACGGGTGCGCGCCCTTTTCGATTTCGACCACGCCGCGCTCGACCTCGCCGTCGCGGAGGCTCCGGCGGGTTCCGACGGGCTCGTCCTCCTTCCTTATTTTGCAGGAGAGCGCACCCCGAATGTTCCCGATGGCTCGGGTATATTTCTCGGGCTCAGCCAGAAGACGTTCACGAACGCGCATATCGCGCGGGCGTCGATGGAGGGCGTCACGCTCGGCATGAACTTCGGTTTGAGGCGCCTCGCGGCACTGGGGGTTGTGGCGAAGGAGATCCGAGTGACCGGCGGCGGAGCGAAGTCGCCCGCCTGGCGGCAGATCATGGCCGACGTCTTCGGCGTTCCGGTCGTGGCGATGGCGGCCGACGAGGGCGCGGCCTTGGGCGCCGCGCTCCAGGCCGCGTGGGCGCTTGCGCTCCGCGACGGCAAGAAGGCGCGGATCTCGGATTTCACGCGGGACATGGTGGCCCTGGACGAGTCGACCCGGTGCGTTCCGAACCGCGTCCGGGCGGCCCGGTACCGGGAAATGCAGGATCTTCAGGACCGCCTCAGCGTGGCCATAAGGCCCGTATTCAGCGCGCAGCGAAAACTGGCGGAATAAAGATAGCGAGCAACCCCGGGCCCCCGGTTGCGTCTTTCAGCCCACGGACTCCTGTCCCCGCAACCCTTCAACCCCGGCAATCCCGCCCGGACTGGATCTCCCTCCAATGTCCAAAACGAAACGCGCTCTCGTCTCCTCCCTTCTTGCCTGCATCGCATCGTCGTCCGTATTCGCCCGCGATGTCTCGATCAACTGGCTGGACGCCTCTTTGCCGTCCAAGGCGGTGGGAGTGAGCTTCGGCGTGCCCTGGCCGCGCGGCGAGGTGCGGAAGGACCAGGCTTTCTCCCTGACGGGCGCCGGAGGCAATTCCCTGCCAGTCCAGAGCTGGGTCTTGGCCACCTGGCCGGATGGCTCGATCAAATGGACCGGGATCGCAACCGTCGCAGGCGCGGACGCCCCGATCACGCTTTCGACCGGCGCAGGGAAGCCGGTCGCCGGCCCGATGGTTCGCGCTCACGAGAGCGAGACGGGAATCGTCGTCGACACGGGCCGCCTCCGATGCCGGATTCCGAAGGAGGGCGATTCGATCATCGACTGGATGGCGGTGGACGGCCGCGAGGTCGCCCGGCAGGGCCGTCTCGTCTGCATCCTCCAGGACGGGCCCGATGGCAATGCCGAGGACACGCCCCATCGGGAAAAATACTTTGGCCGGATCGACAAGGTGACGCTGGAGCAGTCGGGCCCGGTTCGCGCGGTCGTCAAGATCGAGGGTCGGCACAAGGGCGAGAAGAGCGGCCGCGCATGGCTGCCCTTCGTCGTCAGGCTTTATTTTTACGCCGGGCAGGAATCGGTGCGGATGGTTCATTCGATCATCTTCGACGGTGACCAGGACCACGACTTCATCCGGGGTCTGGGCGTCGTATTCGGGGTTCCGATGCGCGAGGAGGTTCAGAACAGGCATGTTGCGTTTTCCGGCGAGGGCTCGGGCCTTTGGGCCGAGCCGGTGCAGCCGCTTGTCGGCCGCCAGGGGCACGCCGTCATGGATCCGAATCCGAATCGCAAGCCGCACCCGCCGGCTCCCGGCGCCTATCCGGCCTTCGGCCGGCCCCGAAGGGGCGTCGATGTCTTCCCCGATCAGGTGGCCGGCATGCGGGTGCCGAACTTGGCGCAGGTTGACGCCCAGGGACAGGTCCTCATGGGAGACTGGGCCATCTGGGACGACTTCAAGCTCGACCAGCCGAACGCGGATGGGTTCACGATCGTCAAGCGGACCAATCCGGAGAGCACCTGGCTCCAGGCCGGGGCGGGCCGCCGCTCATCGGGGCTTGTCTTTGCCGGCGACGTGAGCGGAGGGCTCGCGGTCAGCATCCGGAATTTCTGGCAGTCCTATCCGGCCTCGCTCGAGGTCCGGAACGCCTCGGGCCACGAGGCCTCGCTCTATGCCTGGCTCTGGTCGCCCGACGGCCCCTCCATGGACCTCCGCCATTACGACATCAAGGCCCACGGTCTCGACGCGGTCTACGAGGACGTGCAGCCGGGATTCAGCACCGCGACCGGCGTTGCGCGGACGAGCGAGCTCACCCTTTTTGCGACCGGGGACGTCCCGAGCCGCGAGGAGACGGCGAGGCTGGCCGAGATCGGCAGCCAGCCGCCGCTTCTCGTCTCTTCGCCCCAGACCATTCACAGTGCGGGCGTATTCGGGGCGTGGAGCCCGGCCGATCGCTCGACCCCCTTGAAACAGATGGTGGAGGACCAGCTCGACGGGGCGATCTCGCTTTATGAGAAGGAGGTCGAGCAGAGGCACTGGTACGGCTACTGGTACTTTGGGAACGTGATGCATTCCTACGACGAGGTGCGCCATGTGTGGCGGTACGATCTCGGGGGAATGGCCTGGGACAACACGGAGCTCGGGACCGACATGTGGCTTTGGTACAGCTATCTCAGGACCGGGAGGGCGGACATCTTCCGGCTGGCCGAGGCGGAGACCCGGAATACGAGCGAGGTCGACGTCTATCATCTCGGCCGCTTTGCCGGGCTCGGGTCCCGGCACAACGTCGTCCCGTGGGGCTGCGGCGCAAAGGAGGCCCGGATAAGCCAGGCCGCGTGGAAGCGCTTTTACTATTACCTCACGACGGACGAGCGGGTCGGCGATCTCATGCACGAGGTCGCGAATGCCGACTACAAGGCGGTCGAATTCGATCCGATGCGCCTCGCGCAGCCGGAGAACGACCGGGAGAAGCAGTACCCCGGACGTGTTCGCGGCGGGCCGGACTGGCTCGCCTTCATCGGCAACTGGATGACCGAATGGGAGCGGACCGGGGACACGAAGTGGCGCGACAAGATCTACGCGGGGATGGATTCCCTGGCGGCCATGCCGTACGGCTTCCGCTCTGGCAGGAACCTAGTCTACGGATACGACGCCAAGACCGGGAAGCTCTTCCAGGTATCCGACGAGCTCGGGGATTACAACCTGACGACGATCCAGGGTGGGGCCGAGGTCGTCTTTGAATTGAACGACCTGGTCGACAATCCCGGCTGGCAGAAGACCTGGCTCCAGTACTGCCGGCTCGAGGACGCTCCCGCCGACGTGATCGCCAGGGACAGGACGACGGGCACGGAGGGCGCCGACGCCAAGTATGCCGGCCAGGAGCAGGGCGGCGGACGGCTCGCCGCGTACGCCTACCTGAAGACCGGTAATCCGGCGTTCGCCCAGCACGCGATCGCGACCCTCTTTGGCGGCTTTGGAGGAATCCGCGCCGGGATGTACGCGACCCGCCATGTGGGGGGTCCCGACGTCCTGAACCCGATCGACGAGGCCCCGAGGGTGGGGACAAACGGGACGGCCCAGAATTCGCTCGCAGCGATCGAGGTCCTTTCGATGTGCGCCGACAAGCTGCCGAACGACCCGCCTCCGCCGCGTCCGATTCCGGCCGAGCGCGCGCGCGTCCGCAGGCCGGGCGGAACGGCCGGCGACCAGCGAACGCCGAGTGAATAGTAAGGGGTCCGGCCTGACCCCCCTCTGGCTAACGGCGGACGTTCGCCGCGTCCGCCTTCGGCATGAAATAGATGCTGCCGACCTGGGGCTTCAGCGCGACGGCATCGTTCTTCAGGAGCCGGAGCATCTCGGCTCCAGCCAGAAGCACGGGGCCGTATCCATGGGGTGCGAGCGGGCTGGCCGGGCGAAAATAGTAGTACGGGAAATCGAGCGCGAAGTTCGTCCCGACGCAGGTTCCTTCGACCTGGCCCTTGGCATTGACCTTTCCGGCCACCGCATTCCAGCCGGTCTGAGCTATCGTCCCGTACACCGGGCTGATCCAGCCGCGGTCTATCGCCCGCGCGATGCTGAAGACGAACATGGCGGACGCCGAAGTTTCGAGGTATGAATCCGGCCTGTCGAGGAGCTGGTGCCACAGGCCCGACCCCGACTGAAGGGCCGCCACTCCCCGGATCTGGGCGCGAAGGAGGGCGAGGACGTCGTCCCTGCCAGGATAATCCGGGGGCAGGACGTCGAGGAGTTCGACCATCGCCATCATGCACCAGCCGTTCGCACGCCCCCAGTGGACGTCGAGGCTGTCCGGGTTCGAGGAGATCCAGCCGTGGCGGAATATCCCCTTGGCGGGCTCAAAGAGGTGATCGGCTATCTGGCGCACCTGCCGGATGGCATCGTCGTAGTAGCGGGTGTCCCCGGTCAGTTTACCCGTCTGCGCGAGGGCGGGCACGCTCATGTACATGTCGTCGGCCCAGACGGATTCGGGAACCGGCCAGTGGCGCGCGAGGGTTCCGTCGGGCAGGCGGAACTGACCGTGGGAAATAAACTTCGCCGCGGTGTCTATCACCGGCTTCAGGTCGGGGCCGACACCGGCGATCCGGGCTTTGATGATCGCGGCATCCATGGCACCGATGTCGTCCAGGGCGCCCGGAGCGACGAGCCCGCGGACGGGATTCCGAAAGGGCTGGCCGCCGCCGGGGGGGGGCGTCCCGAAGGCGGGCAGCGCATGGGCGATGAGGGCCATCCGGCTCGAAACGAAGGCGCTGAAGCGGGGGTCGCCGGTCGCGTCCGCTGCCGCGAGCATTCCGGCGTAGGCCACGCCCCACTCATAGCCCACGACTCCGAAGGGATGCTGGGGATCGCGTTCGAACGAGGTGTTGGGATTCGGCGTCGTGAAATCGGTGATCTCCTGGCCGGTCTTGCGGTCGACCAGGCGGCTGGGGGTCGCGGAGTCCACATAGGCGAGCACGCGCCCCAGGACGGCGGCGACCTCGGCGGCATTCGTCTGATGGGCGATGGGCTGGTAAGCGGGGTCCGTTGGTGCAGGGGCGCCTCCGAAACCGAGCGGGCCGATGGGGGCGCCCGGGGGCCGGTCCTGGGCGTATCCGAGCGGGGCCGCGAAAAGGGCCGCCGTGATGAGAAGACTCCGAAGGGTTGCGGGGTGGGGTGTGGGCATGGGATGTGGGCGGCATGACGCACGCCCGGCGGCGGCGTCACACACTTTCTATTTCCGGACGAAGCGGAGGAGCCAGATGAAGATGAGCGCGCCGACGACCGCGAAAACCAGCCGGCCGATGAGCCCGAATGCCACGATTCCCAGGAGCCCGAAAGCGAAGTTCCCAAGGAAGGCGCCGATGATGCCGACGATGATGTTGCCCACCGCTCCGAAGCCCGTGCCCTTGGTGAGCAGCCCGCTTATCCAGCCGGCAAGCGCGCCCAGGATGATGAAGATCAGGAAGGAGGAGAGGCTCATGGGGAGGGAGGGGACTTTGGGAAGCGGATCTTTGAGGCCATGTCGGTCAATTTCTCGCGAAGGACGGTGTTTTCCTCCGCGGGCTTCATCGAGTAGGCGCTGCCTTCGGTCACGCGCTCGGCGAGCTCGGTGCTGACGACGAAGACAAAGCCGTTTTTCACGAAGAGCATGTTGCCGCGCTTTGCGACAGGCGGCTTCTGGTTCGGATCGATGACCGCGAGGTCGTCCGCGAACATGGAGCCTCCCGGCAGGAGCGTGTAGATCACGAGGACGCCGTCGAGGAACTCGGGCATGAACACACCCTTGTCCTCGACCTCAACTCCCTTGAACGCGTGCCTGAAGTCGGGAAGGACGTAGTCGTTGAAGAACCTCCGGAGATATTCGCGGGTTCCGTTTTCGGATAGAAGCCAGCGCTGGGATGCGTCAAGGGGGAAGGACGCGATCGTGAAGAGCGTGTCGTAGTCGTCCTTGAACGTCACGACATTGGGCGTGTCCGTGACGATAGCGCCCATCTTTGGGCGGACCGGAATCGCGACCTGGTAGGATCCGTTTGGGGCGAAATAGCGGTCGCCTTCAATGTGCCCGACGAGGGGGCCGCCCGCATACTGGGCCCTGCCGGCGACAGCGGTCGCGATCAGGAGGATGGCGAGGGCGGCGCGGGGCATGGGTGCTGCTTAAATGAAAAGGACGAAAAAAGGGCTTTCAAGCCGGGGATCAAGCAATCAGAGCTGCATCCAGAGTGCGACTGGGATCGCTTCGGGCCTGGTCTTTCCTGAGTAGCCTGCCCGGATCAGATGTTCCAGAAAGGCCGCGCCTTCGTCCGGGAGCCGGTCCCTGAGGAGGGCTCCGATCTGCTTGCGCCGCTGCTGGAAGCACGAACGGATCAGGAGCCGGGTGGCGGCCGGAAAGAGGTGCGGCTCCTGCTTTTTCACCAGATGCAGAAGCCGCGACTCGATTTCCGGGCGGGGATGGAAGCAGGAAGCCGCGACGTTGTGCCCTGGGGCGACGTCGTAGGCCGCTTGGAGGAACACCGAGATTGCTCCAAAACTCTTGCTCCCGGGTGCCGCCGCATACCGGTCGGCCGCCTCGCGCTGGAGCATCAGCACCATGCGCGCCGGCAGGGGGCCGGAGAGGACCGCATCGAGCCAGGGGGTGGCGATGGCGTAGGGGAGGTTGGCGACGATTTTAAAAGCAGTGGGGGATTCGCCCGACGAGGGGCCGCTCCGCTCACTGCGAGCCGAGCCTCGCTTTATGTTCGCTTCGAGACCCTCGTCGGGCGAATCCCCCAGCCCGGCAAGCGGATGCTCGACCGCGTCGCCGAGCATGAGGCGGAGGGCTGAGGGATGCTGTTTTCCGAGCGTCTCGGCGATGTGTGCGTGGAGGGCGGGGTCCAGCTCGATGGCCCAGACATGCGCGCCCGCCTCCAGGAGGGCGGAGGTCAGGGTGCCGAGGCCGGGGCCGATCTCGACGACGGTGTCGCCCGCGGCGATCTCGGCGAGCGTGATGGATTTTCGCACGATGTTGCCGTCAACGAGGAAATTCTGCCCGAGGCGGCGCACGGGGCCGTGGCCGAGCTGTGCGAGAAGCTCCCGGGTGGCCGTCGGCGAGAGAGGCATCCGGCAGCCCGCTAGTTTCCCCGAAACTGCCGGATCAGGGCCGCGGGGTCTGACGCCTTCATCAGGGCTTCGCCGACCAGGATGGCATGGGCGCCGGCGGATCTAAGCCGCGCGGCATCGGCCCCGGTGAATATGCCGCTCTCGCCAACCGCCGTCGAGCCCGCGGGCAGGCGCGGCATGAGCCTCTCGCTGAGCGAGAGGTCCGTCCTGAAGACCGCGAGGTCGCGATTGTTGACGCCGATCAGGCGGGCGCCGTGGAGCGCGGCGCGCTCGAGATCCGCTTCGTCGTGGACTTCAAAAAGGGCATCCAGGCCGGCCGATCGGGCCGCTCCATGGATAATGCGGATTTCCTCGTCCTCCAGTGCGCGAACGATGATGAGAATGGCGCTTGCGCCGGCCTCGCGGGCCTCAAGCACCTGGACCGGGTGGACCATGAAGTCCTTCCGCAGGCAAGGCAGTGCGCCTGAGACCGTGCCGACCGCGGCACGGAGGTCGTCGAGCGCCCCACCGAAGAATTTCTCGTCGGTGAGGACGGACAGGGCGTCGGCGCCCGCCGCGCGGTAGCGCAGCGCCTGTTCGGAGGCTGAGGCCTGCGGCCGGATGTCTCCCGCGGACGGCGAGCGGCGCTTGATCTCAGCTATCACGGCCAGCTGTCCGTCACCGCGCCGCAGGGCGGCTGCGAACGAGGGCGGCCGGGGGGTCCCGGCGTCAAGCCGGACGAGCTCGGCTTCAGACACGGGACGAACCCGCGGCGCTATCTCGCGCCGCTTCCACGCCATGATCTCGGTCAGCTTGTCCACAGCTCGATAGAAATCTGAAATTCGGAAAGCGGAAAGAAGAAAGGCAAAGCGGGGAAGGCAAAGCGAAAAGCGGGAAGGCAAAGCGGAAATCGGAAATCGGAAACACCGCAAATTACGGGCGCGCCCAAGGCTTGGGCGGCGCTTTTTCCGCTTTCCGCTTTCCGCTTTCACCTTTTGAATTCCCGGCATGAGCTCCATCGACGATCTGCGGGCTACCATGGTGAGGCTTCGCGCCGGCTGCCCCTGGGATCGCGAGCAGACGCACCAGAGCCTGGCCCGGTGCCTGATCGACGAATGCAGCGAGCTTCTGGAGACGATCGACGAGCTCGACATGCCGCACATGCGGGAGGAGCTCGGTGACGTCCTCATCCAGGTCGTCTTTCACGCGCTGCTCGCGGAGGAGGCCGGGCAATTCAATTTTGACGACGTGGCGCGGGACATAAACGAGAAGCTGATTCGGCGCCACCCCCACGTGTTTGGCGCGGACAAGCTGGCTACATCCGGGCAGGTCGTCGCGCGGTGGGAGGAGATCAAGGCCGGTGAACGTGCCCGCGCCGGAGCACCGGCACCGGCCCTGTTCAAGGAATTGCCTCCCCGGCTTCCAGCGCTGATGCTGGCGGAGGCGATCTGGAAGCAGATCGAGAAGAAGCGGCTCCCCGCGGAGGACGCCGTGGATGCGGCGCGGATCAATGCGCTCGCGGGCGATCTCACCGACGAGTCGCTCGGCCGGATGCTCTTCGAGATCGCGGCCGCTGCCCGCGCCCGCGGGCTGGATTCGGAGGGCGCGCTCAGGCGCCATTGCGGGGCTGTCCGGCGCGCCGTCGAGGAAAAGGCGAAATCGCCGTGCCCGTAGATAAAGGCGTTCCCGCCGCGGTGCTCGCCGACTGGTGGGCGCCCTTTGCCGACCACCTTGCCCTGGAGCGCCGCTGCTCCGCCTACACCGTCAGGAACTACCGGCAGGCGTTTGTGGATTTTTACGGATGGCTGGCCGCGGCCGGTCGCTGGGAGGGCGGACTCGATTCGCTCGGCCCGCGGGACGCGCGGGACTTTGCGATCGAGGCGCAGCGGCGCTACGACCGGAGGACCCTTCACAACCGCGTCTCCGGCCTGCGGACCTTCTTCAAGTTCTGGCGCCGGAAGGGCCGGATCAGCGGCAACCCGCTCTCCGGCCTCTCGCTTCCGAAGCTCGACCGCCGGCTGCCAAAATTCCTGACCGAGGAGCAGATGAAGCTGCTCCTTGCGGGCCCGCAGCGCCTGCTGGACGCAGGGAGCGCGGAGGCGTTCACGGCTTGGCGGGACCGGCTTGCGATGGAGCTTCTCTACGGCGGAGGCCTGCGGGTGAGCGAGCTTGTCGGCTTGAACCACGGGGATGTGGATCCGGCGAGCGGCGTTGCGCGCGTGCGCGGCAAGGGCGGGAAGGAGAGGCTCTGCCCCCTCGGCCGGGTGGCGGTCGCGGTCCTCAGGAAATTCCGGCGGGAATTCCAGGGCCGGGCGGGCCCGGACGACCCCGTTGTGGCGACGCCGGCCGGCCGGCGCATGGGTCCGCGCAGCATCCAGCTGATGCTCAAGCGCTACCTCGCTCTGGCGGGACTTCCGCACGATTTGACCCCCCACAAGCTGAGGCATGCCTACGCGACCCACCTGCTGAACGCCGGGGCGGACCTGAGGCTTGTCCAGGAACTGCTCGGGCACGCGCAATTGGCGACGACCCAGGTCTACACCCACGTGAGCGTCGCCCGCCTGAAGGACGTCTATGACCGGGCGCATCCCCGCGCCTGAAGAGGGGGCCCCAGGACCAAACTGGGTGAAACACCCTGGAAAATACACACGAACGCACCAACGCCCGTCCTAGGGTGTTCTCCTCATTTTCAAAATATGGCGCATATTGCGTAGATATTTGGTCAAAATCGCGCATCAGGGACTGAATTCTTTCAAGTGATGCCCGCCCCCTTACCGCAGCGCCCCCGCCGCCGGGTCGTGATCGTTGACGACCATTCGGCGATCACCGAGATGCTCCAGCAGGTGATCGAGCTCATGCCCGGCCACAAGGTGGTCGGCTCGGCTGAGGACACGGCCGGCGCGCTCGAGCTTTGCAGGCGGGAGCAGCCCGATCTTATCGTCCTGGACTTGGTCATGCCGCCCGACTCCGGGCTCTCCCTGCTGGCCCCGCTCCGGGCGGCCTGCTCCCGGGCCCGCATCCTCATTTTTTCGGGACACCTGGAGGCCGACTCGATCGAGCGGGCGCTTTCCTCCGGGGCGCACGGCCTCGTGGAGAAGATGGCGGGACTCGACGAATTCCGGCAGGCGCTTCAGGCGGTCGGTTCGGGGCGGGTCTACTTCTGCCGCTCGACAAGCGACGCGATCCGAAATCTGGTCAACCTCAAGCCGCCCCGGGCCGGCCTTTCCGCCCGGCTGAGCGACCGGGAAAAGACCGTCCTGCGCGGGCTGGCGGACGGCCTGAGCTCAAAGGAGATCTCCGCCCGGCTTGGAATCAGCGTCCACACGGTCGTCAACCACCGGACGCGCCTGACGAAGAAGACGGGACTGAGGGGCGTCGCCCAGCTTTCCCGCTACGCCGTCCAGCTCGGCCTGGTCGAGCCGAGCGTGGCGGTCTGCCCAGCCCTATAGGCGGGCGATCGCGCGCGCGATGACTTCGCAGGCGCGATCCACCGCGGCGCCCTCGTGGGCGGTGCTGAGGAAGGCCGTCTCGTAGGCGCTGGGCGGAAGGTACACGCCCTCCGCCAGGCAGGCGTGGAACACCTGGCGAAAGAGCGCCGCATCCGAGGCGAGGGCCGACTCATAGTTGCGGACAGGCGATGCGCTGAAGAAGAACGAGAACATCGAGCCGATCTGGGGAACCTGGAGCGGCAGTCCCTTTGCCCGCGCGGCCGCCAGCGATGCATCGCGAACCTTTCGGCCCAGCGCTTCGAGCCGCGCATAGGGGTCCGATTCCTCGAGCAGCTGGAGCGAGGCGATGCCCGCCGCAAGGGCGAGGGGATTTCCGCTCAAGGTGCCCGCCTGGTAGACGGGGCCGAGCGGAGCCAGGCGGTCCATCACGTCGGCGCGCCCGCCGAACGCCCCCACCGGCAGGCCCCCCCCGATGATCTTCCCGAGGCAGGTGAGGTCCGGGACGATTCCCTCGAGCTCCTGCACGCCGCCCCGCGCCAGCCGGAATCCCGTCATGACCTCGTCGAATATGAGGAGGGCGCCCTGCGCCGTGCATGAGGCCCGGACGCTTCGAAGCCAGCCGGGGTCGGCCGGGATCAGGCCGACATTGCCCATGCAGGGCTCGAGGATGACGCCGGCGATCGCGCCCGGGTTGGCGTCGAAGGCGGCGTCGAGCGCGGCGGCATCGTTGAAGGGAATGACGATCGTCTCCCGGGCAAAGGCCGCGGGAACGCCGGCGCTGTCCGGATTGCCGTGGGTCAGCGCTCCCGAGCCGGCCTTGACGAGGAGGGAATCGGAGTGGCCATGGTAGCATCCCGAGAATTTGACGATCTTGTCCCTGCCGGTGAAGCCGCGGGCGAGGCGGACGGCGGACATGGTGGCCTCGGTGCCGCTGTTGCACATCCGGACCTTCGCGATCGACGGCACGAACCGGACAATCAGTTCCGCCATCTCGACTTCCCGGGGATTCGGCGTCCCGAAGCTCGTGCCGCCCTCAAGCGCGGCGGCGATTGCGGCCCGGATCCTGGGATGGTTGTGGCCGTGGATCGCGGGACCCCAGGTGCAGACGAAGTCCGTCAACTCGCGGCCGTCGGCGGTGACGAGCGTTGCGCCCTGCGCGCGGGTCACGAAGAAGGGCGTCCCGCCGACCGAGCGGAAGGCCCGCACCGGGGAATTTACGCCGCCCGGGATCAGCTGCTGCGCGCGGGCGAAGAGTTTGTCTGAGACGGACATTGCCCGGGATCAGCTCACATATTTTTGGACGATCGGGATGCGCCGGCCGACGCCGAAGGCGAGGGGCGTTATCTTGAGCCCGGGCGCGGCCTGCTTCCGCTTGTATTCGTTCAGGTCGACCTTGCGCACGACCTCCTTGACGACGGCGTCGGGAAAGCCCTGCGCGGCCAGATCCGCGCGGGAGAGGCCCTCCTCGACGTAGCCCTTGAGGATCGCATCGAGGACATCGTAGGGGGGAAGGGTGTCCTGATCGGTCTGTCCGGGGCGCAGCTCGGCGCTCGGGACCTTGTCGATTGTCGACTGAGGGATCGGCGGCTGCCGCCCCGCGCGCCTGGCGTCCGCGTTGATCCAGTTCGCCAGGGCGTAGACCTGCGTCTTGTAGACGTCGGAGATGACCGCGAGGCCGCCGCACATGTCTCCGTAGAGCGTGCAGTATCCGACGGCGATCTCGCTCTTGTTGCCGGTCGTCAGGAGGAGCGAGCCGAACTTGTTCGAGAGGGCCATCATGAGCACCCCGCGCACGCGGGCCTGGATGTTCTCCTCGGTCACGTCCGGGGGCCTGCCTGCGAAGAGGGGGGAGAGGACGGACTCGGTTGCCGCCACGACCTCGGAGATCGAAATCGTCTCGCAGCGGATCCCGAGGTTCTTCGCGAGGACCAGGGCGTCGTCCTTGGAATGCTGCGAGGAGATCGGCGACGGCAGCGAGACGCCCGTCACGTTTTCCGGCCCGAAGGCCGCCGCGGCTACGGCGGCCACGACAGCCGAATCGATTCCCCCGGAGAGCGCCACGAGCCCGCGCTGGAATCCGCTCTTGTGGGCGTAGTCGCGCAGGCCGAGGGTCAGGGCCGCGAAAATGTCGGCCATCTCGGCCTGGCCGAAGGTGGGGGAGAGCCGGGGCGTCTGGCTTGCATTCTCGGCGGCGGCGAGGCTCACGTCCACGACCCGAAGTTCCTCGCCGAAGGCCGCCAGGCCCGCAAAGACATGCCCCGCGGGATCGCTGACGAGCGAGCGCCCGTCGAAGACAAGCTCGTCGTTTCCTCCGACCGCGTTCACATAGACGACCGGGCAGTCGAGCTCGAAGGCGGCGTCGGTCACCAGGGTCTGCCGGACGCCCCCCTTCTCGTGATGCCAGGGGCTGGCAGAGATGTTGAACATGATGTCGCAGCGCTGCGCCGCCAACTGCTTCACGGGATTCAGTCCGTGGTAGAGCTGGCGCGTGCTGATCATCGGGTGGATCCAGATGTCCTCACAGATCGTGACGCCCAGCCGGAGTCCCGCGTGGGCGATGACGGTCGGCTGCTGAGCGGGCTCAAAGTAACGGTCCTCGTCGAAGACGTCGTAGGTCGGCAGGAGGCACTTGCGCGCCATCGCGGCGACGGAGCCCTTGTGGCAGAATGCGGCCGCGTTGTAGAAAGGCCTGCCCTGGCCGGTTGCATTCGACTCGACCGTGCCGATCAGCGCGGGCACATCGCCGACAACCGAGGCGATCTCCCGGAGCGACTCCTCGACGTCCGGGACAAAGCGGCGCTTGAAGAGGAGGTCGCGCGGCGGGTAGCCGCAGACGATCATCTCCGGAAAGGCGACAATTTCCGCGCCCTGGTCCACCAGGGCCCGGTAGGCCTCCAGGATCTTTCGCCGATTGCCGGCGAGATCGCCGACCGTTGAATTTATCTGGGCGAGGCCGAGACGCATAAAAAACCTTTGTGGGAGAATGCTTTTCGTGGCCATAACATTTAGAGCATGACGCCGCGGCACCGACTCATCCTGGCCTCGGCCTCCCCGCGCCGGCGCGAGCTGCTCGGCAGGCTCGGCGTGCCCTTCACAATCGAAACGGCGGACGTGACCGAGTTCGAGGAGGCGGGCGCCGACCCGCGGGTCCTGGTGGCCCACAACGCCGCGCTCAAGGCGGACTGGGTGGCCGCGCGGCATCCCGAGGCGACCGTCCTCGGGGCCGACACGACCGTTTTCCTGGAGGGGCAGGTCCTCAACAAGCCGCGCGACGCCGCCGACGCCCGGGCGATGCTCAGGCGCCTCTCCGGCCGCACCCACACGGTCTTCACGGGCCTCGCGGTCCGCCGGATGGCCGACGGGCTCAGGCTCGAGGCGGATGCGACCAGCGAGGTGACCTTCCTGCCCCTGGACGAGCCGGCGATCGAGGCCTACCTCGCCCGGGTGCACACCCTGGACAAGGCGGGGGGCTACTCCATCCAGGACCACGGGGACCTCGTGGTCGCGGGCTACCGGGGCTCCCACAGCAACATCATGGGCCTTCCGCTCGAAACAACGAAACAAATTTTGACCCGGTGCGGTCTCCTCGGCTAATGTTGCAGCTTCGACCGAATCCAGGCGCCCCCGAATGAGCCAAACCCAACTGCCACCGCCATCGTCCAAAGCGAAGGCGGGCTCCGGCCGCCGGCGCCGCTTCGTGCCCCCGATATTCCTCGATCCGGACACCCGTTCGATCGAGATCGGCGTGGCCGGAACGATCCTCGTCCACCTCATCCTTTTCCTCCTTCTGCCGCGGCTCATGAAGGTCTCGCCGACGCATGCCGCGCCCCGCAAGCAGGCGATTCCGCACCAGTTCAATATCCAGATCGCGCCGGACCTCTTCAAGAAGCCCCCGCCTCCGATGAAATACGTGGAGGCCAATCCCAACGCCCCCGAGAACACCCCGGACAAGACCAATAATTTCAGCTTCAGGAACCAGCAGGTGGCCCAGGAGAAGCCGACGAAGAACGGGAAAAACGACATGCCAGCCCTCGAGGGCCGGAAGGATATCAAGTCGAACCAGATTGTGACCGGCACGCTCGACAAGCAGGAGGAGCAGGCGCCGATCGTCCCGACGCAGGTGGCTCCGCCGACCTCAGCGGTCACACCGCCCCGGCAGGAGCAGACTCCGCTTGCCGGAACCGACAAGGCGCAGGGCAACGACGCCAACGCCTACGGGACGGCGCTCGCAAAGCCCGTGGACAACGCGAAGCCGATCCAGGAGAAGGTGGACGGGTCGAAGGATGCCTCCGTGGTCCAGGGCGCAACCTCGACCGTCCCCCATATCGATCCCCGGCATCCCCAGCCCCGAAAGATCCTGCAGCAGCATGTGCGGCCGGCCATCTTCACGGAGAACAAGTTCGGCACGGACAATGTGGGCGTCACGGCGCTGGATTCGCGCTGGAGCAACTACGGCGAGTACCTCCACCGGATGACGGAGATCGTCCAGGTCGAATGGGACCGGATTCTCATAAACAGCGCGACGTATCCGCCGGAGGGATCCACCGTCTCGATCAGGTTCCGGATGAATTCCAAGGGAAAGATCGAGATTGTGGACGTGAACAACGCCTCGAACGAGCAGGGCATGCGCGCCTGCATGGGCGCCCTGACGAATCCACAACCCTACGGGGAATGGACTGCGGACATGGTCGCCATGCTCGGGGATTCGCAGGAGATGACGTTCAGTTTCTACTACCAGTGAGCGACCCCCGCGACCGTTTCTGGGCGGGCCTGCCGCTCGGAAACGGAGTCTGCCTGCTCGAGCGAGACGGCCAGGGGCTCGCGGCCCTCGACAAGCCGGCCGGCGTCCTGTCGCATCCGAACGTCGCGGCGGACGCCCCCCGCGCGCTGCTCAAGGCCCGCTACGATTTGGACGGGGAGTTTTATGAATGGTTCGAGGGAGTCGGCGTCCCCCGCCGCCTCTGGCTCCTGAACCGGTTGGATTCGGCGACATCCGGAGTCATCCTCGCGGCGGCCGATGGCGCCCTTGCGGCCGCGGTGAAGGCGGAGTTCAAGCGCAAGGAGGTGCGGAAGATCTACCAGGCCCTCGTCTTCGGCACGCCGCGGGAGCCCGCGCAGGTCTGGCGGGATCGGATCTCGGTCGAGAAGCGCGGCGAGAGAATCCGCAGCAGCGCCGGAGGAGGCGTGCCGGCCGAATGCGCGATGCGCGTTGTCCGCGCCGGCCGGGGCGAGCCGCGCCTGACGCTGGTCCGGCTCGAGCCGCGGACCGGCCGCAGCCACCAGTTGCGGGTGCAATGCGCCAAGCGCGGTCTGCCGATTGTCGGCGACCAGACGTACGGAGAATTTCGGCTCAACCGGGAATTCGCAAAACGGGCGCGCACGAAGCGGATGTTCCTCCATTCGCTTGAGACCAGCTTCTCCTACGCATTCGCCGGACAGAACCATAATTTCAGGGCCGCCTCGCCGCTTCCGGCGGAGTTCGAGGCCTTTTTGTGAGAGGCGATGGCGTCAAAGAATCAATTATCGCAGGGCGGTGGAGCGCGGTGTCCTCAACGCGCTTGTTTGGCGCAAGACAATCCAGCGCGTTGAGGACAACGCGCTCCACCCGCTGCGGTCGGAGAGTGCCCTAGCTTGGCGCCATTCAGACCCGACCCCGTCACAGCAAGCCAAGCTGTCCGTCGTCCCCAGCCGGCACGACCGCGATCTTCTTCTTCGGCCGGGCCCGGGGAGCCTGCACGGATACGGCGGCCTCGTCGCCCTCGAGCTGGGCGAGGATTGTCCGCGCCCGCTCGATCACGCTTTTCGGAAGGCCGGCGAGGCGCGCGACCTGGATCCCGTAGCTCCGATCGGCGGCGCCGGCAACGACCCGCCGCACGAACACGATGTCGTCGTTCCATTCCTTCACGCTGACCGAAAAATTGCGAAGCCGGGGCAGGTATTTGGACAGCTGGGTCAGCTCCTGGTAGTGCGTGGCGAAGAGCGCGCGCGGGCCGCGGTCGGCGCCGCGGTGGAGGTGCTCGACGACGGCCCAGGCGATGCTCAGGCCGTCATAGGTCGAGGTGCCCCGCCCGATCTCGTCGAGGATGATGAGCGAGCGGTCCGTCGCGTTGTTGAGGATGTTCGCCGTCTCGTTCATCTCGACCATGAAGGTCGAGTTTCCGCGCGCGAGGTCGTCGCTCGCGCCGACCCGGGAAAATATCCGGTCGACGAGCCCGAGCCTGCAGGCGCGCGCCGGGACCCAGCAGCCGATCTGTGCAAGGAGGACGATCAGGGCGACCTGCCTGATGTAGGTGGACTTTCCCGCCATGTTGGGCCCGGTGACGAGAGCGATCTGCGCGCCGTCGCAGGCGAGTGCGGAATCGTTCGGTACGAAGGGCTGCCCGCTGCCGATCCCCGCCTCGGGCGCCCGGAGCATCTGCTCCACGACGGGGTGCCGCCCGTCGGAGATCTCCAGCGCGTCGCCCTCGCCGACCTCGGGCCGGCAGTAGCCGAATTCGCGGGCGAGGACGGCCCAACCCGCGAGAACATCCAGCTCGGCGAGAGCCTCCGCGGTCCGTGCGAGGGCCTCGGCCTCGGCGAGGGCCGCCGCGACCAGCTCTTGGAAGAGGCTGAGCTCGCGCGCGAGGGCCTCCTCCTCCGCATGGAAGATCTCCTTCTCCTTCTGCCGGAGGCCCTCCGTGACATAGCGCTCGCCGCCGACCGTTGTCTGCCGGCGGATATAGTCGGCCGGAACCAGCCGCAGGTTGGCCTTGGTCACCTCGATGTAGTAGCCGAAGTTGTTCGTGAATTTCACCTTGAGGCTCCGGATCCCCGTCCTCTCCTGCTCGGCGCGCTCAAGTTCCGAGAGCCAGATCTTGTTGCCCGAGGTCAGCGAGCGCAGGCGGTCGAGCTCGGCGTCATGCCCGGGCCGGATAAAGCCGCCGTCGTTCATCTCTGCCGGCAGCTCGTCGGCGAGAGCCTGGGAAAGGAGATCGCGGAGGGCGGGGGATTCCGCCAGCCGCTCGCGCATTTCCTGAGCCCGAGGCGCGTTGCCGAAGCTGCCGAGTTCGGCCCGAAGTCCCGGAATCTGGGCCAGGGTGTCGCGGATGCCTCCGAGCTCGCGGGGATTTCGCAGGCGGTTCTGAAGGCGGCCGAGAATGCGCGGAATATCGCGGACATTCGAAAGGGCGGCCCGCAGCGCGTCGAGGCGCGCGGGCTGTGCGATCAGCTCGCCAACGACGTCCTGCCTGCGGCAAATCTCGGGAAGATCCAGCGCCGGCGCGGCGATCCACCGCTCGAGCAGGCGCGCGCCCGCCGCCGTGGCCGTGCGGTCTATGGCGGCAAGGAGCGATCCCTCCCGGGTTCCGCGGATCGACGCGAAGATCTCGAGGTTGCGCAGGGTGGCCGGGTCGAGAAGGAGCGTCCGCGAGCTCCGGTACTCCCGCAGGCAGCTCAGATTTTCCGGACGCGCCCGCAGGTTTTCCGTCGCATAGTGAATGAGGGCGCCGGCCGGGCCGAGGCCGGGATGGCCGGGGACGAGCCCGAATCCCTCGAGATTGAGGACGCCAAGAGCCTCCATGACGGCCTTGGCGCCCGGGCCCGGCTCGAAGAGGTATCCGGGCAATTCCGAGCAGCGCCGCCGCGACGCGAAGGCATGGAGCGCATGGTATCCGGCATCCTCGTGGGGGGCGCGCTGCCAGCGCGCGAGGTCGCCCTCCGCGATGAGGAGCTCGGCGGGATCGAGGGAGGCCAGTATCGGAAGGAGGTCGTCCGCCCGCCCGTCCGTTGCGACCTTGAATTCCCCGGTGGAGAGGTCGAGCCAGGCCGCGTGGACACCCCTGCGATCCGCCGACAGGGCCGCCAGGTACTGGTTGCGTCCGGCCTCAAGCTGGGAGGATGCGAGAAGGGTCCCGGGACTGAGGATCCGGGTCAGCTGGCGCTTCACAAGCTTGCCCGGCCGGGCCGCCTCCTGCTGGTCGCAGATGGCGACTTTCCTTCCGGCGGCGAGGAGACGCCGGACGTACGCGTCCGCCGCATGGTAGGGCAGTCCCGCCATCGGCTGCCCATGGCGCTGGGTAAGCGTCAGGCCGAGGAGCCGCGACGCGGCCTCCGCGTCCTCGAAGAAAAGCTCATAGAAATCGCCCAGTCTGAAGAGAAGGAGGACGTCGCGCGGCAGCCCGCGCTTCACCTCGAAGTACTGCTGCATCATCGGGGTGAGCGTCGCTTCGGCCATACGTGCCCGCCAAGTCAGGAGCCGGCGGTCCGGCGGTTCAAGTCAGGAGTCGGAGTGGGGTAGCGATTGAAATTCTCAATCACTGACAAGAGGTGCGTTTTGGATCTGGGAGGACCCTCCGGGGCTGCGCTCCGCAATTCCCAATCCGGTCGCCACAGCCCGCCTTCCCCACTGAAAGGGGGTCGGCGAAGAGGCGACCGAGGAAGCTGCGCTCATGCCCCTTCCGGGTCTCTCCCATTGCCAAAACGTATCCGCACCATTTGCGGGTGGGGATTGCGGCGGGAGAGGGGAGCGGCTACGCAGGAGTTTCATGGATCTCTTTCACCGCGATCTCGGCGGGGCGGGCCTGCCTCCGCTCGTCATCCTCCACGGGATACTGGGCTCGTCGCGGAACTGGCAGACGGCCGGGCGCGACCTCGCCTCCCGCTACCACGTGCTGGCGCTCGACCTGCGCAACCACGGCGCCTCGCCCCACGCTGAGGACGCCGGCTATGCGGCCATGGAGGGCGATGTCGCGGCCTGGCTCGACGCGCTCGGCCTGGGCCGCGTCGCCCTCCTCGGGCACAGCATGGGCGGCAAGGTGGCCATGCTCCTGGCCTGCCGCCGCCCGGAGCGCGTCGAGCGGCTGATCGCGGTGGACATCGCCCCGAGGGAATACTTCCGGGGCGGCTCGCAGCGGGACGAGTTTGCCGCGATGGGCGAACTCGATCTCGCGTCGCTGCATTCGCGCGCCGAAGCCGAACGCCGGCTCGAGGCCAGGGTCCCGGACTGGGCGATGCGGAAATTCCTGGCGACCAATCTCGAGCGCGACCCCGGTGGGCAGTGGCGCTGGTCCGTCAACCTGGAGGCTCTGACCCGGGCGCTGCCGGGGCTGGAGAAGAATCCGCTCCGAGAGGAGGACCGTTTCGCAGGGCCGGCCCTCTTCATCCTCGGGGGAGAATCCTCCTACGTCCGCCAGGACGACAGGCCGGCGATCCTGCGGCACTTCCCGGCTGCCCGGATGGAGACGCTTCCGGGCTCCGGGCACAACCCGCACATGGACGCCCGGGAAGCCTTTGTCAGGCTGGTCCTTCGGGACTGGCCCCCGACTGAAACGCCTTTGCCAGGGCCGCCTTGAGTTCCTCGCGGCTGAAGGGCTTCGCCAGGGTGCAGGCCGCCCCGAATTTCCTGGCCATGTAGAGATAGTCGTCGTTGTTGAGGCGGCCGCCGCCGGACATGGCGATGATCTTGATCCCCGGATGGCGTTCGCGCAGCTCCGTGATCGTCTCAAGCCCCTCCTTTTCGGGCATGATCAGGTCGGTTATCACCAGATCGGGACGGTTCTCCACGGCGCTCTTCACCCCCTGCTTGCCGTCCGCCGCCGCCGAAACCTGGTGTCCCAGGCGCTCGAGGGTCTGCGCGAGCGAGCCGCGCATGCCATCGTCGTCTTCGATTATGAGGATGTGTGCCATGGGCTTGTCCGGCTATTTCTGGCCGTCTTCCGCGACGGGCAAATAGACCCTGAACGTGCTTCCGATGTCGAGCGCGCTTTCCACCTGGATCTCGCCGCCGTGGCTCTTGACGATACCGTGGACGACGGAGAGGCCGAGGCCCGTGCCCTCGCCGACGGACTTTGTGGTGAAGAAGGGCTCGAAGATCCGGCGGAGGACTTCGGGCGTGATTCCGTGCCCTGTGTCCCGGACGCTCAGCCTGAGATACTTGCCGGCGGGCAGGCCGGGGACGTCGCCCTTGTTGGGGGCGGCGAAGATCACGTTGTCCAGCTTGATGAATATGCTCCCGCCCCTTCCGCCGATCGCGTGGCTCGCATTGGTGCCCAGATTGACCAGCACCTGGTGGAGTTGCGCAGGATCGGCGATCGTGAGGTCGGGGTCCGCCGTGATCTCGTGACGGATGACGATCGTCGATGGTATCGTCGCCCGCAGGAGCTTGGCGACTTCCTCCACGATCGGCCCCAGACGAACCCGCTGGCGCTGGGGCGGCGCCTGGCGGCTGAAGGTGAGGATTTGCCGCACGAGCTGCTTCGCGCGCATGATCGCTCCCATCACTTCCTGGAGGTGCTCCGCGGCGCCTGAATTCGAGGGCAGCTCGTCCTGGGCGAGTTCGACGTAGCCGAGTATGCCGCCCAGGATGTTGTTGAAGTCATGAGCGATGCCGCTCGCGAGGGTGCCGATAGCCTCCATTTTCTGGAGCTGGAGGAGCTGCTGCTCGAGCCGCGCGGCCTCCGCTTCCGCGCGTTTCCGGGCCGTGATATTGCGGATCGTCCCCTCGTAGTACTCCACGTGGCCGCGCCGGTTCCGGGCCACGCGCGCGTTCTCGGAAATCCAGATGATGTCCCCGCTCCGCTGCCGGACCTGGTATTCGAGGTTGCGCACCTCCCCGTCGCGCTCGATCATCTCGCGAAAGCGCTGGCGCATGCCGGCATCGACGTAGATGTCGCGCGCGATGTTGGCGACCGCGGCCATCATCTCGGCCGGGTTCGCGTAGCCGTAAAGCCGGGCGAGGGCGGGATTGACGCTGATGTACTGCCCCTCGGCCGTGCTCTGGTAGGCCCCCTCCACCGCATTCTCGAAGAAGCCGCGGTATTTCCGCTCGGTGGCCCTGAGGGCCCGCTCGGCCTTCCGGCGCTCCAGAATCTCGTTATAATGCTGCTCGTTCGTCTTGCGCAGAGCGGCGGTGCGCGCGGCAACCCGTGCCGCGAAGTTTCGCTGCATCCGGCTGAGCTCGGCCTCCAGTTCCTCCCGATCCTTGCGGGCCCGCTCCAGTAGACCCTGTTCAGCTGGTGATTCGGACGTTTCTGGTGTCATGCACGGGGTGCGTTCCAACATCGGAACTTTCTCCCCCGCGCTTAAGCAGCAAATGGCGGGCCAGTGGGACTTTCGGAGTCCGAGACACGTGCCCGCGCCGGGTCTTAGCCCGGATATTTCATGAACACGGGCCAATCTCGCACAAATCGCCGGGCAGAA
>CAZJNA010000038.1:0-26445 GCA_964547325.1 uncultured Opitutaceae bacterium | reverse complement strand
GCAGGGCCCGATGGCCTCGCAGATCGCGATCAAGATGCTCGGCACGAATGGCGGCGGCTACACCAACGCCAACGCCGCGCATCCCTTCGAGAACCCAACCCCGCTTTCGAATTTCCTCCAAATCCTCTCCATTTTCGCGATTCCAAGCGCGCTGACCTATTACCTGGGCCGGACCGTCGGCAACCAGCGGCACGGCTGGGCGGTGTGGGGGGCGATGTTCGCCATGTTCGTCGCAGGCGTCCTGGTCTCGTGGAAAGCCGAGGCCGCCGGGAACCCCATCCATCAGCAGCTCGGCGTGGCGGCGGCTGACGGAAACATGGAGGGCAAGGAGGTGCGCTTTGGCATCTTCAACTCGGCGCTCTTCGCAACTATCACGACGGATGCCTCCTGTGGCGCAGTCAACGCGATGCACGACTCCTTCACGCCGCTGGGGGGGCTCGTGCCGCTGTTCAACATCGAGACCGGGGAGGTCATCTTTGGAGGTGTGGGCGCCGGGCTCTACGGTATGCTGATCTTCGTGGTGCTCGCTGTTTTCATTGCCGGCCTGATGGTTGGCCGGACGCCGGAATATCTCGGCAAGAAGATCGAGGCCTATGACGTGAAACTCGTCATGCTTGTCCTGATGGTGCTGGCCGGGACCATCCTCGGCGGCACCGCCTGGGCAAGCGTGAGCGCCTGGGGGCAGGCCGGACTCAATAATGCCGGCCCACACGGCTTCAGCGAGATTCTCTACGCCTTCAGCTCCTGCGTGGGGAACAATGGCAGCGCTTTTGCCGGCCTGACCGCGAACGAGGTTCACTGGGACACGACTCTCGGGCTCGCGACCCTCATCGGTCGGTTCTTGATGATAATTCCGATTATCGCCCTCGCCGGGAATCTCGCCTCCAAGCGTCTCGTGCCGGCGAGCGCCGGGACGTTTCAGACGGAGGGTGTCACTTTCGTCCTGCTCCTGGTGGGCACGGTCCTTCTCGTCGGCGCGCTTACCTTCCTGCCCGCCCTGGCGATCGGCCCCATCGTCGAGCACTTCCTCATGAAAGCCGGCACCCTGTTTTGACGCCGTCAACCCCCTGTATCCACCGCCATGAGCGCAAAAGCCATTTCCCTCTTCGATCGCGAAATCATGCTGAAGGCGACCACTGACGCCTTCCGGAAGCTGAATCCACGGCTGCAGCTCAAGAATCCGGTGATGTTCGTCACCCTGGTCGGCGCGTTGCTGACCTTCGAGCAGCTCTTCACCTCGACGGAGCGGTTCAGCTATGTGCTGCAGGTCGCGCTCTGGCTGTTTTTCACCGTGATCTTCGCCAATTTTGCCGAGGCGGTCGCGGAGGGGCGCGGCAAGGCCCAGGCGCGGGCGTTGCGCGCCTCGCGCAAGCAGCTCATGGCCCAACGTCGCCGCAAGGACGGCTCCTTTGAGAGCGTCGATGCCGCGGGGCTCGTCAAAGGGGATGTGGTGTTCGTGAAGGTCAATGAACTCATTCCCGGTGACGGTGAGGTCATCGAGGGCGCCGCCTCGGTGGACGAATCGGCCATCACCGGCGAGTCAGCTCCCGTGATCCGCGAGGCGGGCGGCGACCGCAGCGCCGTGACCGGGGGCACCGTGGTGCTGTCCGACCAGCTGCTCGTCCGCATCACCGCCAATCCCGGCGAGGGCTTCCTCGACCACATGATCAGCCTGGTCGAGGGCGCGACCCGTCAGAAGACCCCGAACGAGATCGCGCTCACCATCCTGCTTTCGGCCCTCACGGTCATCTTCCTGCTTGTGGTCGTCGCGCTGAAGCCCTTCGGCGCCTATTCGCACGTCATCTTTTCAATCACGACCTTGATCGCGTTGCTCGTCTGCCTGATACCCACGACGATCGGCGGACTCCTGAGCGCCATCGGCATTGCCGGCATGGACCGGCTGCTGCAGCGGAACGTCCTGGCCATGAGCGGGCGGGCGGTCGAGGCGGCGGGCGACATCGACGTCCTGCTCCTGGACAAGACGGGAACCATCACGCTCGGCAACCGGCAGGCGACCGATTTTCTGCCCGCGCCCGGAGTCACCCGGGAGCGGCTCGCCGATGCCGCGCAATTGGCGTCGCTGGCCGATGAGACCCCGGAGGGGCGGAGCATCGTCGTGCTCGCGAAGGAGAAGTTCAATCTTCGCGGCCGCGAACTGGCCCAGCCCCACGCATTCGTGCCCTTCACCGCACAGACGCGGATGAGCGGCATCGATGTCTTTGCCGCCGGCGACCAGGCGGCCCGGCAGGTCCGCAAGGGCGCCGCGGACAACGTCAAAGCCTGGGTGGAATCCCAAGGGGGCGCCTATCCCGCGGCCGTGGCGGAAGCGGTGGCCGGAATTTCCCGCCAGGGGGGCACGCCGCTCGTCGTCGCTGAAGGCCGCGAGGTGCTCGGCGTGGTTTTCCTGAAGGACGTCGTCAAAGGGGGCATCAAGGAGCGGTTTGCCCAGCTCCGGGCGATGGGTATCCGAACGGTGATGATCACCGGGGACAATCCGCTGACGGCCGCTGCCATCGCCGCCGAGGCGGGCGTCGACGACTTTCTCGCGCAGGCCACCCCCGAAATGAAGCTGGCCCGCATCCGGCAGGAGCAGGCGGGCGGCCATCTCGTCGCCATGACGGGAGACGGCACCAACGACGCCCCAGCGCTCGCGCAGGCGGACGTGGGCGTTGCCATGAATACCGGTACGCAGGCCGCCAAAGAGGCCGGCAACATGGTCGATCTCGACTCCAACCCGACCAAGCTGCTCGAGATCGTCGAAATCGGCAAACAGCTCCTCATAACGCGCGGCGCCCTCACGACCTTCAGCATCGCCAACGACGTCGCCAAGTACTTTGCCATCATCCCTGCCATGCTGGTCGGCGTGTTCCCTGCCATTGCGCCGCTCAACGTCATGCATCTGGCGTCTCCGCTGAGCGCGATCCTCAGCGCGGTCATCTTCAACGCGCTTGTGATCGTCGCGCTGATCCCGCTCGCCTTGCGCGGTGTGGCCTACCGTCCCATCGGGGCGGCGGCCATGCTCCGCCGCAACCTGTTCATCTACGGATTCGGCGGAATCCTGATTCCTTTCGTCGGCATCAAGCTCATCGACCTGTTCATCAACGCCGTTCATCTCGCCTGATTCCTTTGCCATGAAAGCCTTCGCCGTCGAAATCAAGGTCTCCGTCCTGCTCACCCTCGTGTTGGCAGCGTTGCTTTGCGGAGCGTATCCGCTGGCCGTTTGGGCCGGGGCGCAGGCCCTCTTTGCCGACCGGGCCAATGGCAGCCTCTTGGTGGATAAGGATGGAACCGTCCGCGGCTCGACGCTGCTGGCGCAGAATTTCGCCAGCGAGAAATACTTTCACCCGCGGCCCTCGGCCGCGGGGTCCGGCTACGATGCCACCAGTTCGTCGGGCACCAATTACGGGCCGACCAGCCAGAAGCTCGCCGACAGCATTAAGGCCGCCGTGGCCGATTATCGCGCCGCCAACGGACTGGCGGCCGGTGCGGCCGTTCCGGCGGATGCGGTGACTTCCTCGGCGAGCGGCCTCGATCCGCACATCAGCCTCGCGAACGCGCAGATCCAGGCGGCGCGGGTCGCAAAGGCCCGCGGCCTGACGACGGACCAGGTGGCGGCGCTTCTGGCCCGGTATACCGAGGGACGCGATTGGGGTATCTTTGGCGAACCCCGGGTGAATGTGCTTCAGCTCAATGTCGCTCTGGATCAACTCCAATCCGGAAAGTGAGCCGGGCGTTTCCGCGCCTCGGCGAGGCTGCACCTTGCATCGAGGCGATGGGAGCCATTCGTTTTACACCTATGTGCTTGTGGGGCTCGTTGCCCTGACCATCGGATTGATCGTCGGACAGCTTGCGGCCGAGTACCGGATCGCGCATTCGCGCATTCAATGGCCGGCTCCAGCTCTGCCGCGCCCGCGCACCCTGACACAATGACAGTTTTTATAGGTCAAAGATGCGCCAATAGGGGCGGTTCCCGCGGGCGCCGGCAGGCGGCTTGCGCCGACTGAGGGCATTTGCCAGCCTGCCCGCGCACATGGCCGACGACCGTCCTGATCCCGACGCCCTGCTGGCCTCGCTTCAACGCGAGGAATCCCGCGCCGCCCGCGGCCGCCTGAAGGTCTTCTTCGGCATGTGCCCGGGCGTCGGCAAGACTTTTGCCATGCTGCGGACCGCGCAAAAGGAGGTCCTTGACGGGGTGGATACGGTTGTGGGCGTGGTGGAGACCCACGGTCGGGTCGAAACCGAGGCCCTTTTGGCAGGACTTACTGTGGTCCCACGGAAAAAAATAGACCATCGGGGCATCACGCTCACCGAGATGGATCTCGAAGCGGTGCTCGCGCGCAGGCCGAAGCTTGTCCTCGTGGATGAGCTGGCGCACACGAATGCCCCCGGCTCGCGCCATCCGAAGCGCTGGCAGGATGTCGTCGAGCTGATTGAGGCCGGCCTTGATGTATATACGACCCTGAATGTCCAGCACATCGATTCGCGCTCGGATGCCGTGCGGCAGATCACCGGCATGCCGGTGCACGAGACCGTCCCGGATTCGGTGATCGACCTGGCCGACGAGATCGAGCTGATCGACCTCACGCCGTCAGCGCTGCTCGACCGGCTCCAGGAGGGCAAGGTGTACCTGGGCGATCGGGCCGCGGCGGCGCGGGACAATTTTTTCAAGGAGGCGCATCTCGCGGCTCTGCGCGAGCTCGCCCTGCGATACACCGCCGAGCGCGTGGATCGCCAGCTGCGCGACATGCGCGCCGGAGATGCGCGCCGCGTCGTTTGGCGGAGCGGCGAGCGCCTGCTGGTGGCCGTCGGCGCGAGTCCGTTTTCAACACAGCTTGTTCGCTGGACGAGGCGGATGTCCGCAGCCCTGGGTGCGCCCTGGGTCGCCGTCCACGTGGAGTCGGCGAAAACGTTGGGCGCCGACGAGCAGCAGCGGCTGGACAAGAACCTTGCGCTGGCCCGGGAACTCGGCGCGGAGGTCGTCATCACGCACGACGAGGATGCCGCAGCGGCCCTCGTGCGGCTGGCGCTCGAGCACAATGCCACGCAGATCGTCGTCGGGAAGCCGCGCGGCAACCGCTGGCTCGAATTCCTGCGCGGCGGCTCGCTCGTGGACCGGCTGGCGCGCCTGGGAGGCGGGATAGACATCTATATGGTGCCGGCCGAGCAGAAGGCGACCCGGCGGCTCCGGTTTGAATGGGCGGGGCACTCCCGGCCGGCGGAATACGCAATTGTCGTCGGAGCGGTAGCGGCCGTGACGGTCGCGAGTTGGCTGGTCGTGGGCGCCTTTGGCTACCGTTCCGTCGGAGTGCTGTATCTGCTCGCCGTGATCGGTCTCAGCCTGCGCGTGGGGAGGGGTCCGGTTCTGGTGGCGGGCCTGCTCGGCGCGGCAGTCTGGGACTATCTGTTCATCCCCCCGCAGTTCACGTTCGTCATTGGGTCCATTGACGACATCATGCTGTTTGCGGCCACGATCGGGGTGTCCCTTGTGGCAGGGCAGCTTACGTCGCGTGTGCGCGCCCAAAGCCGGAACGAAAGGATGCGGGAAGAGCGGGCCACCGCGCTTTTTCACCTCACGCGCGCACTGGCCGCCGCCAAGACGCTCGATGACGCTGTATTTGCGGCATTGCGCCAGATCGACGAGCTCTTCGACACGCAGACTTCCCTGGCACTGGCGGACGAAAATGGCGAAATCGTTCCCCATTTTGCCGGCTCCTACGTCCTCGACGAAAAGGAGCGTGCGGTCGCCGAATGGGTCTTCCGCAACCGGCGGATGGCGGGGCGGTTCACGGACACGCTTCCCTCGAGCGCAGGCTATTACGTTCCGTTGCTCCGTGAAGGCGGAGCGGTGGGCGTCCTCGGCATCCGGCTGCCCCAGGAAGAACGAAGCCTCACCGCGGCCGTCCGGCGGCCGTCGGAACGGACGCTGACCCTGGCCCAGCGGGATTTGATCGAGGTCTTCGCCCGGCAGCTCGCCCTGAGCGTCGAGCGCGAGACGCTGCGCGCTGCCGGCGAGCATGAGAAGCTGCTCGCCGAATCGGAAAAACTCCACCGCGTGCTGCTGGACAGCGTCTCCCACGAACTGCGAACCCCCCTGGCGGTGATTGCGGCGGTCTTCGAGAACATCGGCGGGGCGGACGAGGCCCTGCGCAGCAGCCTCGTGACCGAGGGCAGGACCGCCGTCGCCCGGCTCAACCGTCTCGTCAAGAATCTCCTGGACCAGACGCGGCTTGAGAGCGGGGCGCTCCAGCCGCACCGGGTGTGGTGCAGCGCGCACGATCTCGTCGCGGCGGCCCGCGTGAGCGTCCGGGAGGCCCTGGCGGGGCATCCGCTCGAACTCGCCATCCCTGATGACATGCCGCCCTTGTTCGTCGACTTTGCGCTCACCGAGGAAACGCTTGCGAATCTCCTGCTGAATGCGGCCGTGCACACGCCCGCAGAGACGCCGATCTTCGTGACTGCGGGCCCGGAGCGAAACGGAAAGCGTGTGTTTTTCACCGTCGCCGACCGCGGCCCGGGCTTTCCGCCGGCCATGCGGGAGCGCCTGTTCAAGAAATTCGTGCGGGGTGACGCGGCCCGGGCCGGCGGACTGGGGCTCGGGCTTTCGATTGTCCGGGGCTTTGTCGCCGCGCAGGGGGGGGATATCGTCGTCGGGGAAAATCCGGGAGGCGGAGCCGTTATTACAATTTACTTGCCGCATCGGGAGGCCGAGGATGTGCCGAGCGAATGACCCAACATCGGCCCCGCGTCCTCATCGTCGATGATGAAGTCCAGATCCGGCGCCTGCTGCGTGTCACGCTGGAGGCCGCCGGTTTCGAAGTTCACGACGCCGAGAGCGGCAATCTGGGCCTGACCGAGGCCGCCGGCTGGCGTCCGGAGGGTATCGTCCTCGATCTCGGGCTTCCGGACATGGACGGAAAGGAGGTGCTTCGCCGGCTGCGGGAGTGGTCGCGGGTTCCGGTGCTTGTGCTCACGGTCCGCGACAGCGAGCCGGAGACGATCGCGGCCCTTGACCTTGGGGCGGACGACTACCTCACAAAGCCGTTCCGGGCCCTGGAACTGGTCGCTCGCTTGAGGGCGGTCCTCCGTCGGGCGCAGCCCGCCAAAGAGCAATCCGTGGTTCGGTTCGGGGACGTCGATATCGATTTCGTGACACGCATCGTGCGTCGCGGCGGCAAGGAGGTGAAGTTCTCCGCCCGGGAGTACGACCTCCTCCGCACGCTGGCGCTGCATGGAGGCCGCGTCGTCACCCACGGTCAGCTCCTGCGGGAGCTCTGGGGGCCCAACTCGGAAAAAAACACCCAGTACCTCTGGGTCTACATGACACATCTCCGCCAGAAGCTCGAGGACGACCCCCGTTCGCCGCGGTTCCTCAAAACCGAGGCGGGCATCGGCTATCGCCTCGATCTTGGGGATTGAGCCGGACGGGCGCCTATTTCATGGGCTCGACGTGGACGGACACATCCGTCACGCGAAGCGCCGAGGCGAGCAGGGCATCCTTCACGGCGTGCGCGATATCGTGCCCGGCGCGGACCGTCATGTCGCCGTTCACGCGCACATGAATGTCGACCAGGTGGCTGAGCCCGCTCTTGCGAACGCGGCATTTGTCGAGGGCGCGCACGCCCGGGACCGCGGCCGCGATGGAGCGAATTCCGTTTTCGACGGCCGGTGGCACGGCCGCATCCATGATCTCGCCGAGCGCCTTGTTGAGAGCTGTCACGCCGTTGAATGCGATGACGGTGCAGGCAAAGAGGGCGGCCCAGTCGTCGGCGGCCTCCCATCCGCGGCCGCCGGCCACGGCGATCGATATGCCCACGAAGGCCGCCGCGGAAGTGAGCGCGTCCGAGCCGTGGTGCCATGCCTCGATCCCGAGCGCGATGCTGCCGGCCTCCGCCCCCGCGTCGTTCATGCGCCGCGAAAAGACGATCTTTGCCCCCACGATCCCTGCAAGGAGGGGAAGCGTGAACCAGTGCGGACCGGCGTGGGGGGTCATGATCAGGTGGACGGCATGCCAGCCGATCCAGCCGGTCGCCAGGAACGTCAGGCTGGCAACGGCCAGCGCCGCAAGCGGTTCCGCCCGGCCGTGGCCAAAGGGATGATCTGCGTCGGGTGGGCGGCCGGCGACCTGGAATCCCGTCCAGACCAGCGCCGAGGAGAAGACATCGAGAAGCGACTCCGTTCCGTCGGCGATCAGCGCGTACGTGTGGCCGACGATTCCGCCCGCGATCTTCAGGACTGCGAGCACCGCGTTCAGGGCGATGCCGTGGAGGACGAGGCGCGCGCCCCTGCGCGCGCGATCCTGCATGGCGGCGTGGTGGGCCGGAAGATCGTCGGGCATCGCCGGATATCTGAATCCGGCCGGTCGTCATCGGCAAGCCCCCCGTTGACCCCGCCGCGGGTTGCTATAGTCGTGGCATGGTAACAATCATGTCAGCCCCCCGGACAAGCACGACGCCCCTCGATCCTGTGACGCAATTCTCCGTGTTCACCGAGAATCAGGTCGGCCGTCTCCACGAACTGTCGGCCCTGCTCAAGAAAAACGACGTGCACGTGATGGCCATCACCGTGCTCGATTCGGCCGACAGCGCCATTGTCCGGCTCGTGGTCGACGATCCGGACAAGGCGCGGGAGCTCATGATCAACAATGACTTTCCCTACAGCGAGGCAACCCTCCTCGTCGTCGAGATCGACGACGAATCCAAGCTCACCGGCGTCCTGGCCGCCCTTCTGGAGGCCGAGGTCAACATCCGCTACGTCTACAGCTTCATCAAGAGGCCCGACGGCAAGGGAGCGTTGGCGATCAGCGTCGAGGATGCCGACGTCGCGGCGCAGTCGGTCGCCGCCCGGGGATACCGGATCCTGACCCAGTCCGATATCTCGCGGTAGCCCGTCAGGGGCTGATACTCTCCCGCTCGGCGTCGAACTCGTAGATGCCGGTCATGTAGCCATTCTCGAACATGGCGCCAACCTTGAGCGTTCCGTAGAATGATATGGGCACGTCCTGCGTCACGGCTGTTCCCTGGGGCATCCGGACGACGATCCATTCGTTCATGTTCGGCACGGTCCCATAGCAGCAGGCCATCTGGTTCGCCATGAGCAGGAACTCAGTGGCCTTCCCGTTCTCAAGCTTTGTCGGAAGCATGAAGCCTGTGACGATCGCCTTCTGGCCGCTCCAGCCCTTGACCTCGGCCGGAATCTGTTCCTCGCCTGTCGGCGGATTCTTGGTGTCGGTCACCGGATCGGTCGGCGGCTGCACGAACTTGTAGCCGGCAAGCCGGTCGAAGCCCAGCTTAAGATAGCCGCGGTCCAGCTCCGGGGGCGCCGCCATCGCGCCACCCGCCAGGATCGCCAATCCGAGAAGAAACAGTCGGCTTCGCATGGTTCGGTTGGCAAATATAGGGGAATTCTTGCCAGGCACAAGCGGGAGCTTGTCAGGACAGGGGCGACAGCGTCTCGGCCACGGGAGTGCGGTAGGCCTTGAATGCCGGCACCATCCCTCCAAGTGCGCAAAGGCCAACCATGGCCAGCGGGCAGATCCAGAGGACGGGATGTCCCGCGAACACGTCAAGGACGACGCCGGTCTGGTCCCGGATCACCCCTGCGGCAAAGCCGACGAGCGCGAAATAGGCGCCGAACCCGGCCGCGCTGCCGAGGACGCCTATTGCGGCCGCCTCGGCGACGACCGCGCCGAAAATCGTGGACCTGCGCGCCCCGAGCGCCCGGAGAATGGCGAGGTCCCGCTGGCGCGCGCTCATCGAATTATAGATGCTGGCCAGGACCGAGCCCGCCGCGACAAGGCCGACGAGATAGGAAACCAGCGTAAGGACGCGGTCGAACCAGGCGATGCGGCCAAAGAGTTCCGCGATGATTGCGTAGACGGGATAGGCGAAGGTCAGGCGGTTCCCCTGGCGGTTGTACAGGATGTCGAGCATGATGCCCGCCGATCGCGCGCGAAGCTGGATCAGCACCGCGCTGACCTCGGTCGCGTACTTCGGGTCGTGGCCGGTCATCGTCTGCAGCGCATGGAGGGGTATCCACACCACGCGGTCCACGGGCGTGTTCGTCGGCTTGAGTATCCCCGCGACCGTAAAGAGGTCGGGATGCTGGTCGTTCGGTCCGGTCGCGTTGAAGGTCAGCCCGTGGAAGGGGTGGAACGTGTCGCCGAGCTTGAGGCCGAGCTTTCGCGCGGCGAAGCTTCCGATGACGGCCTCCCTGGCGCCTTCGTCGAAGAGCCTCCCGCCGGCTTCGACCGCAAATTTTCGTCCCGGGGCATACTCGACGCCCGTGAAGAGCTCGTTCGTCGTGCCAACGATCCGGTAGCCGCGGAGGTTGTCGCCGACCGCGATCGGGATGGCGGTTTTCACGGCCGGATGGCGCTTGATGTACAGGTAATCCGACCAGGCGAGGTTTCCGGGAGATGCCTCGAGGTCGAATATCGCATTCAGGACCAGCTGAAGCTTGGATCCCCGGGCCCCGAGGACGGCGTCGAATCCGGTCGTCGTGGCGACAAAGGTCTCCTGTGACTGGACCTTCACCATCCAGACCGCCATGAGAAGCCCGCTCGCAAGCGCGATGCTTCCGGCGGTGATCAGGGTCGAAAGCGCGTGCTGCCGCAGCGACCGATAGAGGATGAGCGGTAGGGCCCTCATGCCATGCCCGCCCGATTGATGCCCGTGAAATCCGCCACCCGATCGAATTGCGACAGGGTTTCCTCGTCATGGCTGACCAGAAGGAGGGCCGCCCCGCTCTCCCGGCACACTTCGCGGATCAGCTCGAGCGCTTCCCGCGAGCGCTTCCGGTCCAGGTTTCCGGTCGGCTCGTCCGCGAGCACGAGCCTCGGCCTGTTAGCCAGGGCCCGGGCCACGGCGACGCGCTGCTGCTGGCCCGTCGAAAGCTGGCGCGGAAAATGGCGCAGGCGCCCGGCGAGCCCGACGCGCGCAAGGAGCTCCCCGGCGCGGGTCCGGTCCGCCCCCGTGCCGAACGCGAGCCCCAGCATGACGTTTTCGAGCGCGGTGTATCCCTGGAGCAGGTTGAACGTCTGGAAAATGTAACCAAGTTTTTCGGCGCGGAGCCGGTCTCGCCGCGGCTCCGAGAGCGATGCCATGTCGGTCCCGGCGATCTCGATCCTTCCGCCGTCGGCCGCGAGTATGCCCGCGAGCAGGTGAAGGAACGTGGTCTTGCCCGATCCGCTCTCGCCGCGCAGCGCGAACTGCTCCCCCGCGGCCAGCCGAAACTCGGGAACGTTCACGATCTCCACGCGCCCCCCATCGGGCGAGACGAACGATTTGATCAGGTTCGTTACGGAAAGCACTGCGCACAGCAAATACGTCTCCGCGAATTTCGCCACAAAAACGTGAGCGGCGGCGGACGTGAGCCAATTTTTTGTGGCGCTTCCGCGCAGGGCCTCTTATTGAAATCGCGTGTCCATGAAAGGAAAACGGAAGTCCACCCGCCCGGAGGTCGCCAACGCAGCCCTGGCCCGGGCAAAGGGACCGGTCTCCAAGTTCATAGCGCGGCACTACCGTCATTTCAACGCGGCGACGCTCCTCGACGCCGCGAAAGCCTACGACTCGCATGTGAGGAAGGGCGGAAAAATGATGGTCACGCTCGCCGGAGCCATGTCGACTGCCGAGCTCGGGCTGTCCCTCGCCGAGATGATCCGGCGGGGCAAAGTCCATGCGGTCGTCTGCACCGGGGCCAACCTGGAGGAGGACGTCTTCAACCTGGTGGCGCACAATGCCTACGAGCGGGTGGCCAACTACCGCCAGCTCACGGCGGCCGACGAGCAGGCGCTTCTCGACCGGCACCTGAACCGCGTGACCGACACCTGCATCCCGGAGAAGGAGGCCATGCGCCGGATCGAGCACGCTGTCCTCCAGGAATGGACGGCCGCCGACCAGTCGGGCGAGCGCTGCCTGCCCCACGAATTCATCTATCGGCTGCTCCGCCGTGGCACGTTGAGGGACAGCTATCAGATCGACCCGAAGAACTCCTGGGTCCTGGCGGCCTGCGAACGCGACCTGCCGATCATCGTGCCCGGCTGGGAGGATTCCACGCTGGGCAACATGTACGCCGCCCACTGCATGACGGGCGCCATCCGGAATGTGCACACGGTGCGCAGCGGCGTCGAATACATGATGTTCCTTGCCGCCTGGTACGAAGAGACCGCGAGGACGCTCCGCGACGGAACGGGATCGATCGGCTTCTTCCAGATCGGCGGCGGGATCGCCGGCGACTTTCCGATCTGCGTCGTGCCGATGCTGCACCAGGACCTGGGCCATCCCGACGTGCCGCTGTGGGGGTATTTCTGCCAGGTGAGCGATTCCACCACGAGCTACGGCAGTTATTCAGGAGCGGTGCCCAACGAGAAGATCACCTGGGGAAAGCTTGGCGTGAACACGCCGCAGTTCATCATAGAGAGCGACGCCACGATTGTCGCCCCGCTCATCTTCGCCTGGGTGCTGGGCGAATGAACCGGCTCGCAGGCGAGAAATCGCCCTACCTCCGCCAGCACGCGGGCAATCCGGTGGACTGGCATCCCTGGGGCGGCGAGGCCCTGGCCCGGGCGCGCTCCGATCAGAAGCCGATATTCCTGAGCATCGGCTACTCCACTTGCCATTGGTGCCATGTCATGGCGCACGAATCCTTCGAGGATCCTGCGGTGGCCGCGCTTCTCAACGATGACTTTGTCTCGATCAAGGTGGACCGGGAGGAGCGCCCGGACCTCGACCGCGTGTACATGGCCTACCTCCAGGCATCGACTGGGCATGGCGGCTGGCCTCTCAGCGTCTGGCTGACCCCGGAGCTCAAGCCGTTCTACGCCGGCACCTATTTTCCTCCGGAGGACCGCCAGGGGCGCATTGGCTTTCCATCGATCCTCCAGACGATAGCCAAGGGCTGGCGCCTGGAGCGGGACAAGCTCGTCGCCGAGGGCGAGCGGGCGCTCGCGGCCCTGAGCCGCCGTTCGTCGGGGGGAGGGGAGCTCGCCGGGGAGGACGCCCTTGCGGCGGCGAGAGGGGCGTTCGAGCAGGCCCTTGGTTACCTCGAGCACGAGTTCGACCCCGCTCGGGGCGGATTCGGCGGAGCGCCGAAATTCCCCCGCGCCGGCAACCTTGCATTCCTCTTCCGATGCGCGGCCATGGAGGGCGTCCAAAGCGATGCGGGCGGCGTGGCCGTTCAGATGGCCGTCCGCACGCTCCAGCAGATGGCCCGCGGCGGCATCCACGACCATGTCGGCGGAGGCTTCCACCGCTACTCCGTGGACGAGGACTGGTTCGTTCCGCATTTCGAGAAGATGCTCTACGACCAGGCGCAGATCGCGCTCAACGCGATCGAGGCCTGGCAGGCTACCGGGGACGAGCGGCACGCTTGGCTCGCGCGGGACATCCTCGAGTACGCGCTCCGGGACCTCGCCCATCCGGCCGGTGGGTTCTACTCCGCGGAGGATGCGGATTCCGAGGCGGGAGACGGCTCCTCCGTCGAGGGCGCGTTCTATGTCTGGACGCAGGAGGAGATCGCCGCGGCCCTTGGGACGGATGCGCCGCTGTTCTGCGGGCATTTTGGCGTCCTTCCGGAAGGCAATGTTTCCGCGCCGCGCGACCCGCACGGCGAATTCCGCGGAAGGAACCTGCTCGCCGTCCGCGGCTCGCTGGATGCGACCGCCCGCCGCTTCGGGATCGGCGCCCAGGAGGCGAGCGACCGGATATCCGGCTGCCTTGAGACGCTCCGCACGGTGCGCGGCCGGCGGCCTCGCCCCCAGCGCGACGAGAAGATCATCGCCGCCTGGAACGGCCTGATGGTGTCGGCGCTCGCGCGGGCCGCCGCGGTGCCTGCGGACGCCTTCGCGGACAGGCGCGAAGCCTATAGGGCCGCGGCCGTTCGAGCCGCTGAATTCCTGCAGTCCGAACTCGCCGACGGGAAGCGCGGCGTGCTCTTCCGGGCCTTCCTTGATGGCAGGGGAGCGACGGAAGGCTTCGCGGAGGATTATGCGCTGGTCATCCAGGGCCTCATCGATCTCTACGAGGCCGGATTCGAGCAGCGCTGGCTCGCCTGGGCTTTTCGGCTCCAGGAAAAGATGGACGAGCTTTTCTGGGACGAGGCCGGCGGCGGCTATTTCAACTCCGCCATTGGGGCCTCCGACGTCCTTGTCCGGCTCAAGGAGGACTACGATGGCGCGGAACCGGCACCGAGTTCGGTGGCCGCGATGAACCTCCTCAGGCTTGGAGCCTTCCGGCATGAGGGCGTGCCGGGCGGCGATCTTCCGACGAGGGCCTTCCGGACGCTCGCCGCTTTCCGGCCCCAGTGGAGCCGGATGCCCCAGGCGCTGCCGCAGATGCTCTGCGCCTTCGAGATGGGACTGGGCGCGCCTCGCCACGTCGTGCTGGTCGGCGATCCTTCGAAGGGGGATTTCCGGGCCCTCGCCGCGGTTTGCCACGAACGGCTCGGGCCGACGCGGGCCCTCCTGGGGCTCGACGGAAGCCCCGCCCAAGCGTGGATTCTGGAACTGGCGCCCTGGCTTGGGTCCCTGGCGCTCCGGCCGCCGCGGGCAACGGCCTATGTCTGCGAGGAATATTCGTGCCGGGCGCCCGCGACGACTGCGGAGGAATTGCGCGCCCTTCTTCAATCGTGACAATTTTGCGGCGGCCGATTGAATAGGTTCCCCGCTTCCGCCATGGCCCGCATCCTCATCATCGACGACGTTCCGTCCGTGCTGAAGGCTCTCGAGTACTTCCTTCAGAATCTTGGCTATGAAGTCGTGCTCGCCGGCGACGGAAGGAAGGGTTTGGAACTGGCCGCTGAACGGTTTCCTGATCTCCACCTTATCATGCTCGATCTCGAGATGCCGCTGATGAACGGGGTCGCCGTTTGCAGGACGCTGAAGGCCGATCCGCTGCTCAAGAGGATCCCCGTTCTCATGATGACGGGCGTGGCGACACAGGAGGCGAGGAACCTCGCGCTCAACGCGGGAGCGGCGGTTGTGATGATGAAGCCTTTCGATCTCGAGGACCTTGAAGCGACAGTCGCCCGGTGCATTGCCGGCGGTTCGGGCAGCACTGGCTCGACCGTCGAAGCACCGCGGGTCGGTGCATAGCTCCTTTTCTTGCCCGTATTTGCCAAGAATTAACGCGGATTTAGCGCACTCATCCGCCTGCACGGATAGGCCGCAACCAGTCAGCGGCCATTTCTTTATAATGAACAACTGCTTATGACGCTGCTGTTCCCGGATTTTTAGTAAACATAGTATATATATTATATAAACCTATGTTAATGTTTAATTTACGTTAATTGGCATCTGTTTTGCTGACTGCAGGGGGCTAGGTTTTCCCCGGTCAGTTAGTTTCTCGGCCTGGGGAGATCGGCAGCCCTCCTCATATGACTACCCAATCCATTGGCACGAAATGGTTGCGCGCGGCTCTACTCGGAGCGGCGCTTTTATGGACAACAAACACGGCGAGGCTTCTTGCCGACGACCCCGCACCCGACCCGGGTGGCTATGCGACAGGCGGCACGGCCGACGCCCAGTCGGTCGGCGGAACCATGTTCGTCGTCAGCGCGCCTGCCGACTTGAGCGACGCCGACAAGAAAGACCCGGCGAAGCTTAAGGCGTATCAGGACGCCAAGAAGGCGTTCGATGACTACACGGCGCAGGCCAAGCTGGAGCCGCTGGCGGTGAAGCTGTCCGACTCGGTCGGCCACAACCGGGTGGCGATCAACTTCACCTGGACCCTGGTCACGGGCTTCCTCGTCATGTTCATGCAGGCCGGATTCGCGCTCGTCGAAACCGGCCTGTGCCGCGCCAAGAACGCCGGTCACACGATGGCCATGAACTTCATGATCTACCCGTTGGGAATGCTCGGATTCTACATATGCGGGTTTGCATTCATGTTTGGCGGCATGGCCGATCCCAACAATCCGATCGGAGGCGGCATTGCGACGATGGGCGGCTACGCCGGCTTGAACAAGGAACTCGGCATAACGATCGGAGGCCATTTCCTCGGTCTTCTGGGAGCCAAGGGGTTCTTCCTTAAGGGCGCGGGCTACGATTGTGCGGCCTTCGCGCTCTTCCTCTTCCAGATGGTGTTCATGGACACCACCGCGACGATTCCAACCGGAGGCGCCGCTGAGCGATGGAAATTCTCGGCCTTCATGATCTACGGGGCATGCATCGGGACATTCATGTATCCTGTGTTCGGAAACTGGGTCTGGGGCGCCGGCTGGCTGGCGCAGATGGGCGTCAACTGGGGCATCGGCCACGGGCACGTGGATTTCGCCGGCTCCTCGGTCGTGCATATGCAGGGGGGAGTGATCTGCCTTATATTCTGTTGGTTGATCGGTCCCCGCCATGGAAAGTACGACAGCAGCGGAAAGATCGTGAATCCGATCATTCCGCACAGCATCCCCCTGGTCATGCTCGGCACATTCATCCTGGCCTTCGGATGGTTCGGATTCAATCCGGGCTCCAGCCTCGCGGCCACCGATCTCCGCATCGCCGTTGTCGCCGTCAACACGATGCTCGCCAGCGCGACAGGCGCGGTGGGCGCGACGCTCTGGATGTGGTGGTTCAAGACGAAGAAGCCGGATCCGGCCATGATGTGCAACGGCATGCTGGCCGGCCTCGTGGCCATCACCTGCCCCTGCGCCTTCGTGAGCGCCTTCGGCGCCTCGGCCCTGGGTTTGGTCGCCGGCATCCTGGTGGTCGAGTCGGTCTTCTTCTTTGACAAGATCGGCATCGACGACTGCGTCGGAGCCATCTCCGTCCACGGCGTCAACGGCGCATGGGGCTGCCTCTCCCTAGGCCTTTTCGCGGATGGAACGTACGGAGACGGATGGAATGGCGTTTCCGGGAAGGTCACGGGATTGTTCTACGGCGGCGGCTTCGGCCAGCTTGAGGCCGAGACCATCGGCGTCGTCGTCTGCTTCGTCACCCTGTCCGTCCTTTCCATCATCGCTTACAAGATCGCGGAGGTCCTGGTCGGCAACCGCGTGAGCAAGGAAGTTGAGATCGCGGGTCTGGACATGCCCGAAATGGGCGCGCCCGGGTATTCCGGTTTCGTCATGGACACGAAGGCCGAAACGCCCGTTCAGTAGGATTGCCAATGCAAACCCCTATTATCGACTCCCTCCGCCTGCCGGCAGCATTGCTGGCAGGCGGAATGATCGGGCTTATCTTCGGATCCATCCAGGATATCGCCCGGCACCGTTACGAGAAGCTCCAGCAGGAGGGAAAGTTCACGAGCGGCTGGGCGGCGACGCCTGGCTCATTCAGGCGAGTGGCTTACCTGCTGGTCGCGCTCGCGCTGGTCCAGTTTCTCTGCCCGGTTCTTTTCGCGCCCGGCACCTTCAGCCAGTGGTGGGTCTCGGCCGGTGTTGTGATCGGGTACGGCGTCGTGCTTTTCCGGCAGTTGCGGCGGCGCCTGGCTTGATGTTTCTGCGATTCTGCCTCGCGGCTGCATCCCCGTCGGGGATGCAGCCGATCGGCGGCGATTTTCCGCTGCCGCTGGACCGCTATCCACCGATGTCCGGTGAGGGGCTGTACCAGACCCTTTCGGATCGCGTGCACGCCGATCCGTTCAATCTCGTCGCCAGCATCATCTTCATGCTGGCCATCATTCACACTTTCCTGACCCCGAAGTTCAGGCATTGGGCCCATCTGGCTGAGGCCAGGCACCGGGCCGTTCCCAAGGCGCAGCGGTCGCTTACGATGGACGATGAAGGGAACGAGGTTCCCGAGGTGAGCTTCAGCGGCCAGATCCTGCATTTTCTCGGCGAGGTCGAGGCTGTGTTCGGCATCTGGTCCGTCATTCTTGCCCTTGCCATATCCGCCTGGAAGAGCTGGGGCACCGCGCTTGATTATATCGGCCACCGCGTGGATTTCACGGAGCCCATGTTCGTGATGGTGATCATGGCGCTCGCCTCCACGCGGCCGATGCTGCGGTTCGCGGAGCGCTGCCTGTTTCTCTTTGCCTCCACAGGCGGCGCGACCTTGAGCGCATGGTGGCTGTCGATCCTGATCATAGGCCCGCTCTTCGGCTCATTCATCACGGAGCCCGGGGCGATGACCATCTCAGCCCTTCTTCTCGCCCGGCAGTTCTACCACTACCGGCCCTCGCCGCGCCTGAGCTACGCCACGATCGGCCTCCTCTTCGTCAACGTCTCCGTCGGCGGAACCCTCACCCAGTTCGCGGCGCCGCCGATGGTCATGGCCGCGGGGCCCTGGCACTGGGACATGGCCTACATGTTCATGCACTTCGGATGGAAGGCGTTCACCGGCATCGTTGCGGCCACGATGCTGTATTACGTCATCTTCCGAAAGGAATTCGACGAGCTCAACCAGACCTACCTGAAGCAGGGCCGCGCCCTGACCCAGGGCGGCGGCGCCTATATTCCAAACTGGATCATCGCAGTTCAGGTCCTGTTCCTGGCGTACACGGTGGCGGTGGCCCATTTTCCCGCCCTTTTCATTGGCGGCTTTCTCTTCTACATGGCTTTTGCGCAGGCGACGGCGCACTACCAGAAGAAGCTGGACCTGCGGGCGCCGCTCTTGGTGGGCTTCTTTCTCGCCGGCCTTGTCGTGCACGGTGGCCTGCAAAGCTGGTGGCTTGAGCCGGTCCTGAAGAGCCTGGGGCGGGTCTCGCTGTTTGTATGGGCGACGATACTCACGGGATTCAACGACAACGCGGCCATCACTTACCTCGCGACCCTTGTTCCCGGATTCACCGAGCCCTTCAAATATGCGGTGGTGGCGGGCGCCGTCACCGGGGGCGGCCTCACTGTGATCGCCAATGCGCCGAATCCGGCCGGGCAGACGATACTGCAGAGATTCTTCCCGGATGGCGTCTCCCCGTTCTGGCTGCTGGTTTCCGCGCTGGCTCCGACGTTGATCCTCGCAGCCGCCTTTATGCTCCTGTAGGTCACCGGGCAGGGGCCGGGTCGCTCACGAAGCGGTATCCGACACCCGATTCGGTTTGGAAGTGGCCCGCGGAATCGAGCTCATCGCCGAGCTTCCGGCGGAGGCGCATCATGTAAATGCGCAGGTAATTGGTGTTCTTTGCCGCCTGCGGCCCCCACAACTCGCGCAGAATATGGCGATGGGTCAGCACCTTGTCCCGATTCGTGACCAGAAGGCGCAGCAGCCCGTATTCCATGGCGGTCAGCTTTATCATCCTGCCGTCTCGCAGCACGCGGCTGCGTTCCAAATCCACCTGGATGGGGCCGAAGCAGAAGTTCCTTTCGGTCGTCAGCGCCTGATGCGCCCTGCGCAGGAGCGCGCGCAGGCGGGCCAGCAACTCCCCCCCCTCGAAGGGTTTTGTAAGATAGTCATCCGCCCCCGCGTCCAGCGCGGCGATCTTGCTCTTTTCATGCCCGAGGACCGAGAGGATCAGCACGGGAGCGGAGGTAAGGGGGCGCATGGCGCGCAATACCTCTTCACCGGGAATGTCCGGAAGGCCGAGATCCAGGATCATGAGATCGGGAGTGTGGAGAGCAATTTCCCCCAGGGCGGTGCGTCCGGTTTCAGCCTCGCGCACGGTGTAGCCCGCCTCCTCGAGCGCGGAGCGCAGGAGCCGGCGAAGCTGTGCTTCGTCGTCAACGAGAAGAATGTCGGGTTTTCGCTCGAGACTCATCCGTTTGGCACGGGTTCGTGGGCGGCCCGGGGTAAGGAAAGGATAAAGCGGGAGCCGCCCTCTAGCCTCGATTCGACCGAGACTTCACCCCCCTGCGCAAGCATGAAGCCGCGCACGATGGAGAGGCCCAGGCCGAGACCTCCGATCCGGGGGGTGGGCCCCCGGCTGAATTTGTCAAAAATCCGCTCGCGAAGCTCGGCCGGGATTCCCGGCCCCTCGTCCGCGACGGCGATGAAGACGCGGTCGGATTTCTCGTCTGCCCCCGCGCCGAGCCAAATCCTTCCTGGCGGCGGCGTATGGATAGCAGCGTTCAGGAGGAGGTGCGCGATCGCCTGTTCCATCAGGGCGGCGTCGGCGAGAAGGAGCGGAAAATCCAAGGGGATGTCCACCGCAAGCGGATGGCCGTCCAGGCGGAAGCCGACCGCCCGCCGGGCGGACGCCACCAGATCGCACGCGTCGCACCAGTCGAGCTGCGGTTTCAGCACGCCGGACTCGAGCCGCGTCTGATTGAGCAGATTGGCGATCAAATGGTCCAGACGCTGGACTGAGGCGCGGATTTCGGCGACCAGGCCCTCGCGTTTGACGGGGTCGGCCGTTCCGAGTTGGTCCACCGCGGACCGGAACACGGCGATCGGCGTCTTCAGCTCGTGGGACACGCTGTCGAGCAGCGTCTGGTGCATGCGTTCGGATTCAGCGAGGATTTTTGCGCGCGCATCGGCGGTGCGCAGCACCGCGAGCTGGCTGCCGATCAAAGCGACGACGAAATAGGTGGCCAGCAGGAGGTAGTCGTCGAAGTGGAAGATGGAGAATGAGAGCCGTGGCGGCACGAACACAAAATTCCAGGCCACTCCGCTCACAACCGCACCGACGAGAACAGGCCATCGGCTTATGCGAAGGCTGAGCGCGATGACCGCCAGAAGGTAAATATAGCCGAAAGCATGGTAGTTCAGGGGTGTGAACCATCCGCCCACCGTGACGACAGCAATGACGGCAAGGACCTCAATGTAGTCCCATGGGGTGCCGAGACTGGCTGCGCACGTTTTCCATGAAACGCGCATCATGCGCCACCCGTTGAGCAATATTCATTCCAGCACGGGCATTCCCAAGGATTTTACCCTGGGGGATGCCCGTTCGCAGTCGGAAGATCAGTGCCGTGAGCGCAGGAAATGCGCGAGGAGGCCAAAAAGGGCGATCCAACCGACGACGAGCCCGCCTATGAGGATGTACAGATGCCGCTTGCTCTTCCACGGCTGGGGCGCCCGGAGATTCTGGTGGCGATCGGTGATCTCGACGACATTGTAGTTGTCGAGCTCGGCTTTCATTGCGACCGCCGAGGCGTAGCGCTGGCGCGGATCCCGCTCGAGAGCGTGAAGGATGATCTCCTCAATGATAGGCGTTAGCTGGGGATTCAGTTTTCGCGGAGCAACCGGATCGCCCGTGACGCGAGCGTTCATCACCACATAAGGGCTTTCGCCCTCGAAGGGCGTCGAGCCGGTGGTCATCTCGTAGAGAATCGCGCCCAGGCTGTAGATGTCGCTGCGGGCGTCACCGCGCTTTCCCTTCACCTGCTCGGGCGAAATATAATCCGGCGTGCCCATGGCCGGCGTCAGGCCGACAAACGTGAGCCGGCGCGCCTTCTCCACGCGCGCGATGCCGAAGTCGAAGAGGCGGAGGCTGCCGTCCTCGCAGACCATGATGTTCTGGGGCTTGAGGTCCCGGTGAACGATGCCGTTCGCATGGAGGTACTCGAGCGCCTCGCAGATGCGACTCGCATAGCTCACGGCCTCGGGCTCGGGAAGCGGCTTCTGCTTCGCCAGCACGTCGGCCAGGGTTTTGCCGTCAAGGAACTCCATCACCAGGTACGGGCGGCTCTTTTGGCCGTCCACCTTGATGACCTTGAGGATGGCGGGGTGATTGAGCCGGGCGCCGATTTCCTCCTCGCGGCTGAACCGTTCAAAGCCGGCTATGTCGCTCTCCAATGCCATGAGGGGGACCTTTATTGCTACGCTGTCGCCCGTGCGCCGGTCCTTGGCCTTGAAAATCGACGCCATGTTGCTTCTCGCCACAAGGTCCGTTAGTTCGAAGCGTTCGTCCAGGAGCATGCCGGGCGTCAGGTCGCCGCCGCCCGCGGTGGTCGTCTTGGCCGCCGGCTTGTCGGCCGTTTTGGGTCCAATCGTTAGGCGAGGCGGGGCTGCCTGGACCACCTTCTCCCAGTCCCTGACCTCGATCAATTGCAGCGAGATGTTGTCGTCGCCCCCGCGCTTCTCCACCATCGCAACGAGCTCCCGGCACGCATCGTACGGATGATGCCGGCTGATTATCGCGCACATCTCCTCGTCGAGAACGAAGGCATGGAGCCCATCCGTGCAGTGGAGGATGAAGTCGCCATGGTGAAGGAATTGCGTGGCGAACTCGGGTTGGCAGAAAGGCTCGAGTCCGACGCTCCGGGTGAGCTGGCTTCGCTGGGGGCTGGCCATCGCCTGGCGTTCGAGCATCAGGCCGAGCTTTACGGGGAGGGCCGTGGCGACGTGGTCCTTGGTGAGCCGCCGGATTGTCTTCTGCCGGATGAAATAGGCCCGTGTGTCGCCCACGTGGCCGACGCAGATCGTGCGGTCCCGGAAGATGGAGGCCAGCAGCGTCGTCGCCATCGGCTTGCCGCCGTGCTCCTTCAGGCCGGTGTCGTGCACGAGCGTGCATGCGGACGTGAACATCCGCTTCAGCACGTCGTAGGGCTTTGTGTCCGCGGGTGTTTCCTTGAACACCCGGAGCGCCTCGTCCACCGCAAGCCGGCTCGCGACCTCGCCATGCTCGTACCCACCGACACCATCCGCCAGCAGGGCCACGCTGCCCTGCTTCTCGCGCTCGAGCGGATCGGACGACTCCCAGAAATCCAACCAGTCCTCGTTGGTTGGCCGCACGAATCCGGCGGTCGAAAGGCGGGCGTATCGAAGGCGCATGGGGTGGGGGCTGAAAGAAAAAAGGCTCCGCCGCGCGGGAGCGCGAGCGGAGCCTTGGATGCTTATGCGGTGTCAGGCCGGGTCAAACGAGAACTATGCGGGCTTCGCGCTCAGGAGTATCTCCCTGCCTTGCGCCTTGCTGTTCGATTTGAAGTAGATCGCGCCGTAGATTCCCCACACAGCGGCCACGCCGAGGGCGCAATAGGGCTCGTGCCAGCTCATCCCGGACACCGAGAAGGGCCCGATGAGGTAGAACAGCATGCATGTCAGGTTCGCCAGCAGCCCGAAGATCGGGACCACCACATGCTTGAAGCCGTGGAATGTGTGGTGCTCCTTGAAGGCGACCATCGCGACGATGCAGGTGGTCATGTACAGCAGGAACGTTCCGAAGTTGCTGATCAACGTCACGATGACGAAGGAGTTGTACATGTTTGGGTAAGCGGCCTGGTTGAATATCCCGAAGCTGTACCAGATGTTGTGCTTATCCAGGGCAGCGGGCGACGTGCCGCCAAGGTAGGTGGTCACGGTGGCGATCCCGATGACGATCGATAGGACGCAGAGGACCCAGATCGACCTGTGAGGCGTGAGGTTCTTTCCGTGGAGCAGGCCGAAGTGAGATCCGACCTCCTGGTCGCGGCCCATTGCGTAGGTGACGCGGGCGCCCGTGTTGAGGCAGGCGAGCGTGGTTCCTATGAGCGCGAGGAAGACGGTCAGCGCCTGGACGAGCATGAAGGCCTTGCCCGCCGATGCGCTGCCGAACAGCCAGGTGCCTGTGATCAGCATCAGGTCGCCGATCGGAGCGCTCGAGGCTCCTGCCGATCCCAGCGTGTAGCCGTTGTTCAGCAGGTAGTTCGCCGCGAAGTACTCGAATAGGTAACAGATCGCCCCCTGGATTGTCAGGGACAGAAGGATGGCCCAGGGCAGGTCCCGCTTCGGATTCTTCGCCTCCTCGCCCATGGATGTCACGGATTCGAAGCCGACCAGGATGAGGATCGCTATGCAGGCCTGAATGAACGTGTAGCTGAACTTGTGCGGCCCGATCACCGACTTGGCTGTTGGATGGAAGTTGAACTGGGCGTTGTTGTTGGAGTCCGTCGTCCAGCTGCCCGTGTAGTCGAGCGTGAACGGTGCGGCCTTGTCCACGGTCGTGGGCTTGCCGTTGGCGTCCGCGGGAAGGGGACTGCCGTCCTTGTCCGTGCCGTCCGTCATCTGGTAGGCCGGGGTCCCGTCTGGGTTCTTGGTCGGCTTGCCGTTTGCGTCGAGCACCGGCATCGGGTTGCCCTTGTCGTCATTCACCGTAACCTGCGCGACCTGGTAGCTCACCGCGGTTCCATTCGAGAGGTGGAAACCGGTCGAGCCCTGCTTGTGCTGAACGCGGTAGGCGATGGCAATGATCGAAAAGACGACCAGCGCCGTGATTTGAATGACGTTCACCGCGATGTTGACCGCCGTGCTGCCGCTGACACCGCGGTAGGCGATGTACGAGACGAAGACCGAAAAAACGATGCAGAACAGATACATGAGCAGCGGACTCGAATAGTTGCTGCTGAATGTGTCCGGGAAGAACGTCGGGGCGAGATAGCCGATGAGCAGGCCGGTGACGCCCACCATGAGGCCAGGATAGACCCAGTAATACAGGTGACTTGCCCAGCCGGTGAAGAACTTGACCAGCCGCGCGTATTTGAAGGCCTTCGACTTGGCCAGGAATGCCTGCTCGGCGTAGAAGTACGAGGAGCCGGCTCCGGGATAGAGCTTGGACAGCTCGGCATAGCTGATCGCTGTGGCATAGCACAGGAGCAGGGATACCAGGATGCCGAACCACATGGCGGACCCGGCTCCCGGAGCGCCATAGAGGGCTTGTTCCTCAAAGGTCAGCCAAAGGAACGCGCCGGGTGCGATCAGGGCCATTGCATTAACGGTCAAACCGGTGAGTCCCAGAGTGGGCTTCATCGTCGGGGCTGTCGGAGTGGAAGGAGCTTCAGGCATGATTTTGTTGGGTTCGTGGATTCGGGTTCTTGCTTACAGCCCTGCTAATTAGCGGCTTACGTGCCACGCAAATGGAGTAAATGAGCATTAACGAATATCAATATAGGGTTAATTAGAAATTAATTGGCATCTATCCTGCTAAAGACCGCCGGCGTTCCGAACGCTGCCCAACTAGAACTCAACCAGCCTAGAAACCTTACAATCATGAAGAAGTTTATAGAAAAGATTAAGGATCCGACCCAACGCCCGTTGTTTTACGCGATCTTTGGCGGAAAAATGATCGGAGTGGGACTTTGCCTCCTGGCGATGTTTGGAGCCTCCATGTACTTCGGCTCCGCGCCGAAGGCGCATGCGCAGACAGCCCCCGCCGCGCCTGCAGCAGCTCCGGCGGCAGCAGCTCCGGCGCCCGCAGCCCCAGCCACGCCGCCCGACCCGGCATATGTCAGCCCGATCAACACGATGTGGGTCCTCGTGACCGCCTTTCTCGTCTTCTTCATGCAGGCGGGTTTCATGTTCCTCGAGGCCGGCTTCGCGCGCACCCGCGAGACCGTCAATGTGCTCCTGGAAGGCATCGTGGACACTTGCCTGTGCGGCGTCCTCTTCTGGGCCTGGGGCTTTGCCTGGATGTTCGGGCACGGCAACGGCTTCATCGGCCATGGGGATGCGGCGGGACACCCGTGGTATTTCCTGCAGAACCTCGGCGACACGTACGAGGGCACCGGAGTCGCCACGCTGGCGTTCTTCCTCTTCCAATTCGCTTTCGCCGACACGTGCTCGACGATCACGTCGGGCGCCATGCTCGGCCGCACCGGCTTCTGGGGCGACCTGTGGTACAGCATCGGGGTCAGCGGCTTTCTCTATCCGATCTTCGGCCACTGGGCCTGGGGTCCGGATGGCTGGCTGAACAGCATCCCCTTCTGGCCGAAGGCAGCCTTCCACGACTTCGCGGGTTCGACCGTTGTCCACACGATCGGCGGCATGATCGCCCTGGCTGGCGCGATTGTCCTCGGGCCCCGGCTGGGTCGCAAGTTCAAGCGCGACGGTGGCGGGCCCATGCCCTACCATAACATGACGATCGCCTCGGTGGGCGCCGTCATCCTGTGGTTCGGCTGGTACGGGTTCAACCCGGGTAGCACGCTCTCCGCCATGGATTATATCGGCATCGCCCGGGTCGCGACGAACACGACGCTGGCGGCCTGCACCGGCGGACTTGCGGCGCTCTTCTTCGTCTACCCGCGATCCAAGAAATGGGATTGCGGCGCCACCCTCAACGGCCTCCTGGCCGGCCTGGTCGCCATCACCTGCCCGTGCTATTGGGTCTCCCCCTGGGGCGCCCTTTGCATCGGCACCGTGGCCGGGGTGATAGTCATTCTCGCGACCGATCTCCTGGAATACGCCCGCATCGACGATCCCTGCGGCGCCTGGCCCGTCCATGGCGCGGCCGGCATGTGGGGCACCTGGAGCCTGGGGCTCTTTGCCACGGGGCAGTTTGGGGCACCGACGACAACCGGAGCCGATAACTCGGCAGGCTCCGTCGTCAAGGGTCTCTTCTATCACGGCGGGACCGACCAGCTCGTGGCCCAGTTTATCGGCAACACTTGCATCGGTCTCGGGGTGTTCATCGCCGCGATGATCCTCATGTACGCGGTGAAGGCCACGGGAACCCTTCGAATATCCAAGGACGGCGAAATTGAGGGCCTCGATCTGCACGAGCACGGCGGTGTCGCCTATCCCGAGCAGACGAATTCATCGATTTCGTAACCCCACCCAACACACATATGAAACTCATCGTAGCCATCATCAAGCCGTTCAAGCTCGACGAGGTGAAAACGGCCCTCGCGGCCGTTCACGTCGAGGGCATGACCATGTCGGAGGTCAAGGGC
>CAZJNA010000037.1:25983-26639 GCA_964547325.1 uncultured Opitutaceae bacterium | reverse complement strand
CTGATGATCGGCGGCCTCGCCCTCAAGACGAAGTTCCTGCTTCCGCCAGGCGAACTCGACGTCGTCGAGCGGCTTCGGCTCGACGGCCGATTCACGATGGCCAGGGTTCGCTTCACGAACATCGACGTGCAGGGGAAGATCGACCAGCTGAGCCATCGCAGCCGGGGCCTTCGGGCTAGCGCACCAGCCTAGAGCGCCGTGTCCACCTTCCGCGTCTCAGCCCACTTGAGCAGGAATTCCCGCGCCACCGCCGACCGCAGCGGTTCGTTGCTGATCGCCTGATAGATGTCGGCCACCACCCGGCGCGCCTGGGCCTCCCCGAGCCGCTTCTCGCCAGCGAGCCGGGACGCCTTCTCCCACTCATTCGCCACCGCCTGAGCCTGCTTGCGTTTGACCTGTTTGGTTGAGCGTTGGACCCGCCGGCCATCCGGCCCGGTGAAGCAAGCGAAGTAGTAATCCGAGCGCTCTTTTTTCCTTAAAGATGCCATGAATCTGCTGACAACAAAAGTGGCAACAAGTTCATGCGTTCACCAGTGTTTCCTAGTGTCATCTCCCTATGAAAGAGACACTAAGAAACATGAAAAACGGTATCGCGGGTTCGAGTCCCGTTGGCCGCCCCATTTTAAATATATGCCCTGTCGGGACGAGAAGCCGCG
>CAZJNA010000037.1:0-25883 GCA_964547325.1 uncultured Opitutaceae bacterium | reverse complement strand
GTGGGTCCGAAGGACCGGCCCCAAGGGCCGCCAGTCCCGTTGGCCGCCCCATTTTAAATATATGCCCTGTCGGGACGAGAAGCCGCGAAGCGGGTTTGACGGAGCGAGCGCAAGCGAGCAGAGATGGGACACCCGAAGGGTGGGTCCGAAGGACCGGCCCCAAGGGCCGCCAGTCCCGTTGGCCGCCCCATTTTTGAAACAGAGCCACTTACAAATACAGACGGCGTTGGTGACATGAAGTGGTCCCTCTGTCTCGTCCTCGTCGCGGAGTTCCTGCTCTTCGACAGGATGACGTCGCTGCATTGCACCTGGATCTACCCCCGGTGGAATGACCAGATCCAGTACCTGACCGAATCCTACACGGGCTATGAGGACCTAAAGGCCAACGGATTCCTGCCGGGGATCGGGCACGCGCTGGCTGCTCCGGCGGCCCAGGGGAAGCTGCATTCCATACTTGCGATCCTGGCATTTGAGGCGGCCGGCGGGCCGTCCCGAAGCGCTGCCCTCGCGGTGAACATGATCGCCTTCATTGTCTGGCAGGCGGCGCTTGCCTTCGCTGTCTTGCGCGGCACGGGCTCGCGCGGCCTGGCTTGGGTGGCGGTCGGACTTACTCTTGGGCTCAAGGCGCCTTGGGCTGGGGCGCAGGGATCGGCAACCGACTTCCGACTCGACCACCTGGCGATGTGCATGATGGGCATCGCGCTTGCCGCAGGCCTTCGGACCGAGGGCTTCAGAAAGAGGGGCTGGTCGCTCGGGTTCGGAATTGCGGTCGGCATGACTTTGCTGAGCCGATTCCTCACTGTGACCTACTTTGTTCTGATTCTGTGTTCGTGCCTCGCGTGGGTGCTCGCCTCGCGAGGCGGCGAAGGGCCCCGCCGGGCGCGCAACCTTGGGCTGGCTGCCCTTGTGGCTGCAGGTATTTCGGCCCCGTCTTTCTGGTTCAACAGCCAGCGAATCTACTTCTACTACTGGATCCTCCATTTCCTGGGTCCCGAGACCGCGATTCGGGATACCCATCTGTCCCTGGGCCGCGCGCTTCTTCGTCTCTTTGGACAGCTGTGTGCCGGGCAGCTCGGGGCCGCGTTTGGCGCCGCGTCCTGCCTGGTAATCATCATCTTGGCCTTCGGGGTTCTGGGTTCCTCCAGGAAGAACCCGGGCGACCGCACAGGTTCATTGCCGCGCTGGCCGCGCGAAGCAGCCGTTCTGGGTGCAATCTTTCTTTCGGCTCCCGCGCTGGTGCTCGCCCTGCAGAACGACGATTTCTCGGTCGTCCTCGGAGTCGCGGTCCCGGGCGCCGTCGTCCTGGTCCTGGCGCTTGGAGCGGGGCTGCGCGCCCGCGCGCCTGCAGGCGCTACAGCAGCGGCAGCGCTGGCTGCTCTCGCCGTCGGGGGAGGGTCCTTTGTCGCGAGGCAGGCGGCCAGGCCCTACGACGACGATTTCGCGACGGGAGCCCGGACCGTCAATGCGGTGGCCGACCGGATCTTCAGGGATGCGCGTGCAAGCGGGATCGCCGGGCCGCGGGTCGCCGTGGACCAGGTGACCGACTGCTTCGACGGCCAGATCCTGCGCGTCATCTGTTATGAGAGGCACAAGGTCTGGCTTCCTCTCAGCATGACGCTTCCGACCGGCATCATAGCGGCGCCTGAGGCGGAGCTCATGGAGCGGCTGGCCGGCAGCGACTTTGTCTTCGCCACCGAGGGAGGCGCGACCGGACCCTGGCCCTACGACCAGGAAATGCTCGCCCTGCGCCCAAAAATCCTCGCCTGGTGCAACGCACATATGCGCCTGGCGGAGCGCTTTACCGCTTTCGGACGGAGCATGGCGCTCTACGAGCGCCCGGAGAGCCCGGCACACTGAGGCGGCTCCCGGCCTCGTTTTCGGTCCGCAGCAGGTAAGGGCGGCGCGCCGGACATCTTTTTATGGGAAATGCGGAAGCAAGGCATGTCGTGTGCTTTACCTCCCGTCGAGTCGCCGCTCCCGCGACCTGTTCAGATGTCCGCTTTGACCACCTTAACATGCGCTTCCCGGGCCCGCGGGACGCTGCGGCGTCTCCATCCAGCCATGGCCGCCGTCGCCGCCACCGCGGTCTCGGTGATCCTTTTTTTCATCATACACAGGTGGGAACGGCGCAACCTGCAGACCGTGCTCGAGACGATCGCCCGGCAGCGGCTCGAGCGCCTGCGCGAATCGCTGGGGGATTCGCTCGAGAGCCTGCATTCCCTCGGAGCCTTCTATGAGACCGGATTGCCGGTGGATCGGGAGCATTTTCGCCGGTTTGTCTCCGGGACGCTGGCCCGGAGGCGGGAGATCCAGGCGCTCTCATGGACGCCGCGGGTCCCGGCTCGGGAAAGAGCCGCTTTCGAGGCCGCGGCCCGGGCCGACGGCTATTCGGATTTTCAGTTTACGGAACGGGATCCGGCCACCGACCGGGTGGTCCGGGCGCGAACCCAGGCGGGCTACTACTATCCGGTGTTCTACATCGAGCCGCTCGATCGGAACCGTGGAGCCTTTGGCTTCGACCTGAATGCGCGCATCGAGACCCTTTCCCTGGCCCGCGACCAGGCAACGGCCGTGGCAACGCCGCTCATCCGACTGGTGCAAGAGAGGAAAAATGAGCCCGGCTTCATTGTATACCTCCCGCTTTATGCAGGTCCGGCGCCTGCTGCGCTCGAGATGCGTCGCGAGGCCAATACAGGTTTTGTCGCCGCGGTCTTCCGCCTCGGCGATCTGGTCGGCCCCGCTCTCGCGCGCATGCCGGGTGTCAGCGTCGTCCTGCGGGACTCGGGCGTTTCGTCTCCCGATTCCGACTACGCCCTGCCCGCCGCGGATAATTCGCCGGCGTGGGGGATGCTCTCGCCCTGCGCGCTCAATCTCGATGTGGCCGGTCGTGAATGGCGGATAACCTTCACGCCCACCACGGCGTTTCTGGCCGGCCGGCGTCCCTGGCAGTCCTGGGCTGTTCTTTCGGGCGGCTTGCTCGCCACGGCGCTTCTCGTGGGCTACCTGCTTGCGGACCTGCGCCGGGACGCGGAGATCGCCCGCGCAAACCTCGTCCTGCAGGCTGAAATCGCGGAGCGGAAGCGCGCCGAGGAGACCGCGGCGTCGGCCATCCGCGCGAAGTCGGACTTTCTCACGAACCTGAGCCACGAGATCCGGACCCCCCTCAACTCCATCCTGGGCTACACGCAGATCCTGGAGCGCGATCCCGAGTTTCCGCGCAGGCACCGGGACGCGGTCGCCGCCCTCTCCAACAGCGGTCGCCATCTTCTCGGGCTCCTGAACTCGATCCTCGACCTGTCGAAGATCGAGGCGGGGCGGATGGAAATGCAGTCCGACGTGTTCGACCTTCCAGCGCTCGTGCGCGGGATCGCGGAGATGTTCAAGCCACGGTGCGTCGAAAAGCGCCTCGCCCTTCGCGTCGACTGCCCCGCCGCCGGGCCGCATGCGGTCCTCGGCGACGAGGGCAAGCTGCGGCAGATCCTGATCAACCTCATCGGCAACGCGATCAAGTTCACCCCGCGCGGCGAGGTCTTTGTCGGCGCACGGCCCGCCGGCGGCGAACAGTGGCTCTTTGAGGTGATCGACTCCGGCATCGGACTCTCGGCCGGTGAGCGGGCGGGGCTCTTCACGCCCTTTCACCAGACGGCCGCCGGGCGTCGCTCGGGCGGCACCGGACTCGGCCTCGCGATCGCCCGGCGCCTGGTCGAGCTGATGGGGGGAGTGTTGGAAGTCCAATCCGAGCCGGGAGCCGGAACGAGGTTTTTCTTCAAGCTGCCGCTGGCCGCCGCTGCCGCCGTGCCGGCCGTGTTCGGCGCGGTCTCGCTGCCGCGCCTCGCGCCCGGTGTCGCCGTGCGGGCCCTGGTCGTGGACGACAACCGGGACAACCGCAGGATCCTGGGGCGCCTCCTCGCAGACATCGGCTGCTCCGTTGCCGAGGCTGCCAATTTCTCGCTCGCCTGCGACATCGCCCGCCAGGCGCCGCCCGACATCCTCTTCATCGACGTCCTCCTGAGCGAGGCGACGGGGCCCGAGCTCCTCGCGGCGCTGCGCGCCGGGGGACTGCCGGCGTCCGCGCCCGTCCTGTTCCACACCGCCGCCCTGCTGGATCGCGCGCAGCGGGAGACCCTTCGCGCGAGCGGCGCCGACCTGCTGGCCAAGCCATTCCGGGCCGAGGATCTCTGCGCCTGCCTCCGGCGCCTGCCCGGCGTGCGCTTTGAGGAGCGGGCGGCCGTCCCGGCCGCCGCCGAGATCACCGAGCGGGATCTCGACGAAATCGTCCTTCCCGAGAGGCTGTGCGCGCGGATGACCGTGGCGGCCGAGCTGCACAGCACCACGGTCCTCAAGGCCTGCGTCGAGGAGTTGCGCCAGCTGGGCGGCCCGGCGGAAGCGCTGTCCGCGCACCTGAGGCAGTTGCTCCGGGCCTACGACCTGGGCGCGATCTCGCGGCTCCTGGACCGCCTGCGGGTGCAGCCCGCCGAATCACCCCCGCCATGAGCGCCCCCGCCGAGTCGATCCTCGTCGTGGACGATCAGCCGTCGAATCTTGCCGTTCTCGGGGATCTTCTCGAGCCGGCCGGCTACCACCTTCTCTCGGCGACGAATGGAGAGGACGCGGTGCGGCTCGCGGTCAGGGCCCGCCCGGCGCTTATCCTCCTCGACATCATGATGCCCGGCCAGGACGGCTTAGAGACCTGCCGCCGGCTCCAGTCGGCGGCGGCCACGCGGGATATCCCGATCATCTTCATAACCGGGCGGGCGGAGCTTGCGGCGCGTGTCGACGGCTTTCGCGCCGGCGGCCTCGACTACATCGTGAAGCCGTTCGAGGCCGATGAGGTGCTCGCCCGGGTCCGGACGCACCTGGGGCTGTCGCGCGCGCGGCGCGAACTCGCCGGGAAGAACCGCGAGCTCGCGGCCCGGCTCGAGGAGCTGCGTTCCGAGACGAGCCGGCGCGAGGCGGCCGAGAATGCCCGCCGCGAGGCCGATGAGCGCCTCTCGGTCCTGTCCGCACGGGAGGCCCGCCGCTGGAATGTCGCCGGGCTCGTCGGACGCAGCCGCGCGCTCGCGGCGCTGCTGCGCGAGGTCGAGCGGCTGCAGACCTACGGACGGGCGGGCGTCCTTCTCGTCGGCGAGAGTGGCACGGGCAAGGAGCTCGTCGCGCGGGCTCTCCACGCGGGCAGCCCGAGGGCGGCCGAGCCCTTTGTTCCCGTCAATTGCGTGGCGGTGCCGGGGGAGCTCATGGAGTCGATGTTCTTCGGCCATGTGCGCGGGGCTTTCACCGGGGCTGCGGCCGATCGCAAGGGATTCTTCGAATTGGCGAACGGCGGAACTCTTTTTCTCGACGAGATCGGCGACATGCCTGCCGCGCTCCAGGCCAAGCTCCTGCGCGTCCTCGAGGATGGGCGGGTGACGCCGATCGGCGCCTCGGTTGAGCGGCAGGTGGACGTCCGAATCATCGCGGCGACGAACGCGAATCTCGAGGCGAGGATCGGCGCCGGAACGTTCAGGCAGGACCTCTATTTCAGGCTTGCGCGCACGACCGTGCGGATACCGCCCCTTCGCGAGCGCAAGGAGGATATTCCCCTTCTGGCGGCGCATTTCATAGAGCACTTTTCCCTGGAGATGGGCATCGCCCCGCCGGCGATATCGGCGGCCGCCCTCGCGGTTCTCGCGAGCCATCCCTTTCCGGGAAACGTGCGCGAGCTCAGGAATCTGATCGAGAGCGCGCTCATCGCGAGCGGCGGCAGGGAGATCGCTCCGGGTTGCCTGCGTCTCGTGTCGATTTCAGGGGCGGCGACCGCTTCCGCGTTGCCGCGGGCAGAGCTGGATCCCTCCCAGGACCTGCCGCTGAACCTCGAGGCCGCGGAGCGGGCTCTGATACGCCGAGCCCTGGGCCAGACGGACGGAAACATTGCCGAGGCAGCGCGGCTTCTTGGCGTTCACCGGAGCCGCATATACCGGGCGATCGAGGAAGTCGCCGCGAGATAGAAGGGGGCGCGGTGCCGCAAGTGTCCCGCCCGCGACATCGGGGACACACGGGGAGGCGGGCGCGAGGGTGCGATTCGGGACCGGAAACTTTCTTTCGGCTGGAGCGCAGGAGGTTGTGCGATGCGGGAACGAGGCGGCATGGCGGGCGCTATCAGCGCGTCAGCTGCGTTTCAAAATACACAACCTGACACCAAACCAGATGAACACTGCTTCGAAAAAAACCGTTTCCAATCGCTTAACCTTCCGGATGCCCGCGCTGCTCTGCGCGGCGGCGGCGCTTGCGCTCGGGGCGCTTCCCAACTTGCGGGCCGACGGCTCGAAGGTGCACGCGCTCGTCAACTTCGAGGTCTCCGACGAATACCTGACGCCACGCGGCATGCTCGTGCAGAACAAGGGGCTGACCTACCAGCAGCTCCTGCTCGGCTTCGTGGATCTCTACCAGGGCGGGAGCGGGGAGCTTATCGATGACGTGACTTTTGTGCCGGGCGTGTGGGCCGACTTCACGAGCCGCCCGATCGCGATCCATGTGAAGGGCAAGGGCGCAGCCGACTGGGTCGAGACGGATCCGATCGCCGGCCTGTCCATCAAGTTCGCGAAGGTGATGAAGCTCGACGTGACCTACACCGCCTTCGACATGCACATCCTGGACATCGGGACGTCCCAGCACCTGGAAACCAAGCTCAGTCTCGACGACAGCAGCTACCTGGGATCGTTCGCCCTCAACCCCTACATCAGCTATTGGAAGGAACTCGACGGCAAGGCGACGGCCGCGGCGAACTTCAATGTGCCGTCGAGCGGCTACACCGACATCGGGATCGATCCCGGCTGCAAGGAGGGCGCGTGGAAATTTGACGCTCCCCTGCGCATGCTTCTCCCCGAGAAGAATTTCTACGGCACGCATTTCGCGAAAAAATCGACCGTCGGCCTCTACGAGATCGGGGCCAAGGGCACCGTGTCGCTGGACTTCATGCCAAAGGGATACGGTTTCTGGAGCTTCCACATCGGCATCAAGTACATGAAATTCGTGGACAAGAACCTCCAGCACCTGGCGCTCGGCGGCGGATTTGGGAGCCCCATCAGCGGCAACACCCAGGTCTACGCCGGCTTCAGCACGTTCTTCTAAGGCGCGCGGAGACCCCTCGAGCCAAATGCCCAACCATGTCGAATCGAGCCCGTATCCCTGGCCCTTCGATCGCGACCTCCGGCCCGAGAACACCGCCCTCATCGTGATCGACATGCAGACGGATTTTTGCGGCAAGGGAGGCTATATCGACCTCCTTGGCTACGATATCTCGCTGACGCGCGTCTGCATCGAGCCGATCCAGCGGGTGCTCGCGGCGATGCGCCGCCTCGCCTACCACGTCCTGCACACCCGCGAGGGCCACAGGCCCGATCTCAGCGATCTTCCCGCGAACAAGCGCTGGCGCTCCCGGCTCTCGGCGAAGGGCCCGGAGAGCGTGGCGGGGATAGGCGACCCCGGTCCCTGCGGCCGGGTGCTCGTGCGCGGGGAGCCGGGCTGGGATATCATCCCGGAGCTCGCCCCGCTTCCGGGCGAGGCAATCATCGACAAGCCGGGCAAGGGATCGTTTTGCGCCACGGACCTCGAACTCGTGCTTCGGACCCGTGGCATCCGGAATCTCGTCCTGACGGGCATAACGACCGATGTCTGCGTCCACACGACGATGCGCGAGGCCAACGATCGCGGCTTCGAATGCCTGCTCCTCGAGGACTGCTGCGCGGCGACGCTGCGCTCCAACCACGATGCGGCGGTGCAGATGGTGAAGATGCAAAACGGCGTCTTCGGCGCCGTCGCGACGTCGGATGCCCTGATCACAACGCTTTCACGCTGACCCGCGCCCGAAAACCCCCGATGGAAAAACAACCCATGGCTGCAAGCGGAACACTGATGGTCGAGGCGGAACCCTACCGCTTCGAATTCAAGCCGGCGACCTGCGCGCTGCTGATCATCGACATGCAGAGGGACTTCCTCGAGGCCGGCGGCTTCGGGGAGATGCTCGGCAACGACGTGTCGCAGCTGCGCCGCACGATCGAGCCCAACCGGACCCTGCTCGCCGCCTGGCGGAAAAAGGGGCTCCAGGTGATCCATACCCGCGAGGGCCATCGGCCCGACCTCGCGGACCTGCCCGCGGCGAAGCGGGTGCGAGGGAAGGGCAAGACCACCATCGGGGATTCCGGGCCGATGGGCCGGATCCTCGTCCGGGGCGAGGCGGGACATGACATCATTCCGGAGCTCTATCCCGTGGCCGGCGAGCCGGTCATCGACAAGCCGGGCAAGGGGGCCTTCTGGTCCACCGACCTCCACGCCATCCTCCAGAACAGGGGCATCGGACAGCTCGTCGTCACCGGAGTCACCACGGAAGTCTGCGTCAACACGACTGTCCGCGAGGCCAACGACCGGGGCTACGACTGCCTGGTCCCCTCGGACTGCGTCGGCTCGTACTTCCCGGAATTTCAGGAAATGGGGCTCAAGATGATCAAGGCCCAGGGCGGCATATTCGGCTGGGTGTCGCACTCCGACAGGATTCTGGCCGCTTTCGGCTGAACACACCGCCCGCAACCGCAAAAACAGACATCCCTTCATGAACACAACCGCCAAACCAAAGATATGGACGCCGGGAGACTGGAACGCTCTCTTCGGATTCGGGACGAACATCCTCGTCAACCTGCTCACCCTGACCGGACTCCTGCGCTTCGTGCTGAAGATGCCGGACGCCCTCGTCTTTGGCCGCATCCTCCCGGCGACGGGGCTGATGCTCTGCCTGTCGACGCTGTACTACGCCCGCCTGGCCTACAACCTGGCGAAGAAGACAGGGCGCACGGACGTCTGCGCGCTGCCCTCGGGCATCAGCGTGCCGCACATGTTCATCGTGACCTTTGTCATCATGCTGCCGATTGCGATCAAGACGGGGGATCCCGTGAAGGGCTGGGAGGCAGGCCTCACCTGGGTGTTCGTGCAGAGCTTCGTCCTGATGATTGGCGGCTTCATCGGGCCGGCGGTCCGGAAGATCACGCCGCGCGCGGCGCTCCTCGGAACGCTCGCGGGCGTCTCGATCACGTTCATTTCGATGGCGCCGGCCCTGCAGATGTACATGACCCCGGTCATCGGCCTCACCTGTTTCGCCATCATCCTCCTGAGCTGGTTCGGAGGCGTGCGTTACGGCGGCATTCCGGCCGGGCTGGTCGCGATCGCAGCGGGAACCCTGATAGCCTGGGGATCCAATCTGTTCGGCCTCAACTTCGGCGGGATGAGCGGGGGAGGGCTCGCGGCCGCCGTGAGCAACTTCGGCTTCCATGTTCCGTTGCCGGCCTTCCACCACGTGTTCTCGGGCTTCCAGTTCCTGGGGACGATCCTCGTGACCGCGATCCCCTTCGGCATCTACGACCTCGTGGAGGCGATCGACAATGTCGAAAGCGCCGCCGCCGCGGGGGACAGCTTTCCGACGACCCGGGTGCTGACCGCGGACGGGATCGTGAGCCTGATCGGATGCATGATGGGCAATCCCTTCATCAACGCCGTCTACATCGGGCATCCCGGATGGAAGGCGATGGGCGGCCGGATCGGCTATTCCGCCGCGACCGGAATCTGCGTCATCCTGCTCTGCTGGTTTGGCACGATATCGCTGATGCTGGCCTTCATACCGACCGTGGCGATCCTGCCCATCCTGCTGTACATCGGAATGCTGATCGGCTCGCAGGCATTCCAGGAGACGCCGAGAAAGCACGCCCCGGCCATCATCCTTGCCTTCACGCCGCACTTGGCGAACTGGGGCCTGACGATCATCAACGGCGCGCTCGCCGCGGCCGGCATCTTCGCCGTCTCGGAGGAGCTCGCGGGAGGCATGAAGAACCAGGGCGTGTTCTATCACGGGCTGCAGACGCTTGGCGGCGGCTCGATCCTGGGCGGCCTTATCCTCGGCGCCATCGCCTCCCTCATCATCGATCGTAACTTCAAGAAGGCCGCCGGGTTCGCCCTTGCCGGGTCCATTCTCACCTTCTTCGGCTTCATGCACGGGGAAAGGATCGGAATCGGGCAGACGCCCGTGGTCGCGATGAGCTATCTCATGGTGTCCGCGACCCTCTTCAGCTGCGCAAAATTCGCTCCGGCTGCCGCCAAGGTGGAGGAAAAGGAGGAGCTGCCCGAAGCCGGGCACGCCTCCGCCTGATCCTTGCCAGGTCCACGATGCAGGCGGGTCCGACGCGCGCCGATGAAGCGCGCGCCGGATCTTGTCGTCTCCGAAACCTTGCATCGGCGGGCGCCGCTACTATCCACTAGGGCCGTGGCATCAACCCCCAGACCCGACCAACCTCCGGCCTATGAACGGCTTGAGCTCCACAATCTCTTCACGATCGCCGAGTGGCAGGACCAGATCCCCTGGCAGCCTTTCATGGACGGCATCGACATCCACAGGCTCCATGGAGACGGCGTCACCGGCCGAAGCACCGCCCTTATCCGGTTTCGGAAGGCGGGCCGGGTGCCCCTGCACGAGCACGTGGGCTGCGAGCACATCATCGTGCTCGCCGGTTCCGAGCGCGACCAGAACAGCTCGGTGAAGGCCGGCACGCTGATCATCAACCCGCCGGGCACGCGGCACAGCGTCGTCAGCGACGCCGGCTGCATAGCGCTCGCCATCTATGAGAGCCCCGTCCAGTTCGTCCCGGAGACCCGGAAATAGGACGCCGGGGGGCGCCGCTCCCGTCAGTCTCCCAGCGGCCGAAGGTTCGTGACGAGCGGGCTGGGAGGGAGGGCAAAGGTTTCGACCGGATCGGGATGGCTCGGATCGAAGCCGGCAAAGTCATCCACGATGTGCGAGGCGAGCGGCAGGCCGTCGTCCCTGATACCCTGGACGATGATCTTCGCGAGTTCGTAGCTCCCGTAGTTGTCGTGATGCGTCGCGTCGCGCTTGAGTCCCGTGCCGGCAAAGGCGAGGTAGGCCTTGTCCATGCCGAGCGCGCGATAGAAGACCATGCTACGGGCGTTCAAATCGATGAACGCGACCTTCAGCTCGCTCGCCGCCTGGCGCGAGGCCTCGGCGTAGTCCGAAAGGGTCGGCTTGAAGCTGCCGTCCGGATTGTAGTTCCGGCGTTCCATGGGGGATATGATGACCGGGATGCCGCCGTGCGCCCGCACCCGGTCGACGTGGACCTTGATTTCCGCCTTGTAGGTCGTGAAGGGTCCTCCGGAGTGCGCGGCAATCTGCTTCTGGTCGTTGTGCCCGAACTGCATGAGAAGATAGTCGCCGGGCTTCATCAGGCTGAGCATCTTGTCCAGCCGCCGGCGGCCGATCGAGTCGCGGTAGGTCTCGCCGGACTCGGCGTGATTGGCCACGGCGATGTCGGGCTTGAGGAAGTTCGGAAGCATCTGGCCCCAGCTGTTGAAGGGCTCGCGCGATTGGTCGCACACCGTGGAGTCTCCGATGATGAACACCGTCGGCACGTCGACCTTTGCGATCTCGACCGCGCAGAGGGCGGGCCGCGCATTGTTGAATTCAAGCGTCAGCAGGTTGTCCCAAGCCCAGCCTTCCTGCACGCTCTCGCGCGGCGCCTTGAGCTTCACGACGCCCGCCGCGATCTCTCCCACGGCGGGGATCTTCGGGGTGCGGGTGTTCACGATGAAGCTCACGGTGGCAAATTTCCCGGGCTCCGTATGGATCTTTTCCACCATCAGCCGGCGCAGCTCGGCCTTGATCGTCGTCGTGGATTCGCCGGATCGGTCGCCGAGGGTGACGGTCACCCGGTAGTTTCCTTCCTCCGGGACCCGGGCGGAAAAGTAAAACGGCTTGTCGCTCGTGACAAAATGCCCGTGCAGCGGGTCTTCGCGGTGGAAGACCGAGGCGATCTTTGCGACCAGGCGCGCCGCCTTGCTCCCCGAGCGGTCCACCGAGACGACGGACGAGCCTTTCTCGAAGCCGAAGCCGCGCTCGGCGGTGTATTCCATGTCGGGGAGGACCTGGGTATAGCCGGGAGCCACGGTTCCGGACCCGAACTGGAACTTGGCGATCGTGCCGTCGGCGGCCCGCGCGGTCGGAAGCGCGAGGGACAGGACGGAAAGGAGGAGGAGCGAAAAGGCCGGTGTCCGGATCGTTTGTTTCATGGTGGGATTCATTGAAAGTGCGAAGGGAGTCAGCGCCGGATGATCGGATCGCCGTTCTTGACGGCGATGGCGAGACCGGAGGTGTCGATGTTTCGGGCGTTTTCGATCACGAGGCCCGTGTCCGTTGCGACGGAACAGCCTTCGAAGGAGACGCCGTCGATCGGGCTCTCCTTGAGGCCGCGGATGGTCCCCGCCGATCGCGCCGTGCCATGGATATTGATGAGCCTGATCCGCCGGACGACCGGGGCGACGCGTGCGGCCTCCGGGGTGTTGATCCTCATGTTCCAGGCAAGGTCGAATTCAAATGCCCGGAGCACGCCCTCGATCTCGATGTTCCGGTAGGTTATGTCCTCGACGACGCCGCCGCGGCTCGGCTGGGTTTTGATCCGGATCGGCGCCCAGTTTCCGTTTTCGACCACGCAGTCGCGCACCTCGACGTTCCGAATTCCCCCGGAGGTCTCGCTTCCCATCGCCGCACCTCCCTGACCGTAGCCGAAGCGGGTCTTCTCGACGACGATGTCCTCGCAGGGGATGTTCACCCGGCGGCCGTCCTCGTCCTTGCCGGACTTGATCGACAGGCAGTCGTCGTCGCACTCGATGTCGCAGCCGGTGATGAGGACGTGCCTGCAGGAATCGACGTCCATCCCGTCGGAGCTCGGGATGTAGTGCTCGGCGCGGACGGTGAGCTTTTCCGCCGTCACGTCCTGACAGTAGATGAAGACAAACCCCCAGCGGGCCTCGTTCTTCAGCGACAGGCCGGAGACGCGGACGTCCGAGCAGTTCTGGAAGACGAGGGCCCGCGGCGGGGCGAGCCGGCCCGGGCCTCCGGGAATCAGGATTCCCGCTGCGTTGACGATCGGCAGATGGGCGGAATCCGGCGCAAGGCTTATCGCTCCGGTGGACGGAAGGCCCCCGGGATACGCCTCTGAGAGCTTGGGAAGCGGAGGCGCCGGCGCGGCGCTCCGGGGCGGCCGCGGTCCGCCGGGGAAGCGGGCCCTTTTTCCGAAGCCCGCCCAGGCGTCGCCCGACCCGTCAATCGTGCCTTCGCCGCTCACGGTCACGTGCCTCATCCCGACAAAATTCAGGAAGGCCGACGTCCAGTAGCGCTCGATCCCTTCCCAGCGCGTGTAGATCGGAGGGAAGTCCGCCGGGGACGTCGTGCTCTTGAGCACGCCGTCCTTCTCGACGAGGAGATCGACGCCCGTCTTGAAGTAGAGGGCGCCGCTCAGGAAGACGCCCTTGGGGATGACTAGGACGCCTCCGCCCGCCGCCGAGCAGGCGTCTATCGTCGCCTGGATCGCCTTCGTGTTCACCGTCGCGCCGTCGCCGATCGCGCCATGCTCGGCGACCGAATAGCGGGTGGGAGCGCGGACGACATGGGCGCAGGATGCGAGAAAAACGGCGGCGAGGATGGCGGCCGCGGGCAGCAGGCGCCTGGAGTCGGGGTTCATGGGTGCTGACTAGGCAGGGATGACGTTTGGACTCGAAAAGGGTTGCCGGGGAATCGGGCCATCCGGGGGCGTTTCCCCCGCCCCCGGAGGTTGTCAATCGACGCCGCCCATCGTTTACTGTCGCCGAGCCATGCACCGACTGCGCCTCGTCACCTTCAACATCGCCCACGGCCGCGGGCTGGCGCCGATCCAGGGGTTGACCTCCCCCCGGAAACTGCGGCTCAACCTGCGCAGGATCGCAGCGCTTCTCGACCGGCTTGCCCCGGATGTCGTGGCGCTCCAGGAAATCGACGAGTGCTCGAGCTGGTCGGGCAACTTCGACCACCTGGACTACCTGCGGGTGCACGCCGGCTTTCCCTATGCCGCCTTCGGGATCAACAACCGCCGCAAGGGGCTCCTCAATCTGTGCTACGGGAACGCCCTCCTGTCGCGGCACCCCCTGATCGAGACGGAGACGGTGGTCTTCGGCCAGCGGCGGGTGGGGGAGAAGGGGTTCCTCTATGCGGAAATCGACGCCGGGGGCCGTTGCGTGCCGTTCATCAACCTTCACTTTCACTCGAGTTCGCGCGCGCAGCGGCTGCGGCAGCTCGACCTTCTGGTGACCTGGCTTGCCCTCAAGAGGCGCAGTCACGGGCGGAAATGGGCTGTGCCGCCGATTGTCTGCGGGGATTTCAACAACCCGAACACGGCCTACGACGCGACATCGGCCCTGCTGGCGCATCTCAAGGGCTATGGCGACTACGTCGTCCACCCCGAGAGCGGGGGGACATTCCCGTCCCCGCTTCCCCGGCGGACGCTGGACTTCATCTTCATGCCGTCCGGCTGCCGGCTCATCCGCTGCGAAGTCGTGAGAACGTTCCTGTCCGACCACCGGCCGGTTATGGTCGAGTTTGCGATTGCATAGCCTATCGGCCTTTCATCCGCAGTTTCCGCTTTCCGCTTTCCGCTTTCCGCCTTCTCCTACCCCGATGTCCCGAATCGCCAAAGCCTTTGCCGCGGCGCGCTCGAAGAAGCGCGCGGCCTTCATCGCGTACCTGTGCGCGGGCGATCCCGATTTTGACGCGTCCTTGGCCGCGTGCCGGGCCGTGATCGCAGCCGGCGCGGACGTCCTCGAACTGGGCGTTCCATTTTCGGACCCGCTGGCCGATGGTCCGACGAACCAGCTCGCGGCGCAACGGGCCCTCGGGGCAGGGATGAACGCGGCGCGAATTCTGGATCTCGTCCGGCAGATCCGGAGGGAAAGCGAGGTTCCGATCGTCTTCTACACCTATTACAACCTCGTCTTCGCCAACGGGGTGGACGCCTACGTTCGGGCGGCGAAGGAGGCCGGCGTCGACGGCATGCTGACCCTGGACCTGCCTCCTGAGGAGGCGGGCGACGTCACGGCGGCCGCGCGGGCCCACGGTCTTGACACGGTCTACATCGTGGCGCCCACGACGCCGGATTCCCGCCTCGAGCGGATCGCCGCTGCCGCCACGGGTTTCATCTACTATGTCTCCCTCGAGGGGGTGACGGGCGTGCGCAAGCAGGTCGCCGGCGGAATCGCCGCCGCGGTGGGGCGCATCCGGCTCCGCACGAAGCTGCCGGTCGTCGTCGGCTTCGGGATCGCCAGCCGCGAGCACGTGGCGCAGGTCGCCGCGCTCGCCGACGGGGTTGTCGTGGGCAGCGCCCTCGTGAATGTCATAGCCGACCACCTGGGAGACCGGGCGCGGATTGGGCCCGCGCTGCAGGCAAGGGCGGCCGACCTTGTGGCGGGGGTTGGATGAAACTTCGCGTAGTCACCGGGTGCACGGCCACCGGCAAGAGCGAATGGGCTCTCCGGTGGGCGGAGGAGAACAACGCGGAAATCATCTCGTGCGATTCGCTCCTGTTCTACCGGGGAATGGACGTGGGCACCGCAAAGCCGACGGCCGCCGAGCGCGCCCGCGTGCCGCACCATCTGATCGACGTTTGCGGCGTGAGGGAACCCATGAATGTCGCAAGCTACGCCGCGCTGGCCAGGCTGGTGGCCAGGGAGATCGCGGAGCGCGGCCGGGCCGTCCTCGTGGCCGGGGGGAGCGGGTTTTATCTGAAGACCTTTTTCGGCTCTGTGGTCGACGCGGTCGAGGTTTCGAGCGGCATCCGGGAGCGCGTCCGGGCCCTCATCGACGGAGACGGCCTTCCCGCCGCAGTAGCCGAGCTCGATCGCCTCAATCCCGGCGGCCTAGGCAAGCTGGATGCCGCCAATCCCCGCCGGGTGGCCCGGGCCCTGGAGCGCTGCCTAGCGTCCGGCCGGACGCTCGCCGACATGGCCGGGGAGTTTGCGCGGCAGCCCGCGCCCTTCGCCGAGTGGAACAAGGAGATAATGCTCCTCGAGCGGGCTCCCGAGGAACTCGAGAATAGGATCGTTTCCCGCGCAGCGGGGATGATCCGCGCGGGCCTGGTCGAGGAGGTGCGGGCCCTTCGCGGCGCGGGCCTGGAGGAGAATCCAAGCGCCGCGAGCGCGATCGGCTACCGGGAGGTTCTCGCGATGCTCGATGGCAGGCTGAAGGCCGCCGACCTGGAGGCTGAGATCGTCAGGAACACCCGTGCCCTCGTGAAGAAGCAGCGCACCTGGTTCCGAACCCAACTCCCGCCCCACGAGGTCGTGAGGCTGGGCGAATTCGGACCTCTTATTCCACGTTGATGTGGTAGGCGGCGAGGGAGCTGCCTTCGAGGAAATGGAGGTTGGCCAGGGCCAGGCGGAGGTTCACCTGCGACTGCAGCTCGGTCACGCGCGCCTGCTCCAGGAGCGTCTGCGCGTTGAGGACATCGTAGGAGGTGGCGAGCCCGGCGTCGAACTTCGCCTTCTGCAGATCGTACTGCTTCTGGCTCAAGACGGCCGCCTGGGTGGAAGCGGTGACATTTTCGACGTTCGAGGTGACGGCCCGGACGGCAGCGCGGACCTGCACGGTCAATTGCTGGTCGGCCTGGTCGAAACTCACCTGCTCGGAATCCAGGTTATCGCGCGCCTGGCGGTACAGCGCTTTGCTCTGGCGCAGGCCGATGGGGATGCTGAGGGTGACGCCTGCGTTCCAGTTGTAGCCGGGGCCGGGCCAGAGGTTGTTTTCCGCGCTCGTGTAGGAATGCTCGGCGTCCAGATAGCCGGCGCCGCCCGTGACGTTGAGGAGGGGAAGGAAGTTCCGCTTGGCCCGCAGGGCGTCGAGCTTCAGCTGGCCGATCGTGTCCTGGATGATCGCCAGGTTCGGGCCGTTGTCGCGGGCGAGTTTGTAGGAGACATAGAAGGAGACCTCGGTGCTGGGAAGGATCGGAAAATCGACGATGCCGACCGGGGTGTGGAATTCGCGTTCGCCCATCGCTTCGAAGAGCGTGTCCTCGGCGTTTTCCATCGCCTGGCGGCTGCTGATCAGCTGGCTCTGGGCGGTGGCGAGGCCGGCCTGGGCGGTCACGACGTCGAGGTCGGTCAGGACTCCCGTCTGGCGCTTCGTGGTGTTCTCGTCGAGAAGCCGCTTCGCCAGGGTCACGTTGTCCTGGGCCACCGCTTGCTGGCGGCGGGAGTAGATCAGGTTGTAGTAGGCGGTCTCGACGTTGAGGACCGTCGTCAGGACGGTGCTCTTGAAGTTGAGGCCGGCGATGTGGGCGCCGAGCTTCGCGATCTGGATCGTCGCGCGGGCGTAGCCAATGCCGGCGCCCTGCAGCAGGGGCTGGGTGACGGTCAGCGAGGTCTGTCCGTCATAGGCGGGGTTGAGGAGCGTCTGGAGACTGTTGCTGGAATTGCGCGCGAGGTCGTAGCTGCCGGTGATCGTGCCCCCGGTGATGACCGGCTGGGTGATGGAGGCGACGGTCGATTGGTTGTCCGTGAACGGTTTTGCTCCGCCGCCCGCGGTGCTGAGAGTGCTCGTGACGAGGGGCTGCTTCGTCTCAGCCTTCTGCCAGGTCACGCCGAATGTCGGATCGTAGGCCGATTGGGCTATGATGACGCCCGCCTTTGCCGAATCGACGGAAAAGGTCTGCACCTGAACGGCAAAATTCTTGCCGAGAGCCTGCGCGACGCACTGGTCCAGTGTGAGCGCGATGCCGGACTGTGTCGGCGTTGCGTCGGTCACGATCGGCTGGGGAGCAACCGGGGCTGCGTAATTTGGATTGGCGGCAGGCGGCGTCGCCGCGGTGTCCTGGGCCTGCGCGCCGGCAATGGCTGCGAGGCTGGCTGCGATGACAAGGGCTCGAGGGAAGGTGCGCGACATGAGGGAGTTCCAGAATAACACCGAAAAACGTGAAAAGTTGCCGAATTTTGCCGGGGAGACGGTCTGGAGCCCGGAAAGTTGCGTGTTTTCTACGGGGTCGCGCCGGCGGCTGCCTCGGTTCTCTTCAATTCATTCTGGACCATCTCGGTCAGGTAGGCGCTCGATCCGCTGCGCGCCGAAGTCGCGGCGAGCTGCATCCGGATTTCGACGAGCTTTGGCGCGGAGGTCTTGGGATCCGGCTCCTTTCGGTCGATTGCGTAGACGAGATACCCCTTGTCCGCGGTGGCAACCATGTCCGAGACCGCTCCCTTCTCCAGGTGTTCCAGGGTCGCGCTTACGGCCTCGTCGAGGCCGGCGGGCGGGGAGTGCAGGGTGAAGGGGGGCAGAACCTTCGTCGCGATCGCGACAGAGTTCTCGGAGGCGAGCGAGGCCGCGGCCTTGTCAAACGCGGCTCCGGCCTTGGCGCGGCTCTGCAACTGGGTCTTCAGGATCCGCCCGAGGGCTATGAATCGCTCGCGCCTTTCGTTTTCCCGATAGTCGGCAAGGACCTTGGAGCGGACCTCGAGGAGGGTGGGATTGCGCGCCGGCTGGGCGTCCTTCCAGATCAGCACGGCAGCGCCCGCCGGCGTCGGCATGGCCTCGGAATAGTAGCGGTCCGCGTTCAGCTTGAAGGCGGCGGATCCCATCTCCGCGGAGCCGCCGAGCTCCGCCGGGCCGCCATCCTCGGAGAAAGGAGCGAGCTTCTTCTGTTCAAGATTTCGGGAGGCGATGAACGCCTCGAACGGGGCGCCGCCCGCAACCTTGCCCTGGTAAAGGTCGAAGGCGAAGTCCGATGCCGTCTTCACGGCAGCGCGCCGGGCGCGCTCCTCGGCGAGCGCTGCCACGACCTGCGGCCGGACCGAGGCGAACGTGGCATCGGGCGTTGCGGCGGCCTTTTCCTTCGACGGAAACCGGCTCGGATTCGCGTCGTAGAAGGCGCGGACTTCGGCGTCGGTCACCTTGATCTCGCCGAGGTGTGCCCCCAGGGGGAACTCGATATAGCTGGCGATGACCCGCGGTGCTATCTGATAGCGAAAGGCGTTGTCCGAAAAATACTTGGCGATCTGTGCTTCCGTCGGCTCGATCGCGGGCTGGAAGCTTGCGTAGTCCACGGTTGCGACGCCGACCGTCCATGAGGTCTCCGTGTGCAGGAACAGGTCCCTGACGTCTCCCGGCAGGACGTAGCCGGGGCCATCGATCAGGTGTGTCACCCGGTCCATGCGTATGTCGTCGGCCAGGACGCGGGCGACGTCCTCCTCGGTGATTCCGGAGGCCTGCTTCAGGTTCTCGCGAAAGGCGGAGTAGCGGGCGGCGTCAAACTGGCCGTCCTGTCCGACAAACGTGCGGAGGTTCCGGATGAAGCCCTCCATCTCCGTGGGCGTCGCCGCCGGCAGGCGGAGCTCGTCGGCGAAGTGAAGGGCGGCGGCTCGCTGCAGGGCGTAGTCCTTGAGGCGATCGTCATCGAGCCCGGCGTAGCCGAGCTGGAGTTCGACGCTCAGCCGGGCGTCGCTGATCAGGCGCTGGTAATCGGCCGGCGAGCCCAGGTTGTGGCCGAAGAAATTCCGGGCGACGATGTGCCGGTCTGCGGCGCCGGCCCCGCTCTGGGCGCCGATCGTCACGACGAAGGAGATGATGAGCACGGCGAGAAGCACGCCGAAGACGATGCGAAAGTGATGCTGAAACGTGCGCTGGATCCAGGAAATCATTGGGGGAAAGAGGCCGACGCTAGGGGGCGGCTAGGCCGTGGCAAGCCGTCTTTGGTTTGGCACCTGGCGCGATTCGGCGGAGGAGGACCCTCACGGGGCCACGCTCCGCCAAGACCAAAACTGGTCGCCACAGCCGGCCTTCCCCTCATGGGGGTCGGCCCAGAGGCGACCATGAGGCTGCGCTATGCCCCTTCCGGATCCTCCTCCGCCGAATCGCGCCAGGTGCTTCACGATGCGGGAACTCTACATCCGGGTGAGGGTGCGGAGGCCGAGGAGATGGAGGCCCGTCTCGAGGACGAGCACGGTCCTGGAGCAGAGGAGGAGGCGGCGGGAGCGGATCGCCCGGTCGTCAACAAGGACCTTTTCCGCGTTGTAGAAGCCGCTGAATTCCCCGGCGAGTTCGTAGAGGTAGAGGCAGAGGAAGTGGGGACGGAGGCTCTCGGCCGCGAGATTCACGGCATCGGCGAACTTCACGAGCTTCCGGGCCAGGGCGATCTCGGCGGGCGTTTCCGGGGCTCCGGCTCCCGCCTCGGCTGCGGCCGCGCCCGGGAGCAGGCCCTCCTTGCGGAAGATCGAATGGATCCGGGCGACGGCATAGAGGAGATACGCCGCCGTATTTCCCTCGAGGGAGATCAGCTTGTCCCAGGAAAAGACATAGTCGCTCGACCGGTTCTGGGAAAGGTCCGCGTACTGCACCGAGCCTGTGCCGACGACCGCTGCGATCGAACGGCGCTCGGCCTCGGAAAAGTCCGGGCTCCTTTCGCTGACGAGCGCGTAGGCCCGCTCCTCGGCCTCGCCGAGGAGCTCCTTCAGCCGGATGTTTTCGCCGTCGCGGGTCTTCAGGGGCTTGTTGTTTTCCCCGAGCACGGTTCCGAATTCCACGTGGAGGAGCACCGGAGCCTCGCGGCCGGTGCGCTTGAACCATTCGCGGACGGTGAGGAAGAGCTGTTCGAAGTGGTCGCGCTGCCGCGAATCCACGACATAGACGATCCCGCGCGCCTGGAAGCGCTCGACCCGGTAGAGCACGGTGGCCAGGTCGGTCGAGGCGTAATTCGCCGCGCCGTCCGATTTTCGGACGATCAGGGGCTGCGTCTTGAAGCGGGGGTGCCCCGGATGGAACACGACCAGGGCTCCCTGGCTCTCGACCGCGAGGCCCGTGTCCGAAAGTTCGCCATACACCCGCCCGACCTTGTCGTTGTAGAAACTCTCGCCGAGGGTTTCGTCGAAGCGGACGCCAAGCCGGTCGTAGATCTTCTTGAAGGCGGCCAGACTCGCGGCGGTGATCTCACGCCAGATCGCAAGGTTCGCGGCGTCCCCGGCCTGGAGCCTGACCAGCTCCTGCTGGGCCTCCTTGAGGACGGCCGGGTCGGCCTCGGATGCGGCATTGCCTATCTTATAGAGGCGCTCGAATTCCTCGATCGGGTCCCGGGCGAGCGCCTCCGAATCCAGCTCGCGCTTGTGGGCCCAGATCAGCTTGCCGAATTGGGTGCCCCAGTCGCCGACATGGTTGTCGCGTATCACCTTCGCGCCGCAGAACGCATACAGCCGGCTGATGGCCTCTCCGATCACCGCCGAGCGGAGATGGCCGACGTGCATCTGCTTTGCCGTGTTCGGCGCGCTGTAGTCGATGACCCAGGTTTCGCCCCTTCGGGCCGAGGCGGCTCCGGCTTCGAGCGACTCGCGCGTCGGAAATGCGATGAGCCAGGCGAGCAGTGAGGCCGGTTTTGCCGTAAAATTGATGAAGCCCGGTCCGGCTATGGCCACGTCGTAGGCGTCGAGGACGTCTTTCGAAAGATGCGAGACCAGCTTCGCAGCCAACTCCCTGGGGTTGGATCTGGCCTCTTTTGCGTAGGCCAGGGCCCCGTTTGCCTGAAAATCGCCGTGCCGGGCCTCGGTCGCGCGGACCTCGGGCACGAACTTGGAGGGATCGAGTCCGGCGGTCGCCGCGGCCGCCTTTAGGGAGGCCTCGAGCCCTGCGGCGAGGAGGAACGGTGTGCAATTTTGGCTCGACATTGGTTGGGTATACGTTTGGCTCGTACACTTTTCCGCGTCGCGGCAACCCCGTCCATTCAAAAAGCAATGACCAGCAAACGCAACATTCCCGCAAGGCGTTTCATCAAGCCCTCTTTCAATTTTTTGATCGAGAAGAAGCGTGATGGGGGGGAATTCGGCCAGGAGGAGATCCGTTACATCATCGACAGCATCCTCGATGGGGAAATGCCCCAGCACCAGCTCGCGGCCCTGGCCATGGCCATCTACTTTTCCGGCATGTCCGCCCAGGAAACCGCTGATTTGACCGAGGAAATGATGCTTTCGGGCGAAGTCATCGATTTGTCACACATCGCGAAGCCCAAGATCGACAAATACTCCACTGGCGGGGTCGGCGACAAGACGGCGCTCGTCCTCGTGCCTTTTGCAATGGCGGCCGGCGTCGTCGTTCCCATGATGTGCGGCGTCGAGCACGACTACGTGATCAACGCCCTGGACAAGCTGGCTTCGATCCCCGGCTTCAAGGGCCACCAGACGAATGAACAATTCACGAGTCAATTGAGCCGCATCGGCGGGGCAATCGTCGCACAAAACGAGGATCTCGCTCCCGCGGACGCGAAGTTCTACGAACTCCGCAAGGAAACCGGCACGATTCCTAGCCTTCCCCTGATCACGGGCAGCGTCCTCTCCCGCAAATTGGCCGAGGGCGCCGAGGGCCTCGTCATCGACGTCAAATGGGGCAATGGCTCTTTCATCAAGGACTTGGAGCAGGCGAAGCAGCTCGCCCGCTCGATGACGCGCGTCGGCCGCTCGATGAAGCGCCGCTGCGTCGCGCTCGTCACCGATATGAACCAGCCCCTTGGGGACACCGTCGGCACGTCGCTCGAGATCAAGGAGGCGATCCAGCTTCTCAAGGGAGAGGGCCCCGCCGACATGAAGGAGCTCGTCCTCAAGCTAGGCATGGAGATCGTCCGCCTGGCGGGCGTCGCCGGCTCGACCCTTTCCGCAAAGCAGACCGTGCAGCGCCATCTGGCGGACGGCTCCGCCCTCGCGAAGTTCAAGGACCTGGTGAAGGCCCAGGGCGGCGACACCTCCTACATCGACCACCCGGAGAAGTTCGCGCAGGCCCGGCACATCCGGAAGCTGCCGGCTCCCAAGCGCGGCTATGTCCACACGATCAATGCGGCGATGATCGCGCGCGGCGTCCATATCCTGGGCGCCGGCCGCGAGAAGGAAGGCGACAAGATCGACCACGCGATCGGCGTCTCCGAGATCAAGAAGGTCGGCACGCAGGTCAAGCAGGGGGAGCCCCTGATGATGATCCACTACAACGACGAGGCGAAACTCGAGCAGGCCCTGGAATACTTCAAGAACGCCTTCCGCCTGGCCCCCAAGCGGCCGACGCCCCCGCCCCTTATCGTCGAGCGGGTGGCCTGAGATTCCGCGCTAGGCGCTTAACTTCTCCCCGCTCCGCCACGCAAGAAACGCGGCGAAGCCCGCGAGGACAAGGGCGGCGGTTGCCCGGGGATCGGCCAGGAACCCGGACGCCTGGACAAAAAGACCCTCCAACAGGTTGCCGATCGCGGCCCGATCCGGCCAGTCTGCTCCCTGGTGCGCGGCCAGCGCGGCGCCGGCTGCCGCCCCGAGGGCGCAGAATGCGAGGCGGCGGCTGAGGATCCCCGGTTGCCGCGGCGGCAATGCGGCGAGGACGCGCAGCGAAAAACCGTTATCGGCCAGTTCGTCGGCCGCGTTCCGGCGCAGCAGGGCCTCCAGCTGCGGTTCATCGGGAGGAAGGGGATTCATGGCTGCGGGTTCCAGGCGGCGAGCAGTTTCCGTAGTCTTTCCTTGCTGCGGGCTATTGATGTTTTGACGGTGCCTAGGGGCCATCCGAGGACGGCCGAGATTTCAGAATGTGACAGTCCCTGCTGATAGCACAAGTGGAGGGCGGTTTGTTCCTGCGGAGACAATTCGCCCAGGGCTGTCTCGAGATCCTGGCTGAGCTCGGCGGCCTGCGCCGGGGACGGAGCCGATTCGTCGGCCGCTTCCGGCATATCCACGGGCGCTGCGGGTCGCTTGCGCCGCCGCGCGTTGCGCGCGTGGTTGTGCGCGATCCCGAGAAGCCAGGTCGAGAACAGGGCGTCGCCCCTGTAGCGCTCGAGGCTGCGCCAGGCCTGGATGAATGTCTCCTGCGCCAGGTCGTCCGCGAGTGCGTCGTCGCCTCCGATCAAATGCCTGAGGAAGCGGCGGACCGCCGATTGATGCCGCCGCACCAGTTCCCCGAACGCCGCGCGGTCCTGGATTGTCTGCGCGCGCGCGATGAGTTCGGAGTCTGTCGGCGTCAAGACTGGGGCGGATGGCCGCTGGCATCATCGGAGCCCCCGAAAAATACGCCATCGAGAATTCCATTCAGGAACAGTGCGATTCCAATGAACAGGAGTATGTAGCCGGGGAAGCCGGTTCCATGGCCGGGATGCGCGAGCGCGAGTGCCCCGCCGAACGCCGCGAGGAGAAGGCCGTTCCGGATATCCTCGCGGCGCTTCCTTATGCGCTTCAGGCGATCCCATTCCCGCAGGTCGACACCGGCCGTCGGGAGAGGCGGAGCCCTCAACTCGTCATCCGAAGGCGGCCGGACTGGAACCGGCTGGCCCTTCTCGATCGCGAGGCGGGCAGTCTCGTTCCAGAGCTGCTCCCGGCGGTGCTTGGTATAGTACGCCCCGACGATTGCGATGATGGGAATAGCGAGGACGAGGATGACGGCGATGCCACCGATCAGGGCTGCGTTGCTGCCGAGCACCTGCTCGACTGTTGCAAGGGGCAGCGGGAGCGCGGCGATGGAATGAGATGGGATGAGAGAAAGGTGATGCATATGCTGTGAGTGTCCCCAGGAAGACGTTTGGATTCAGGAATCCAGGAAATTTCCTAACCGGCGAGCGGCAGATTCAGCTGCCGGGCGGCTTCGCGCGTGCGTTTGTCCTTGGTGAAGAGAGGTCCGGCATCCATGCGAATGAAGGTCGCCAGATGGAGGGCATCCAGCGTCCGCAAGGAAACACCCGGATGCACCCGATCCACAACTGAGGCAGCTTCGCGCACGAGGGCGTTGTCGAAGGCCATCAGCCGGATTCTCTTTTTCGACAGATATTCTTCAAAGGTTTCCCACGCTGACGCCATCATCGGGGACGAAATCAGATTGCTGCGCTTTTTTGCGTGAAGGGCAGTTCGCAGTTCGCAGTAGAGCAGTTCGGAGGAGACCAACGACGAATCTGCCACGATCGATTCACTTTCTTGGGAATCGGGTTCTAAGGTGAACAGCTTAACCGCCACGGACGTGTCGATATACATACGGCGTTGGGTTAAAAACGATCGCTACGAATTTCGTCCAGAAGCGACGCAGAATCTGGCCCCATCGGCATCGTGTCTCTCAGGGCCTTCAGTGAAACCCATTTGGCGCCGGTGATTTTTGGCCTATATCGGACAATCATGGCTTTGGGACGGCCATCGCTGGTGATGACGATTTCTTCTCCCCCGGCGGCGCGATCAAGCAGGCTCGACAGCTGGTCTCTCGCTTGGCGGACATTGACAACCTCGCAGCGGACCCCATAGGCCGCGGCCGCTTCTTGGATTTCTTGCGCGACGGAAACTGCTTCCGGGTAGACAATGGATTTTCTCGATCTCGGTTTGGCCATGCGTACACAGGTAGCCACAAGGCGCCATCGCGTCAACTATTTTCAATTTTCGCTCGGACGTGCATCGGGAAGCCGCTGTCGTAACTGACTGGGACTTCGAGGGCTTGGTTGTTCGAGAACTTGACTCACGCTCGACTGCCTACTTGACCAACCGCAGACAGGCGCGTGACCTGCTTTCTGTGATCGACGATTCAGACATTCGTGATGAAAAGGCTCCGCCTGCGCCGTTGGACCGTTCCGGCTGGCCGCGCCCCTGGGCACAGCTGAAGTACTTCACCTTTCAGCCCCAGATCTTTCCTCGACTGCTCGGCGAGGTGTCGCAGGAGGCGCGTCCCGGCGACCTGGTTGCGGTCTACGACAAGAAGGGCGAGCGGCTGGGTTCCGGCCTCTACAATCCGCGCGCCAAGATTCCCTTGCGGGTGGTGGCCCACGGTTCGGAGCCGATGGGCGAAGAGTATTTCGAGACGGCGATTCGGCGGGCGGTCGCCCTGCGCCGGGAGCTCTTCAAGCTCGATGAGCGGACCGACGCCTACCGGCTTGTCAATTCCGACGGCGACGGCCTGAGCGGCCTCATCATCGACCGCTATGCCGAGACTCTGCTCTGCGAGGTGACGAGCCTGGGGATGGCCCAGCGGCTTCCCGACTGGCTGCCGCTCTTCCATGAACTTGCGGGGACCAGGTTCGCCCGGGTGCAGG